>CAYMEG010000013.1:0-16830 GCA_964389535.1 uncultured archaeon | reverse complement strand
CCTTCTACATCTCAAGAGGGCTAAGGTCGATTACGCTAAGATGATTGCAAAGATGAGTTGCATAGATCTGAATCTGATAAACTCCTGTATCAAGGATCTGATCAAAGCTGGTTTGATCGAAAGAGACTCTGGCTCGGCAATAAAGCGTAGCAAGGCGAAATTTAAGAGGGCGTTTGAAGTCAGAAAGCACCACACGTATTACAAGCTTACGAAGGATGGCGAGCAACTCGTCAGGAAGATAGGCAGAAAATGGCTGAAGGAATTTTTCAATGGATTGATCGGAGAGAAAGCATTCAAGATAATCGAGAAGCTGAAGGATTGTAGGGATTTTAAGTCGGTTTGCAAGGATTTGAACATCGAGTGGAGAGATTACATTGATGATTTTGTTTTATACAGATTGGTAACACCGAATGGAAGGAGAACGAGATTGCTTGAGCTGTTGATAGCATTCACCGAGATGTGACGATTTATCGGTATCATCTTGAATTTTAGCAAACTATTTGTTTTGAGCTAGGCCTAATATCATCATGGAGTTTGATGTCGCGATCATCGGTGCTGGCCCGGCTGGGCTCACAGCAGCCATATATTCTGCGAGATATGGCTTGAAAACAGTCGTTTTTGAGGATCCCACAAGGGTTTCGCAGCTTGCTATAGTTCCATTCATCGAGAACTATCCGGGATATGAGGGGACGGGTTTGGATTTGATTTCAAAGATGAAAGATCAGGCGATGAAGTTCGGGGCAGAGCACAGACTTGAGAGGGTTGAGGACATCAGAAAGGATGGAGAACTGTTCATTATAAAAACGGACTCTGGTGAGTATAAAGCTAAGGCGGTTATCATTGCAACTGGCGGAAAGCACAGGGAGCTTGGTATAGAAGGTGAGAAAGAGTTCGTTGGCAGGGGTGTCAGCTACTGTGCAGTTTGTGATGGATTTTTCTTTAAGGGGAAGAAGGTTGCGGTCATAGGTGGAGGAAATACAGCCTTGGCCGATGCCATTTATCTTAAGGATTTGGGTTGTGACGTAATCGTAGTCCATAGGAGAAACAAATTTAGAGCGGATGAGGCTCTCCAGAAGCAGTTCTTCGACAAAAATATACCAGTGATATGGAATTCTGTTGTCGAGAAGATCGAGGGAAAATCTAAGGTTGAGAGGATAATAATCAAAGACGTTAAGACCGGTGATGTCAAGAGTATAGATGTTGACGGTGTATTCATAGCCATCGGTATTCAGCCTCAGACTGAAATAGCCTTAAAGTTGGGTGTTAAGCTGGACACCTATGGGTACATAAAGGTTGATAAGAGACAGGCTACAAATGTTGAGGGTGTTTTCGCTGCTGGAGATTGCTGTGATAATCCACTGAAGCAGGTTGTTACAGCCTGTGGCGATGGAGCTGTAGCTGCCTATTCAGCTTACGAGTTTATAGCGAATCGTTTCGGTAAGTCTTAAGAGGTTACGATAACCTTAGGAATTGAGCGTGCAAATGCTAGTTTTAGACCTATGAACGTACGTAGAGTCGTTATTGTCGGACATAACGTTAGAAATGTGGCTGAATCGGCGAGAAAAGCTGGATATGAAGTTTTTGCGATAACGAAGTATGTGGATGCAGATCTAAAGCTGTATGCGAAAGCGAAGAAAGTTGAAAGTGTAAGGAACAAAGAAATTGCAAGGATAGTCGATGGAATTGCTGAGGATTTGAATGCTAAAGTTGTTCTAGCATCGGGTTGTGAGGATTTGCCAGTTAGATCCGAGGTGTTGGGAACGAATCCAAAGGTTGCAAGATCTATTACGAACAAGCTGAAGTTTTACAGAACGCTTGAAAAGGCTGGAATTCCCTTCCCAGAGATAATAAACGATCCACCATGTATTCTAAAGCCGATAAGAGGTGGTGGTGGTTTGGGTGTTCATCTGGTCAAGGATAAAGCCGATCCACCCGATGGATACCTGTGTCAGAGGTACGTTAGGGGATTACCATGCTCGGTTTCTTTACTTGCAATCGATAGCAGGGATATTAAGCCGGTAACAGTTAATAGGATTCTCGTAGGTTGGGAGAAAATGAACGTAAGAGATTTCGTCTACTGTGGAAATCTAACGCCTCTGATCCTCAGCAAAGATCGGAGAGATATGCTTATAAGGACGGCAATTGACGTTGCCGAACTCTTTGATGTTGTAGGTTCCGTTGGGGTCGATTTTATCCTCGCAGATAAACCTTACGTCTTAGAATTGAATCCGAGATTTCAGGGTTCTTTGGATTCGATAGAATGGAGTTGTGATATAAATCTATTCTATTTGCACGTTAAAGCTTGCGAAGGTAAAAACTTTGAAATAGCAAAGCCTAGAAGGTTTGCTTGTAGAGCAATTCTGTTCTCAGATAGAAGGATCTACGTAAGATCTAATTTAACAGGAAATGCGTTTTTTGCAGATATCCCAAACGTTGGGGAAACGATAGAGAAAGAAGAACCAGTGATCTCGATCTTAGCCTCTTCAAAATCTGAAAAAGAAGTCTTCAGTAAGATACTGAAAAGGAAAGCGTTATTCTACAAATTAACTCTTTAAAGCTCTTTCAAATGGGATCCTGACAGGTTTCGCAATATCCCAAAAGTGATCGAACAACTTGTTTGCCCAATCTACGAAATCTCTATCGGTGGATATGTAGGTCGGAGTGTTCTTGTAAGGCTTTAGTATTTGGAAAAATGCAATTCTTCCATCGATTATTCCGAGTTGAAACGGTAGATCGAGTACCCTTATCTCGATCTTATCCTTAATCGCATCGATTTCATCCTTCGATAATCCCTCCAATCTGATAGCTTTAATTAGCAACTCAAGTCGATCGTTAAGGGTGTCGGTTGATGATATCATCTTGTCTCTAACGCCCCTTAGATAGTTCCTTATAAGCATCCTAAATATACCGCACTCAACGAATCTACATACGTATTTACACCACATTCTAGCCTTTGATATCTCGTCAATTACCCTCTTGGTTGCTATGTAAATGTCGCTCTCAACTTCGGCCTTTGTCAGATTTGCAAGACCAAGCTTAAACTCTGCTGGAACGGTCTCCATGAACTCTACGGCATCCACCAAATCGTCCTTATATGTAAATATTTTATTCAGTTTGGAGATTATATCGAGCATCAATAGACCCAGTCCCGTTATGCCGTATCCCCCTTCATCGGTCTTATCAACCAAATCTAAGTTAACTAGTGAGTTTATACACCTTGAAACTCCGGATATGGACATCTTCGTACCTGTATTCGTAACGTAATTGTAAATTTGAGAGAGGTTCGCCTGTTGGGAAGATAAAATACGTATAATTTCAAATCTATTGGGTAATCCCAATTCTTTAAGTATACTTCGAAGGCTTTGATTCATCAATTTTTAGGTAACATTGTTGAATAAAATTTTGACTGTTTTTTTGAACAAATAAATTTAATATTTTGGATTTTAATTTACTACAATGTATATTTGCTCACAGTTCCACAATGTTAAAATAATCTGAAGAAGATTATAACAGTAGCCCCAAGTCGGGGAGGGGGTGGAGGAGGCGTAGCCGTTCGATGAAGCCCCCTGCGATCTTGGGGTTACAAAAGCCATGTCGATTGGTCCCCGGAGGAGTTAGGTATATGCCGTCGATGAATCCGGGGCAACCCCGACATGGCACAGTTCCCGGTAGGGTCAGCGGTCTTGAGTGAGCGTTTGCTTTCGATGAAAGACCGCGTTAACTACCGGGTAGATCTCTCTTCAACCTTCGTTATCCCGTATCCAACGTAGATTATCTTATCTGGCTCAAGCGCATCTATGACCTCCCTTCTATGCGTTACGGCTACAAGCGTAATTCCGGCTTGCCTGACTATTTCTCCGATTTTCCTTGCAACTCTCATCGCCGTTAAGCTATCCAAGTGTGATGCGAATTCATCGATCAATATCAGGCTTGGTTTCTCAGCCAAGATCGAAGCCAGCTTAGCCCTTTCCTTCTGTCCGGTTGAGAGCTCCCAGTACTTGGCTCTGTACAAAACAGCATCAGAAAGTCCCGCTTTGTTAAGTATCTCAACAGCTACGTGCATATCCTTAGACTTGGTGTAGATATGCTCAAGGATACTTTCCTCTCCAAACTCAGGCTCAAATTCCTGTGGTATTAGAACTCCAACCTTTGCCTTTGGAGCTTGGATCTCGCCGGAGGTAGGCTTGAATTGTTCCCCATCTAACCCAGCTACGGCGCCCAAGATCAGTCTAAGAAGGGTAGTCTTTCCTGCTCCACTTGCTCCCACAACTACTATGACTTCTCCCGGCTTAATCTCAAAGGTAGCGTTCCTAATCACCTGCCTCTCTATAACTCTATGCTTAACTCCAAATGCTGAGAGAAGCTCCTGGACTTCCTTCTCAAGCTTTGATATGTCCAAATGACTTTCGAAGACCTTTGAAACGTTTCTAAAGATTATAGGCCCCTTTAGCATTTCAACCTTGCCGTATCTAGATATACACAACCTTCCCTTATGTTCCTTTGCAATTTCATCTTGCTCGAAAAACTTCTGCAGATAAATTTCAGCCTGCTCGGTTAGGGGGTAATATAGAACAGGTCTGCCAGAGGCAGTATCCCATACGTACTTGAATCCAACCTTCTCAAAGAATGGATTGAATCTGGCCATCTGTGCTATAGTTTCCACTAAATGCTTTCTCTTCTTCATTTCGGGAATTCTCCTTTCGGCTATCCATTCTATTGCAAGCTTCACAGCCAAAACACCCAAGCCGTCCGATCTGTAATCTGGATGAACTACAACTCTCGCTATCCTCGCACAAGCTGTGTTACTCCTTCTCATAGCTTCCCATATGGCAACGTCCCAAAGCTTGTGCCTAGCAACCTTCTTACTGAACTTCTGCCTAAGCTCATTGAAAAGCTGTTTCATCACCAACTCCGGGCTGTAAACTGGATGGAACCAGCTGTATGGGAAGATCTTTTCTCTGATATTTTTGACGATCTTACCATTCGGTAACCTTCGATGCATTAGAGGAATCGGGGGATCGACCCTAACGTAAGCTACTATTCGTGGTTCGAATTCTGCCCTATCGAGCAATTCAAGGATGAGAAATCTCGATGCTGGGGTTGAACCTTTGATCTCAACTATGTGTACGTCATCGCTCCCACAATTCGGACAATTCTGCTTTACGTTAGCTTCAAACATCTCCTCACAGCTGTCACAACGCCATAAGGCGATTTTCTCCTTTTCCGAGGCATAATGGTACTGCTCCAATTCTGCAATCGCTTCGAAATCAGATTCAAACACAGCCTCTCTCGCCTTAATCCGATACTCATAGAGAACGTTCCCAAACGGACTGTATCTAGGGGATCTGACCTCTTTAGACCAGTAAGGCCAAACCTTAACTTTCTCCTTACCGTAGAATCGGTAAAGTTCATAATCGTCGAAGAACAAAACTAGAGAGCCTTTGACCTCTTTTGGTTTCGATTTTACAACTAATTCGACCTTATCCTCCTCAAATAGCCACTTCGCAACTCCAGCCGTATAAACCGTATATATCCCTCCATCGATTTCGACGTCGAGGATTCCGAACCAGCGGTGCTTGAATTTCGGTATCTCTCTTGCAACGATCCTGCCGATCATCTCTAGTAATCTCGATAACATCTTTATTTTAAATTGCCGTTTATCAATAGGCGATCATTAGAAAAGCCCAGCTTAATCATAAATGATCATGAGAGGACTTATAGTCAGAGAACCTTACGCATCCCTAATAGTTAAGGGGGAGAAGATATGGGAAATTAGAAGGAGGAGAACGAACGTTAGAGGTGATATCTACATAATCTCAAACGGTAAGATTTTGGGAAAGGTTAAGCTTGTGGATGTTCTTGGACCTTTTACAGCTGAAGAACTTGCTGAACACTCAGATAAGCATAAGGTCAGCTATGAAGAATTGAAGAATTATGCTAGAAATTGTAAACTCTTTGTTTGGGTTTTTAAGGATGCTGTGATGTTTGAAAGGCCAATAGAGGTCAAGATCCCGAAGGGAGCTCAGGTTTGGGTTAGGATCAAACTTTGACCGGAAGTGAAATATCTTTTGTAATCGAGAGTTACTGATGATCGCATTGGGAACGAAGTTAAAACTTCTCATGGTATGTTTATTTATAGTTGGAATTGTAAAAACGCCCAAAAAGATAAGAACAAAGGTTGTAGCTCATTTCGTCGGAAACGTAAGTGGTATCATATCTGAAAGGGAGTTGATAACCGTCAATGGAAGGGTCATGTACTACGATCACTCGGAGAGAACTTGGAAACCTTTGGGAGGTTTGCTGAAGATAGTGTTGGACGGAAGGGATATGGGAAAGTTTTTGGTGGATAGAGAGGGTTTTAGCTTTTCGTTCATAGCTCCATCGAAAGGTAAACATAGACTTGAGATCAGGTACATCGGTGACGATGAGTTCGAATCGAACTACAAGACTCTGAAGTTTCAGGTTCTCAGCAAGGATGAAAAGATGTTGTTGTTAAGATTCGTGAGCATAGCTTACTTCTTCACAAGTATCGTCTATGTAGTTCTGTTTGTGATGATGGTTTTGCTGCTGACCATTGCGGCATCCTCAATCTAACCACAGAAGAAGACAAATACAGACTTGGGCGACTTTACCATATGAGAGTAATCGCGTTTGTGGGTTTACCTTTGAGTGGTAAAAGCACTGCCGCTAAGGTTGCTGAGGAGATGGGAATCCCAGTAATTTGCATGGGTGATGTCGTTAGAGGGGAGGCAAAAAGGAGAGGATTGCCGCAGAAGGATGAGAATCTCGGAAAGATCGCCGAAGAGTTGAGGCGGAAGGAAGGAATGGACGCCATAGCCAAGAGATGCATCCCGATGATCAGGGAAAAGGGGATGGACATCGGCGTGGTCGTTGTGGACGGAATCAGAAGTCTTGCCGAGGTTGAGAGGTTTAAGAAGGAGTTTGGCGATGATTTTATCCTCATAAACATCGAAGCCCCTCTTGAAATTCGATTTCAGAGAGCTTTAAAGAGGAGGAGAAGTGATGATATAACTACGATTGAAGATTTAAAGAAGAGAGATGAAAGAGAGCTCTCGTGGAACATGGGTGAGGCGATAAAGATGGCAAACTTCACCATTGAGAACACGTCGGGCTTGGAGGAGTTTAAGGAGAAGATCAGGGATATCCTTGCACAGTTGGCGAAGAACGTTGAGATCGAGATCGAAACCTATGTCCATCCGACTGAGGATGTAAGTAAAGTTATTCAGGCAGTTAAGAATCTGTTTCCGGATGCTGAGATCGAAATCAAAGATGGAAAGCTCAAAGCAAAGGCTTGGGACTTGAAGAAACTCAGGGATCTACTCAGAAGGCAGAGGATTCTTGATACTGCAAGGACAGAACTATTTAGAGGGAGGAGCGGAAATGAAATAACGATCTATCTCAACAAGCAGACAGCTTACGTTTCCAAGGTGAACTTCGCTGATGAGGATGCGATCCTTTCACCGATAAAGGTTACATTTAAGCTATACGGTATTCCCGTTGGAAAGTTTATAGATTATTTAGCTCCAGCCACCAAAGCCGGAAAGCCGATAAAGGAGGTGGATACACTCTGGGGTTAGAAGTTTTTCCTCTGCGAAGATGAATTAACTTAGATTTATGGAGATACCTCCAGGATCTTTCCCTCAAACTTTCCCCTTGCATATCGTGTTGCGATCCAATCTGCAATCGTATCCATAACCTTAGGATATTCTCTAAGCCTGTGATGACCTCCAATCACCTTAACGAAGAACTTCGGCTCTTTTGCAATTTCAAACATGATTTTGCTGCTTTCAAATGGAACAACATCGTCATCCGTTCCATGGACGAATAGGATCGGCTTTTTAATCTCTTCAATCCATTTCTTTGGCTCGAACTCCTCCATATCCTTTCTGAATCTCTCCAAAAATTCATCAAGCTCCCCGATCCCTTTTAAGCTACCTCTAAGCTTTGCGTTTGCATGTGCCTGAATGAGCAGATCCTCTCTGAGCATGTCAAAGCTGCATGGAACCGCAACAAGTGTCAACGTTTTAACGTTGTCCAACTGAGCGGAATAAACAGCCGGTACTCCACCTAAGCTAAAACCAACCAGATGAACCGACTTAAATCTTTCAACCAAATTTATGAGATCTTCGACCCAACTTGAGACGCTGAAAGATCCCTTACTCAAACCGGTTCCAGAAAAGTCAAAAATCACGGAATTCAAACCTTTTTTAGCGAACAACTCTGCAAGCCTATCGTAGCCTTTTGCTATCACAGATAAAGGCTTATAAGGCAAGCCATGGCAGATTACAACAACGTTTTCAGCGTAAATTCGGACGAAATTCCTTCCGACATTTAAATCGAAATGCATACCTATTGGGAATCGATTCGTGTTTTAAAGGTTACAGTTTAAGTAGATCCAGCAGGTAGTCACCACTGCACGTTTTCAGCGTGATACCCAACATTCTGAGTGCTGTTTCGATAAATACAGACTGGCTGGGATTTGAGTTTCCTCTGAAAAATGCTACAACCTCTCCGTAGTCGTCCTTACCATGTACGATGTAATAGCTTGTTGTGGAGGATGCATCTACTTTAAACGCTGGCAATTTGACAACCCTCAGTATCGAAATAAACTTCACAAATGCCCTTTCATCGATGAACCTAAACCTTCTCACATCATTATCTCGTGGAATCCTTTCTGCATATCTTATCGCATCCGCAAGTGGCATTTTAAAGATCCTCTCAATTTCGCAATGATGCGTCGGTGCGATCGCACTCTGCATGTGTTACACCTCATCTAAGATACCGCTTAAAAATATTTAAAAATTTTTATGATGTAATATGTGTAGAAACATATGTAGGTACTAAGTTGTATACTCTGAATTTATCCTGACGTAATCGTAGCTTAGATCACATCCGAAGGCGTATCCTTTCCCGTTTCCAACCTTAAGGTTGATCTTGAACAGAATTTCATCACTTTTCTTTATGAGCTCCTTGGCCTTCTCTTCACTACGCATAGACTCACCATCCCTTACGAGTTCAACTACGCCAACGCTTTTGCCATCTTTAAATCCTTTGATCGATAGATCAAGGTTCTCGCTTACCTCAATTCCGGAGTATCCCAATGCGGCTATTATCCTACCCCAGTTTGGATCATTTCCAAATAATGCGGTCTTTACGAGCAGGGAGGAAGCTACAGTCTTTGCTGCTTTGAAAGCTTCTTCATCACTCTTTGCACCTTCAACAACAACTTCCATAAATTTCGTTGCCCCCTCACCATCCCTAGCGATCATCTTTGCAAGATTAATGCACAACTCAGTAAGTTTTTGCTCAAAGAGCTTCTTATTAACCCTCTTTTTTCCCATGGCAACGAGTAGAACCATATCGTTTGTTGAGGTATCACCATCTACAACCGTGACGTTGAAAGATTTGTTTACGGCTTTTCTCAGCATCTCTTGGAGTTCATCTGGCTCAAAATCTGCATCGGTGAATATAAATGCTAGCATCGTGGCCATATTCGGTGCTATCATGCCCGCGCCTTTCGCAACTCCAGCTATTTTAAATCCATTGGTCTCAATCAGGCACTCCTTTGGAAAGGAGTCAGTGGTCATGATCGCTCTGGCGAAGCTTAGAGCATGCTCCCTGCTCGTTCCAAGTTTTGAAAAAACATCTTCAAACTTCCTTTTGATCCAATCCATGTCCAGTTGAACACCTATCACACCTGTTGAAGCTACAGCGATCTTATGAGTTGGAACGCCCAACTTTCTGGCCAAAAGCTCGGCCATCTTCTTAGCGTTCTTTAAACCCTCTTCTCCGGTAAAGGCGTTAGCGTTTCCACTGTTTACTATTATACCTTCGATCTCACCACTCTTTACATGTTCTTGGGTAACTATAACTGGTGCCGCTTTAAATCTGTTTTTAGTAAAAACTCCGGCAACCTTACCCTTGCAAACTACTACTCCCAAACCGTACTTTCCCTCTTTGATCCCGTAACACTTCACACCTTCAACAGCCGTTATCATGCATGAACTCTCAGCCATTCTTATAAAATTGGTGACGGTTATAGACATAGCTGAGAAAAGAACGATCTAGCAGCGAAATGCTGATCTATCTGTTAAGATCCTTCATCTCCACTAAACCAGTCCCATATCTTCTTCAAAGCCTTAAGCAGAGCTTTATACACTTTAAAACTTTCTCCAAAATCTCTCCATGACCTCAGTTGCAGACACTTGCCAACAACCAAAATCTCCTCTTCATCGCTCAGATCGATCCTATCCGTTCTTGAGTAGTAATATCTGACGAGAGGTCTTATAACATCGGAGACGTATTCGTAGAGACTCATCCCGTGGAAGTACTTCTTGATCCTCTTTCTTTCGACCTTTCCAAATTCCGGCTTTGGTATGTTTGCATCCCTCATCAGACTTCTTAGCAAACCAACTGCGGTTTCTGTTTCGAGGTCACTCAGTTCATCGCTCAGATATTCGATCAGTCTCCTTGTAAAGTCAGCATTTATCTCCTCGATTTTGCTGTATATATGGGGTTTTAGGGGGCGAATTACTACGAGGGTATGTTCTCCCGAAACCTCATTCCTCTGTGGAGTTATGTGAACTGGGTAAAATCCGTTTTTGATCCAGAATCTCATCAACTCCGGTGAGACTCCAAAGCCAGAACCAACCCAATCCATATCTCTCGCTTGAGCCCACTCAACGATCTTCTGCAAAGCAAAGCTGCCGATGCCCATATTCATAACCGAAGGATGTGTTGCGATCCTTACGATTCTTACTCCAATCAACTTCGGAAAATCGTAATCCCAGTAATGCTTAAGAATTAGATCTGGTATTATCTGTCCCCTTGGCTTGTAACCCTCTGACATCTTCTTTATGGTTTCATCGTCCATCCTACCTTCCACAGCAACGTGCAATGAGCAGACAGTTTTCCCATTCACAGAAACCCTGAAGGCAAGATGATTCGGCATGTCCGCTAGGATAACTATATCCGATGGACGGTTTCTGTAGTGGGCTAAAACGTAGATACCAAAGAACTCTCGAAGCAACTTCTCGTTTCCAAACAGCTTGTCCTTATCTATCTGTTCGAACTCGAGCTTACCTTCCCTTATGGCGTTTACATCTTCCTCCGTAAGCTCCGCGGGCTGGGCATCCAAAAGTAAAACATCATATAGCCACTTCTCAATCGGATCTCCCTTTCCATACCTGATCGGCTCCGTCAGGTGTATCTTTTCGATCTCTATCGTCTCATCCTTCTCAAGCCTTCTCAGAAATCTTATGCTGAATCCCCTTCCAGCCCCTTCATAACCGTGGATCGTTGAAGAGAATATTATGTACTTCATACCCTTGGATATCTTCCACAAAACCGGGACATCGATCCCGGCAGCTTCGTCTACAATGACTATATCGGCTAAATCCTTTTCTACCATTGCCCTCCTCGGAACTACGTATTCAACCCTTGCGAACTTGCTGTTGACCACGGTGATTAACCCATTCGACTCCTTAACCTTGAAGTTTATTCCGTATCTAACTAAACCTTTCTTGAGGAACTTGAAGTAAGTTTGAACTGCATAGGGTGTTGGAGCGACGACCATTATCCTAACTGGCCTCTTTAACACCTTATACATTCGCCATATCAGATAGGGAGTAACTATTCCCAAAACAGCAGTCTTTCCCCTACCTCTGTCAGCTGTGATTACCACAGCTTTCCTATTCCTCTTTCTGTCGAAGAAGTGTTCAAAGACTTCAAGAACTCTAACCTGATCCTGTGTAGCACAGAGCTTGTAGAGTTTCTTGTTGATTTCCTTCTCCTCTTCAGGCAACTTTATTTCCTCTCTAGATTCTTCAACCTTCTTGAACTCGTACCCCTTTATGATTTCCCTCTTATCTGCATCGAAGATTATTATCCCTTCGGCATCGACAGTTCTCCTTATGAAACGTCTGTAAAATCTAGGGATGACATCCTCAACGCTGTATGGCTCGCTAACGAGCTCCTCATGCCATCTGCTAATGAGGTTGTTCCATGCGTGAATCGGAGGTGAGAGGGCGATTATTATTCCTCCCTCCGCAATCGTCTCAACTATGATACCCAAATCGTTCGGATGGAATCCTTCGGTGAAATCGATCAAAAGTGAAGAATACGTTTCACCCAAAACGGTATGAGATTCCTTATAATGAACAAATTTACCGGAAAAAAACTTCTGGGCCTTCTCCAAAAATGAAGATCTTCCAGCGATTAGCATCTCCCTCTCTTCATCCTCCTTCTTAAGCTCAGATTTAACCTTGGTGTACCTTCTGTAAACCCTCTTTGCAAGCCTGAATATTCTGTCATCTACCTCCCCGGAACATATCATCACCAAAAACCTGTGCCTATTCTCAACTGCAGTCTTTGTGGCTTTCTCGATCTCTTCAATAAGATCTTTAACGGTCATCCGATAGATTTAGAACAGCTGATAATAAAAATGTTAAGACTTGGCGACGAAAACCGGAACCTTCGAATACCTTAAAATGGCATCTGCAGTACTTCCCAAAAGCTTCTCAGCTACAGTTTCGGGTATTCCCCCTCCTATGAATATCGACGTTGCCGATTCCTCATCACAAACCCTTAGGATTTCCTTATGTGGGGTTCCATATCTGATTATCGTTTTAAATTTGAATCCGCTCAATTCTTCCTCAATTGCCTTTAGCTCATCTTCAATCAGTCTCTCCTCCTTCTCAACGACATGAACGAGGACTATTTCACTATCAATCTTATCTGCTACGAATTTTACGTATTTCATAACCCTTTCAGAATGTTCCCTAAGATCGTGAGCATATATAATTCTGTCGAACAGCCTCTTCACATCTGTCTCATGCTTTATTACCATCACGGGTATGTCTGATTTTCTTACGACACCCTCAGAAACGCTACCCAGCAGAATCTCCTTGATCAGACCTCTTCCCCTTGAACCCATCAGAATAAGTTTTGCATCGTTCTGCTTTGCCGCTTTAATGATCTCATTTACCGGATCCCCAGCCGGGACTGGAATCACCGGCTTAGCCTTTAAACCAAAGCTTTCAATTCTGCTGATCAACTCAACCAGCTTTGATTCAGCTTCCTTCTGGCACATCTCAATGTACTCGTTTATGTTTACCCCGCCAGCGGCACCTATGAGTCTGTTTAAATTGATCACCCTAACGACAACAACTTCTTCAACGCCCAATTCACGAAATTGGGGGAGATATTCCAATACTTTCAAATTTGGCTCTGAAAAGTCGGTTGCAAATAGAATCCTCTTAAACATGCCTTAAGGTCTGTCTCGAATATTTAAATCTTAACACCCTCATAGGTTCCCTCTTCCTCCGCGCCATCCTCTCCCTCTTCCACCTCCACCGCCTCTACCTCTTCCCCTTCCTCTGCCAGCATCGACCCTACAGAAGTTCGGACTTCCGCACTTCGGACAAGCTTCAGGTCTTCCGGTTCCAAAAGGCTCTTCCCACTCGTGCCCACAATCAAAGCATCTAAACCTCCTCATGATGTGATCACCTCCGACCACTCTAATCTTAAGCCCCTCAATCAGAGCTCTTCCTACCTTTCTTCTGGCCTCCTTCAGGATTCTATGGAATGTCGGTTGCGATATACCCATAAGTTCGGCTGCCTCTATTTGGCTAAGTCCCTCAACATCCGCAAGCCTTATAGCTTCGAGTTCATCTGCGGTAATCTCTATTTCTCCTTCAATTTTGTTCGGTAGTTCAAGTGAGACCCATCTGCACTTCTTTCTCCGGGGCACAATTCAAATTTAGATTTAATGAAATAAATTGCTTTTCGATGGAGGCTTTATATAGTCGTTTGGCAAACGCTTGAGTTGAATGGAAAGAAAGCTAACTCCGATGATGGAACAGTACTATAGAATTAAGCAGAAGTATAAGGATGCTCTACTCTTCTTTAGGGTAGGAGACTTTTACGAGCTGTTCGATGAGGATGCGAAGATAGCATCTCAGGAGTTGGGCATCGTTTTGACATCTAGGGATAAAAAGCATGCGATGGCCGGAGTACCTCATCATGCCGTTTATCCCTACATAAAGAGACTGATCGAGAAAGGGTATAAGGTTGCGATATGCGAGCAGGTTGAAGATCCTTCAAAGGCAAAGGGGTTAGTGAAGAGGGAGGTAGTCAGGGTCATAACTCCGGGGACTTTGATCGAGGAGGAGTTGCTTACGAAGGAGAACAACTACCTCATGGCCGTTGTTGAAGATGAAGGCTATGGGCTTGCGTTTTTGGACATCTCAACTGGAGAGTTTTTCACAACGACGGTCTCATCGAAAGATGACGTTATAGCCGAGATTTTAAAGTTCAATCCGGTTGAATGCATAATTCCTGAGGATTTCGACAAATCGTTTGCTGAAGAGATAAAAAAACTCGTTAAAACCGTTCATAGGGTTGAGGAAGAGAAGTTCTCGCTTGAAAATACTAAAGCTATTTTAGAATCGATCCCGGAAGCAAGAGACCTCGATCTGAGTGATGCATCCATCAGAGCTTGTGGGGCTGTTCTCAGCTACGTTAAGGATGCTCTTCTGCTTAAAACCCTTAAGTTTAGACTTCAAAAGTACTCAACTCAGGATTACATGGTTTTGGATTCAACTACGCTCAGGAATTTGGAGATATTCAAGAACATGATCGATGGTAGCAGGAGGGGAACGCTGATAGAGGTTCTAGATAAAACCGTCACAGCGATGGGTAGTAGATTACTCAAGAAGTGGCTTCAGAGACCTCTGCTTGATATAGACGAGATCGAAAGCAGGCTCGATGCTGTTGAGGAGCTTAAGGAGAAATCTTTCCTTAGGCAAAACATACGGGAAATACTGAGAGACGTTTATGACTTGGAAAGGATCGTGAGCAGAATCGACTTCAAATCTGCAAATGCTAGGGATCTGGTTGCCTTAAAGAACTCTCTTAGAGCAGTCTCAAAGCTCAAGCAATTCAATTTCACTTCAAGGAAGCTTCAGAGTATAATAGGTGGCTTGGACACGCTCGATGACATCTGCAAGCTGATAGAATCTGCGATAGTAGATGATCCTCCCATTACGGTTAAGGAGGGTGGGATAATCAAGGATGGATTCAGCGAAGAACTCGACAGGCTTAGGAATCTTAAGAGAGAACATGAAAGCTTCATAAGGATGATAGAAGAAAGAGAAAGGAGGAAGACTGGAATTGAAAGTCTAAAGGTTGGTTACAACACTGTATTCGGATACTACATCGAAGTTCCAAAATCGAAGATAAAGTTGGTGCCAAAACACTACAAGAGGAAGCAAACCCTCGTCAACGCTGAGAGGTATACGATCCCAGAGCTTGAAGAAAGGGAGGAGAAGATACTGGCCTGCGAGGAGAAGATAAAGTCGCTTGAGTACGAGATATTCGAAGGTATAAGGAACGAAGTAGCGAAGCATGTTGAGAGGATAAGGGACTGCGCAAGCAAGATCGCTGAATTGGATGTTTTAGCTTCCCTTGCCGAAGTTGCAGTTTTGTACAACTACACCCGTCCAAAGGTCAACGAGGAATATGCGATAATCGTAAGGGATGGCAGACACCCTACGGTTGAGCTTACTACTAGATTCGTACCAAACGATGTAACTCTCGATAAGAAGAGCAGGATTTTGATAATAACTGGCCCCAATATGGCAGGCAAATCGACGTATCTAAGGCAGGTTGCTTTGATCACGATACTCGCACAGATCGGAAGCTTCGTTCCAGCTAGCTACGCTGTGATAGGTATTGTCGATCGAATATTCACGAGGATAGGCTCTGTTGACGACATAACGAAGGGCTACAGCACATTTATGGTTGAGATGGACGAGATAGCCAAGATACTCAGAAACGCCACAAACAGAAGTTTGATCTTGCTGGATGAGGTCGGAAAGAGTACGAGCACAAAGGATGGATTAAGTTTGGCTTGGGCAATCGTAGAGTACATCCACGACAGAATAGGGGCGAAGACCCTCTTTGCAACACATTACCACGAGCTATCCGCGCTCGAAAGCAGGCTTGAAGGAGTAAAGAATTATCACTTCGGAATCAAGGAAGAAGATGAAAAGATCGAATTTGACAGGAAGATTAAGAGGGGTGCTTCAAGCGAGAGCTATGGAATTAAGGTTGCAAGTATGGCAAATCTGCCGGATGATGTTATAGACAGAGCGTTTGAGTTGCTGAACGAGCAAAGTTCAGAGCTAGATGAAGGTGTTGCATCGTTTTTGAGGGAGATCGCCAACATCGATGTCGTCAATCTGACTCCGATTCAGGCTTTGGTTGAATTGGATAAGATCGTGAGAAGATGCAGGGAGATGTTGAAAGAGTAAAAAAGGAGCTTGAAGAGATCGTTGAAAGGTTGGAGAACGTTAACAAGTTAGTTAATATTAAATCTATTGAAAAAGCAATTGAAGAGCTCAGGATTGCAGTTGGAGAACTTGAAAGCTTTAGGAGGAAGAGCACTGAAGGTTTGGATCACTACTCTGCAAAGGTTAAGCTTATCGAAGAGCTCATGAAGGATGGTGGAACTTGCTATTTAGAATCAGAGCAGACGAAACTCTCAAAGATTGGCTATAGGCCGGATGCTGTGATAGTTAAGGATGATGAGGTAATCTTCGTTGAGATCGAGACCGATCAGAGGAGGATGCTCGGAAAGCTTAAGAAGATCAAAAGGCTTTGGGACAAGATCCTTCAGAGTCCAATATTAACGGGAAGGAGACTAAGAATAGCCTTTGGCATAACAGATGAGAAACTAAGAGAAGAATCGATCTCAGAGGTTAAAAAATTAAATGTTGAAATTTATGCTGTTTTACCAGATAGAGTCAT
>CAYMEG010000012.1:13824-17032 GCA_964389535.1 uncultured archaeon | reverse complement strand
AGGAGAAGATAAAGTTTTGGATAGCTGAAGGGATGAGTAGAGAATTATTCAAGAAGATTGTTCTCGATGCTTTGAAGTCTGGGATTGAATTAAATTTTGAGGATCTTAAGAAATTTGAAGAGACTTGGAAAGAGATTAAGAAGAGATACATCAAGAAAGGGTTGATTAAATGAGATTAGTCGTCAATAGTAATGTAGTTTTCACAATTATAATAGCTGAAAATAAATCAAAAGCTTTCAAAATTATCAGAGATTACAATTTAATCCTCTATTTCCCAATTGTTAGAGTTTAATAAAGATAAGTTGATAAAGATATTCTAAAGAGTTCGAACTTGAATCTTTCTTAGCTTTTTCATTAATCCATGTTATTCTCTCTGAAATTTACGAGGATAAAATCCCAGAAGCTTACAATATAGCTAAACAGTTCGATGAAAAAGATACTCCTTTCATAGCTTTAGCTCTAAAGCTGAACATCCCAATCTGGACTAACGATAAGAAGATGATCGAGTACGGCCTGAAAACTGGTAGGTATCTAGCCTTAGACTCCGAATCTCTGGAAGACTTGCTAAAAGAAACTAGTATCAATAATTATAATTATTGACTGAGATAAAAACGGACTAACTACCGGTTATGACCATTGTACTGTCAGATATCATAGACAAATGTTCTCGTGAGTCTATTCCCTCATAAGCTTATCAACAGCTTTATAAACATAAACGATTGTCGTCTTCTTATCGTACGATGACGATTGCCTAAACAGTTGGACAACTTAGCTAATATCAACACTGCAAATAAAAACACAAACGGCACAGAAGTAAATGCAACCAAGAACGGTGGTAATTGGAGTTTGAAGGTGATAAAACCTTCATGCGGGGGGTGGGATTTGAACCCACGAACCCCTTCGGGAGGGGATCTTGAGTCCCCCGCCTTTGGCCTGGCTCGGCAACCCCCGCTCGTATTTCTATATCAATCGTCTTCATTTAAGCCTTATGGTTGTGCATCGACCTCACTCCTCCAAGAATCTATCCTCAATACCGAGTTTTCTGATGATATCCATCTGCCTTAACGATAAACTCCTCGCCGATTCCAAATCTGACTCCCTTACGATCTTACCGTTTTCCATAACCTTCTGAAGTAAAGGTTCTTTACCTTTAGGAGGGTCATCTCTAAACAATCTAACCTCATCCTCCAAGCTGTTCCAATCTCTATAAACCTGCTTCATTCCACCCCTCTTTCCCCTCTTGGCAACGAATTTACCTTCCCTCTCAACTATATCCAGAGCGAAGTCTATTGGCCTTGCTCCGGCTATCGAAGTTCCAACTCCAAAAGCATCTACGATATCCCTAAGGTTTAAAACATCTTTAAGGCTTATTCCACCGCTTACGAATATCCTGACATCCTTCCTACCCCTTATATCCAACTCCCACCGAACCTCCTCAACTATCTTTCTGAAGTTACCCCTTCGCGACGACGGTGTATCCAATCTGACCCCATTCACCCTTCTAACGTTTTCGATCGCAAGTATAGCCTCGGTCTTCTCATCGAAGTAAGTATCGATGAGCATGGTTCTGGGAACTCCCTCATCCACGATCTCATCGAAGGCCTTCCAAGCTTCCACCTGATCACCGAAGCATATTATCAGAGCATGGGGCATGGTTCCCATACTCTTTATACCAACATACTTCTCCGCCGAGTAGTTGCTGACTCCGTCGACTCCACCTATGTAGGCAGATCTCTCTATCACAGCAGCTAAGGCCGGATGCATCCTCCTCGTTCCAAAGGAGAACACCTTCTTATCCCCGGCGGCTAGCTTAAACTTAAAGGCTTGGGTTGCAACTGCTGACGAATGACATATGAAACCCAACAGGGCAGTCTCAAACCTCGCAAAATCCAAATATCTCCCAACGATAGTCAAAACGGGTTCATGCGGAAAGAAGAGGCAACCTTCTGGCATCGCATAGATGTCGACGGGTTTACCCTCCATGAGCTTGAGAACATCGTTCAATCCAGCAAAGATCCCCCAGCTCGATGTTGTAACCTCTGCAACGACCCTAGGATTTACACCCTTAGCTTCGAGAACCTTCTCAGTCCATATGAAGTATCTGTCAGTTACTATTCCATTTTTGATGTTATCCTCGCTTACTATTAGAAATCTCATGCTTCATCACACTCACAGGGCTTCTTGCCACACCTAATGCAATAGCCTGGATATTTCTTTTTTACCTCTTCTTCCAAATCGATGTCGTAAAGATTTGCCAGACTAACGAGCCATGCAAAGACATCCGCCATTTCCTCACCAATCGCCTTGATATCGTTCTTTCTAACAGCCTCAGCAAGCTCACCAACCTCCTCAACTATCCATAGGGTTGTCCTTTCGATTCCCCTCTTAGCATCCCTTTTGTAATACAGCTCCCTTATGAGTTGCTGGAATTCTCTTATGCTCATGCAGATAACTAGGATAAATTGTTTTTAAACGTTTATTTGTGCCAATTTTTAATCTTAACCCAACTTATGGCGATAAATTGAAATGTCTTCACTCACAACCTGACCGGAATTCCTCTCTCCTTTAAATATAGCTTTATCTCCTCTATGGATATCTCACGGTAATGAAATATCGACGCAGCCAAGCATGCATCGGCTTTTCCTTCAACGAAACCTTCATAGAAGTGTTCAGGTTTGCCAGCTCCACCCGAAGCTATAACCGGGATGTTTACAGCCTCGCTTATGGCTCTCGTTATCGGGATGTCGTAACCCAACTTCGTCCCATCCCTGTTCATCGAAGTCAGTAGGATTTCACCTGCTCCAAGCTCTTCAACCCTCTTAGCCCAACTCACGGCATCTATACCAGTTGGTTGCCTACCTCCATATATCACAACTTCATACCAAGCCTTTCTACCGTCCTCCAACGTTATTATATGTTCTCCCCTACTCAGATCAAAGTTTCTCCTGCAGTCTATCGCAACGACGATGCATTGCCTACCGAAGGTGTCTGAAGCCTCTCTGATGAACTCGGGATTTTTCACGGCAGCGGTGTTGATCGATACCTTGTCAGCTCCGGCTGAGAGAATTCTATCTATGTCATCGATCGTCTTGATGCCTCCTCCAACCGTGAAAGGAATAAAAACCTGCTCCGCAGTTCTTTCAACGACATCGACCATTATATCCCTTCCATGAGGTGAGGCTGTTATATCCAAAAATACAAGTTCATC
>CAYMEG010000012.1:0-13724 GCA_964389535.1 uncultured archaeon | reverse complement strand
CCATTATATCCCTTCCATGAGGTGAGGCTGTTATATCCAAAAATACAAGTTCATCCGCCCCTTCTTCATCGTATCTCTTTGCCAATTCCACAGGATCTCCAGCCCTTCTAAGATTTACGAATTCCACACCCTTAACAACTACAGCTCCATCCTTGTCCAACGTAACGTCGAGGCATGGAATTATCCTCTTGGCAAGCATGTTCAATGATAATGCGGGCGAAAGATAAACCTTTCAATAAGCTACAACAAAATCGTTAAATTCTCCGGTAGCTGGCCTTTCAATCACATGTACATTCCTAACCACCGCGAGCGACGGACCCCTCCTAACGGCAGATAAAAACTTTTCAAGTTGATTCTCATCCCCCTCGGCTACGATATAAACCCTACCGTCGGGCAGATTCTTAACGAACCCCTTAACACCCAGCTCCCTTGCAACCTTCTTCGTAAAGTATCTGAATCCAACCCCCTGAACGACACCTTCGACGTAGATCTCAATTCTTTTCATCATAATCATTTTAATCATCAAAATTGTATATAAATTCTATCCAAAGGCTTTTGTTTATGAATTATAATAGAATCTCAAAATAATTTTAATTTTTTAATATCTTTAATAAATTAATATGTAATTAAAAATTATTTATTTTGCGGATTGCTGGAAATTTTTCGCAAAAATGAAAAGACTAATATATCCTTATATAGTGTAAATTGAATAGACCAAATATCAACCTAAGTTTACACATACATCGATCATTGCCTAGAACTGGTATAGAGACATTTGAAATATACTAACAAATTGCATAAATTAAAAAGTCAATCAATTTTATTTTAATTTTTAATATTTGTAACCTGCTAAAATTTACCAGTTCACTAAGTCATGAACCTAAAGAAAGATTTATTAACTGTAACGATTTAAATACCAATATGAACAAGGTGGTACACGTATTACCGGTCGGTTTAAATAAGGACGTGCTACTTGAAAGTACAAAATTGAGCGGTAAACCCATTCAGAAGGTTTACTTGGTTCTGGGTAAGGATGACAGGGAAGACGTGTATAAGAACGCCGAAGAGATCGAAAAGACCTTGAGTGTCCTTGTGGAGGTAAATAAGATACTCGTAAATAAGACTGAAATCTACGCAACAGCTTTGGACATTCTGAGGGTTATAAAGGAGGAGTTGAAGAACGGAAACGAAGTCTTGATAAACGCTTCGGACACAACCAGAGAGCTCTGCATAGCCTGCTACATAGCTGCGCAGCTTTCAGGGAGCAAGCTGTACATGGCCGTGACATCGGATGGTAAGATCGAGAGGGTTATCGACATCCTCATTCCTCCGCTAAAGAAGATCAGTGACGATAAGCTTACGATCATCAAGACGATCGATGAGCAGGGTGGGGAAGTGGAATCAATAAACAAGTTGATCGAACTGCTTGAGGGTAAGACGGAGGATCAGAAGAAGTACATGGCTCAGAGGGCGAGGATGAGCTATCACCTCAAGGGACTTGAAGAGGACGGTCTTGTAGAGATGAAGAGGGAAGGCAAGAACGTCAGGATCAAGCTGACGGAGCTCGGCAAGGCTTACGCTTTGATGGCAAATTGGTAGTTCAAATTTATATTAATTAATTAATTTTTAACTTTTTATTATTTATTTATATCAGGTTCTATGTCGACTGCATCGAATATTTATACCTATTTGCAGATCGTCAAACATGCATCTGATAGTTTGCAGCACTGAAGATCTTGCCTCCCAAAATATAAAGTCAAATCTGATCGATCTGCTCGATCCAGATAGAAGAAAGATTGGAGATTACATCCTTTACGAAGCTGGGGACATCGGTATAATTGAGATCAACGAAAGACTCATCTATGCGGACTATTTAGATGAAAGGCTCAAAAGGCTAGGATTGAACTTCAAAGAGATTCTGTTTGCATCGAGACACAGCAGCAAGGATAGGAGGAGGATATTCTCGGTTCACGTTTCTGGAAATGTAGCCACAGCGGACTACGGCGGAAAACCCTACTCTCTAGCAAAGCCTTCACCAATTAGGATTAAGAATTACGTCTTAGCTTTGATGAGGAGACTCGATAGAAAGCCAGAATTTCAGTTCACGTTGGAGGTTACCCACCACGGCCCTTCAGAGATCTCAACACCTTCAGCTTTCTACGAGATCGGATCAACTGAGGAGGAATGGAAGGATGAAGAGGCTGGAAGGATAGTCGCTGAAAGCATGATTGAAGCTATCAGGGATGAAAGGTCAAACTGGCAGATAGCCGTGGGAGTCGGTGGAACCCATTACGCTCCAAGACAGACCGAAATTATACTAAGCACGACGTTCACGTTTGGGCATAACTTCGCGAAGTACACGTTTGAAGGCTTAAATGAGAAAATTCTGATCAAAGCTGTTGAGCTCAGCAACGCCGAATACATCGTCATCGATGAGAAGTCCACAACCTCGGCGGTCAAATCGATGATAAGGAACGTGGTGGATAGGCTTGGAATTCAGATGCTGAAGTCCAAGGAAGTCAAAAGGAAATTTAAACTTGAAGGTGGAAATTTGTGACATGATCATCGAAGTTAAAGAAAACGTTAAAAATCCTCAAAATTTTTCATGGATTTATGATACTTAAAGCCAAGATAATCCCCATCAAGATAGGTAAAGATGCAGTTATCATGAATCAGGCTGATGCAGATGAGTTGGGTTTACTTGAAGGTGACAGAGTCAGAATCGTCGCCAAAAAATCTACCGTCGCTACAGTTCAAATCGCGATGGGTCTCATCGAGAGGGGAGAGCTTGGAATATGCTACGAGGTTGCTGAAGCTTGTGATATTGAAGAGGGAAGCGAGGTTAGGATAGTTCCAGTTCCAAAGCCGCCATCTGTGGAATACATAAGGAAGAAGTTGGATGGCGGAAAGCTTACCAAAGATGAGATCTACAGGATCGTTAGAGATATCGTGAGCAACGCGCTCACGGAGGTTGAATTAACAGCCTTCATCCTTTCAAGCTACATCCATGGTCTGGATTTCGATGAGATTGAGTGGCTTACGAGGGCAATGATCGAAACCGGAGAGACTCTAACGTTCGATGAGGGTATAGTTGTCGATAAGCACAGTATAGGTGGTGTTCCCGGAAACAAGATTTCGTTGATAATAGTTCCTACGGTTGCGGCAGCTGGTCTGCTTATTCCAAAGACTGCAAGCAGAGCTATAACCTCTGCAAGTGGAACTGCAGATACTATGGAAGTCCTTGCGGATGTAAACCTCAGTGTTGAGGAGATAAAGGAGATAACAGAAAGGGTTGGAGGTGTCATAGCTTGGGGAGGTGCAACGAACATAGCTCCAGCTGACGACAAGATCATCAGGGTTGAGTACACTTTGGCGATAGACCCACGCCCACAGCTTTTGGCGAGTGTCATGGCTAAGAAAGGTGCGATAGGCGCAAAGAACATCGTCATAGACATCCCTGTTGGAGCAGGCTCGAAGGTTCCAAATATAGAGATCGGAAGACTGCTTGCAAGCGATTTCGTTGAACTCAGTAGAAGGCTGGGTTTGAACGTCACATGTGCCCTAACGTACGGAGGTCAGCCAGTTGGAAGGACAATAGGCCCGGCTTTGGAGGCTTGGGAAGCATTAAAAACTATGGAGAATAAGAGCGGGCCACGTAGCTTAATTGAAAAAGCTTTGGGAATCGCTGGAATTTTGTTTGAGATGACGGGAAAGGCAGTGAACGGTTACGCGTACGCCGAAGAGTTATTTAGATCTGGAAAGACTCTCGAGAAATTTAAACAAATTGTAGAGGCTCAGGGTGGAGATCCGAACGTAAGGTCAGATGATATTCCGATTGGAGACAAAACGTTTGATGTCGTAGCTCCGATCGATGGGGCAGTTGCAATGGTACATAACCACAGGCTTGTGAAGGTTGCGAGGGCTGCTGGAGCTCCTAAGGATAAGGGAGCTGGAATTTTATTGCATAAGAAGGGTGGACAGCACGTTAGAGCGGGAGATAAACTTTTTACGATATATGCCGAAAAGGAATGGAAGCTTGATAAGGCGATCGAAATAGCTATGAGGGAACCGCCCATAGTAGTTTCGGGTATGATACTTGAGAAGTATCCCTCGTATAGGATAGTTTGAGGTGGGATTTATGATATTTAAAGAGGGTTTGGAAGATGTCATCGCTTGCAAGAGCAGTATAAGTAGGGTGGATGTTGAAGATGGAAAGGCTATATTGGAGTACAGAGGTTACAGCATTCACGATCTGGCCAAGCATTCATGCTACGAAGAGGTAGCCTACCTGTTGCTTTTCGGTGAACTTCCGACGAAGAGCGAACTTGAGGCTTTCAAAGAGGAACTTAAAGATCTGAGAGAGCTACCTCCACAGATCATCGGGTTGCTTACGCATCTCCCGCCTTTCACACATCCTATGGTTGTACTCAGAACTGCGGTATCCTATCTGGGTTCGATGGATAAGTACATACACTACAGAAGCTACGAACACAGCATAGAGAAGGCTAAAAGCTTGATAGCAAAGTTCCCCACAATAGTAGCCTACTACCACAGGATAAGAACCGGACAGAATTTGGTACATCCGAACGACGAGCTTGATCATGCTGAGAACTTCCTCTACATGCTTTATGGCAAGGAGCCAACAGAGCTTGAGGCAAGATGCATGGATCTTGACTTCATACTGCATGCGGATCATGAGCTGAACGCTTCAACCTTCGCTGCGAGGGTTGCTGCTTCGACGCTTGCAGATATGTACGCATGCATAGTTGCTGCAACTGGAACTCTGATGGGGCCGTTGCATGGAGGTGCGGCACAGAAGGTGATAGAGATGTTCAGGGAAATAGCTGTCCCTTGGAGGGCTGAGGAGTACGTCAAGGAAAAGCTAAAGAGAAAGGAGAGGATAATGGGATTTGGGCATAGGGTTTACAAGGGTGTCATGGATCCAAGAACTATTGAGCTTAAAGCTTTGGCTAAGATGCTCGCCGAGCAGAAGGATTCAAAGTGGTACGAGATTGCCGAAGCTGTTGAGCAGGCGGTTTACAAGTATAAGAAGCTTCTGCCGAACGTCGACTTTTATTCTGCATGCATATACGCAACGCTAGGAATTCCTGACGATCTTTTCATACCCATATTCGCGATTGGAAGGATTGCAGGATGGACGGCACACATAATCGAGCAGTATGAAAACAACAGACTGCTGAGGCCAAGGGCGCTCTATACAGGGCCAAAGAGTAGGAAGTATATCCCAATCGAGGAGAGAAGCTAATTGATTCTTCTTGATTATTTAAGCTACTGACAGAATTTACATACTTTGAATTCTCTACAGAATTCAGAACATTCGAATAATATATTTATGGACAGATATTAGAGGCTTCGACTTCAAAAACTTTTTCTACATCTTAAGATTTCCCATTTCCACACCATCAATCGATGGCAATATATACATCCGATACGATCTTGCTCCATGTTTGAACTCTCAGAGAGGCTGAGAAGGCTACCACCTTACCTCTTCGCAGAAATCGACGAAATGAAAAGACGGAAGGAAAAGGAGGGAGTTAAGGTCATAGATTTTGGTGTCGGTGATCCGGACATTCCGACACCAAGGCACATAGTCGAGGCGATGCAAAAGGCTGTAGAAAAGCCTGAAAATCACAGATATCCAAGTTACGAGGGAATGCTTTCGTTTAGGCAGGCGGTTGCAGAGTTCTACAGAAGGAGGAAGGGGGTTAAATTGGATCCGGAGAAGGAAGTGATATCTCTCATCGGTTCAAAAGAGGGTATAGCACATCTCCCACTGGCATTCGTTAACGACGGGGATTACGTGCTCGTCCCTGATCCCGGATATCCAGTTTACTCCGCCTCAACACTGCTTGCCGACGGTATCCCTTACAAGGTTCCGCTTAAGAAGGAAAACGATTTCTTACCAAACTTCGATGAGATACCAAGCGATGTCGCAAGGAAGGCTAAGATACTGTTTCTGAACTATCCAAACAATCCAACGACAGCCGTTGCCGAGAGAGAATTTATAAAATCCGCCGTGGACTTCTGCAAGGATTACGAAATAATCTTAGCCCACGATTTCGCCTATGGAGAAATAACCTTCGATGGTTACCGCGCTAAGAGTTTTTTAGAGGTGGATGATGCTTTCGAGGTCTGCATAGAGTTTAACTCGTTATCTAAGACGTACAACATGACCGGCTGGAGGATAGGATTCGCGGTCGGTAATCCAGACATCCTAAAGGGGTTGCTTAGGGTTAAGACGAACGTTGACAGCGGAGTTTTTCAGGCCGTGCAGGAGGCTGCCATTGCAGCTTTGACCGGAAGCGACAGATATATCGAAGAGAATTGCAAGATCTATCAAAAGAGAAGAGATGTCTTAGTTAAGGGTCTGAGAGAAATCGGTTTGAACGTTGAAAAACCTAAGGCAACGTTTTACGTATGGTGTGAGATACCCGATGGCTATACGAGCATAGAATTTACAAAGAAATTACTAGATGAAGCTGGAATCCTCGTCACCCCCGGCATAGGGTTTGGTGAATACGGTGAAGGTTTCGTTAGATTCGCTCTGACGAAAGAGGTTGGGGTTATAGAGGAGGCGATCGAGAGGATTAAAAATATTGATCTTTAAAATTTATAATTTTCAAAAAATGAAAAAATAATTAAAAACTCTATGTAGAAGTAATCTCATGTTCATATTCGTGTACATAACGTGTGAAAGTTTGGATGAGGCTAGAAGGATTGCACGACATCTGCTTGAAAAGAAGCTCATAGCATGCGCAAATATATTTCCCATACGATCTCTTTTCTGGTGGAAAGGGAAGATCGAGGAGTGCAACGAATTTGTGATGATAGTTAAAACAAAAGCCGAAAAGTTCAAGGAGCTTAGAGAAGAAGTCAAAAAGATTCACAGCTATTCTATTCCATGTATATGCTCGTTCGTAATTGAAGAAGGAAATAGAGAATTTTTGGATTGGATTGAAAAGTCGATTGAGCATGAGGGGTAAAACGGCCACATATGGTGACAGAAGGGAAGTGATATACAGTGATGAACATTGGAAACTGCTAAGGCGGAAAAGAAAAAGGGCTAAAGAGGTAATGCAGAGACTCTATGAATTTGGTCTAGAACCCATCCTCTACGGCTCGGTAGCGAGGGGAGACGTAACTAAAGACAGCGATGTCGATATATTCATACCCCTTCAGGTTCCGTCTTACAAGATCGAACTCGCATTGGACGAATTTGAAATTTTGGAGAAGAGGATAGTCCAGGCTACACCAAACTATGCCATAAAAGGTGAATTCGTGCTGAGTGAGAACACAACCGTCAGTTTTCCGCTCGTTAAGATGAAGGAAAGAGAGATAGATTTCTACAGATTTGGAGGAGCTATAAGCTTCAAAGAACTACTTGAAGATAGAAGGGTAGCCGGAGTTGATAAGAGGTTGGTTTTGATCATGCCGATGGAGGTAGGACATGCGGAGATTCCGATAGACGAAATGCAGCCGGCAGAGGTTGCAAAAATTTTGGGTGTCTGTGTTGAGATCGTTGAGGAGAGAAAGAGGGTTTTGGAAAGAAGAAGAGAGATCGGAAGAACGGGGGTGTTTTTGCTAGAAAAGGTACCACTTGAATCCAACTTCGAAACCGTTCTAAAGATGATTGCGGAGAGGAATCCGGCCGTTAGAAAAAGGATTTTGCAAGGTTAAGCCGTCGTCTTGCTTACAAATCTCCATGTGTAAGTTGCGATGTACATGAATGGAGTATCCATCAATGCGATCGTAACCTTAATCAGATACTGCCAGACGATCATACCCAGTAGAACGTCGTTCGGAACGATACCATAAAATGCGAGCGTTATGAATGTACAGGTATCTATAGCTTGGGACACCATCGTTGATGCGTTGTTTCTCAGCCATAGATACTTTCCTTTCGTTTTCTCCTTCCAGAAGTGGAACGCGTAGACATCATGAGTCTGTGAAATTAGATAAGCTACCATGGAAGCAATAACGATTCTCGGCGTTAAGCTGAACACCTTGTTGAAGGCTTCAGCCATTTCAATTCCGATTGGTGCTGGTTTCCAGAGCAAAGCCGTGACGATTGTAAGCATCGCTATGAGGTTTGCGAAGAAACCCGTTATAACCGCCTTCTTTCCGTATTCTTTACCGTAGATCTCTCCCAAGACATCTGTAATCAAAAACGTAGCCGAATACACTATCACTCCAGCCGGAACTATCACGCTTCCAACTGTAACCAACTTAGATGCAATTACGTTGGCTACCACCGTAAGGGTTGCAAAGATTCCTATAGCTATCTCCACACCGTACCTTTCGGCTAAAGCTACCACGAGCGTTACTGCACTGAGTGTTAGGATGATCCAAGTTATGAACTCGAACACGTAGACATGACTGGTCTTTCAAGATTTAAACCTTTGGATGTCATGAACGAGCCTTTATGATGCACTTTGATGGGGCCGCCGAGATTTGAACTCGGGTCTCCGCCCCCCCAAGACGGAAGGATGCCAGGCTACCCCACGGCCCCTCTTACATACTTCAACTCCCGCTTTTTAAAGATTTTTCTCAGCCCATCATCGTAAGCTCCCTCGTTTGGCTTAACCTCCTCTTAACACCATCAAGTATCTTCTCCATGATCTCGAGGTCTGAAAGCAGATCCTCAGCCTCTATAACCTTTCTCAACCTGAGAGGAACGGAATCCATTCTGTAGGCGGATCCTTCGGCTTCGATCCCAACTACCTTTGAAGGAATTACAACATCGGCTATCTTGCTCGTTAGGCTTTCGAATGGATCTATAACTATCAGCGGAATCTTTGCAAGGTACTTGACAGACTCCTTCGGAAAATGCGCCGCTGGATCTGAGGCTATAACCAAAGCCGCATCGACATCTCTGTTCTGCAATAGAGAATTTGCATCGGTCTCACCCGGGTTATACCATGGATATCCCCTTGTGAAGTCTACTGCAAACGGAAAACCGGATTCCCAGCTTAGAACCTCGTTGAAACCCGTTACATTGTAATGACCTCTCATGGCCATGATACTGAACTTCGTATACCTGTTCAGATCTCTAACCAAGCTTATAGCTTCAAACACGTTTCTGTGCTTCCCTCTGCTCATGGTTAGACCAACTCCAAAGAATATTATACCGAATTTGCAACCCTTCATCCTCTCCACAAGATCGATCAAGGTCTCCTTCGGAACACCACCAACCTCACCGACGGGAATATCCCCCCTATTCAGAATAGTTCTCAAAGCATTTAGGACTTCGAAGTCGTAACCGGGCTTAACTTTGATAAATAGATCGGCGATCTCTGCAGTCTCCGTTCTCCTAACATCGACGACAACCAAAAACCTGTCGAGCTTACCTCTATCTGCGAACATACCCCTTGGGAAAAGAGTGTAACGGGACATGTGCCTTGGATGTGCATGCATCGGATTGCACGCCCAGTAGATCACCAGATCGGCTCGATTCTTAACTTCTCCAAGCGTAACGGAGGGATATCCAACCTCCTGAATTGCCAAAACACTTGGCCCATGGCAGACAGAAGCTGTGTTGTCTATAACTGCTCCCAAGATTTCAGCAAGTTCGATGGCAACCTCGTGCACCTCGCAGCTCGTAGATGAGAAACCGTAGAGCAAAGGTTTCTTAGCATTGATGAGAATATCCACAGCTTTCTCTATTGCCTCCTCATAGCTAACCTCTTTGAATTCTTGCCCTTCCCTTATCATCGGCCTTTTAATTCTATTCTGCTTTACGGTCAAAAACCTGTGAGCTCCGAACTTGCATGCATTCTCAACCTCCCTGATCTCGTTGTCATCAACGTAAACTACGATATCATCGCACAGACATCCGCAAAACGGACAGACGACATCCTCAATCCTCAAACTCATACCTCCTCACCAGTTCATCTCCTCTCAAAACTTTCTCATCGGACTTCTCGACTCTAACCCTTATTCCCTTAAAGCTCGGCATTCCAGTCGAATCTGTTCCAGCCGGAATCAATGCGTTTGCCCATGGCCCCATTGGAATGAAGACTATTCCCCTGTCCAAGCCATCGCTGGGTTTAACGTAAATGTCAACTTCTCCAGCCTCAGACGAAACCCTAACCACATCTCCCACCTTAACTCCCAACTTCTTCATGTCCTCTGGATTCATCTCGCAAATCGCGCAAGCTTTCATGTACTCCTCGCTACACTTCCGATGAATGTTTTCACCCTGATGCATCGTTCTTCCGGTGATGAGGATGAACTCCATGTCTGTCAGAATTAATACTGATTATTTAACGTTATTGGCGAAGTTGACATCCATGCGAAGAACGGTGATTAACCTTCTCTAACTACGATCTTTGTCGATAATCTTTAAATCGTTCGATTAAACTCCATCATTCCTTAATTTAATAAAAACTTTTGATGGATTTGATTGTTTAAATGTTTGGCAAAGCTTCGATGTTGACCATCGTCGAAACCGATTTAATCTCAGCTAGCGATTCTGGCGAGATGAAGATCGTTCTGTCCTTAGGTGGTTCGGTTTTAATGAGAGATCTTAACGCTGAGAGAATCTATAGGTTTGCAAAGGCCATTGAAGAGATAGCGAAAGACAATAAGGTCTTCGTGGTTGTTGGAGGTGGTAAAATTGCGAGAGAATACATAAAAACTGCAAAGCAACTCGGAGCCGATAATACGTTCTGCGATTACATCGGCATAGGTGTGACGAGGTTAAACGCCATGCTTCTATGTTCGGCTTTATCGGATGCTCCTAAGGTTGTACCCGAAGATTTCAGAGAAGCTTACGAGCTTTCCCTAAGACATAACGTTGTCGTGATGGGAGGAACATTCCCCGGCCACACCACGGATGCTACATCAGCCTTGCTTGCCGAATTCGTCAAAGCAGATCTACTTCTGAACGCAACATCCGTTAACGGCATATATTCAGACGATCCAATGAAAAATCCGAATGCAAAGCGTTTTGACAGAATCAAAGCGGAAGATCTGCTTAAAATAGTTCTAAGTCTTTCGGCAGAAGCTGGTGGGAACTTCCCACTCGATATACTATCGATAAAGATAATTCAGAGGAGTAAAATCAGGACGATAGTCTTTTTGGGCGAACCTGAAAATATAAGAAGGGTCGTCGAAGGAGATTTCGAAGATATAGGGACATTGGTCGAACCTTAAAATATGCTTCAATTAGTTGGAAGTTCTGGTAGTAACGCAACGATGTTGATGATCTACTTAAATTGTACACGACGATATGAGGCCCATTGTTCGGTTAAGCTTATATCTTTTCCCGAAAGATCGTAGAGATATGGGGAAAAAGAGAGATCGTCAGGATTACTACTACTGGCAGGCTAAGAAGTTGGGATACAGAAGTAGAGCTGCCTTCAAGCTCCTTCAGATGAACAGAACGTTCAAGCTCATAAGGGAGGGAGACTGGGTTCTGGATTTGGGTGCTTCGCCAGGAGGATGGAGTCAGGTGGCCGTTGAATTAGGTGCCAAGGTTGTTGCGGTAGACATAAACCCGATGAAGCCTATAGAGGGTGTTACTTTCATGAGGGGAGATATAACTAAGCCTGAGACTCTCGAAGAGATCCGAAAGGTTAGAGAGGAATTTGACGTGGTTCTATGTGACGCGTCACCAAAGATCAGCGGTAAGTGGACTATAGATCATCTACTTTCGATAGATCTAGCGAGGGCAGCTTTTAACATAGCCAAACGTGTGCTTAAGGATGGTGGTAACTTTGTTGTGAAGATATTCCAAGGTGAGGAGATCCAGAATATATTCAACGAATTTAAACCGTTCTTTAGGTTTAGAAAGTTTCATTCGCCCAAAGCATCAAGGAAGGGTAGTGCTGAAATTTACTTTGTTGGTAAGGGGTTCAAGAAACCTTAATTTTATGTTCTTCTTATCCAAGCTCGTAAGTGGAGCTAGTACAAGCTCGTTGTTACGTCGCTGAAGTTTTAGGGTTGTGTCAAACAATGTTGAGATCAGTATCTCCTCGCTTCTACTCTGTGCTCCTTCGATAAGCATGCCTATGATGATTCCACCCTTCTCTTCAATCGAAGATATCAGATGGAGTAAGAAGCTGTACAGCCTGTTGAGACCGTGAATCGCCAAAAGTTCCGATAGACAAGACAATATGACAGCGCAGTTTGGTTTGATGTTTCTCGATATTTGAAGCAAGATTTCCTGTAGATTCGACGGGTTTACACTTACGGAGTTGAACCTTCGGGTGTTGAATGAGAAGATCTTAGCCCTTCTTCCTTCGAGAACCTTATGAACCAGATAGGGATTCGAGGAGATCCAGAGTACCTCCCTATTCTCAACCAGTTTCAGTATGGCCAGATACGCCTCAAGACCGAGCTTCGATACAACCAGTATCCTCGTTATACCTTCATTACCATCACTACTAATCATTATAATGTTAACGATAAAAAAATGATATTTAAAACTTTCCTAATCTTTCAAGTAGACTTGATACCACTATAGGTAGTATCACCGTCGCATCTCCATAGACCGTTACATGCTTAGCCCTTTCGCTTACCTTTCCCCAAGAGATCGCTTCTCTAACTCTCGCCCCACTTAAGCTACCATCCCACTCAACTGCGGTGGTTATGTAAACTACGTAGTCCAATCCACCCTTAAACTGATTCCACCATATCGTGTGGTGTTTACTTATCCCTCCCCCAATTACAATCGCACCAGTCTTCTCTGCGTTGAAAACTATATCACTGAGCTCATCCTCATCCTTAAGAACGTCGATGATGAAATCTCTATGCGTCTGATGGAATATCCATAATTGACTTCCAACTGCTCCATCCGTTATGCCCGGAATGTACATTGGAATACCATTTCTATAGCACCAGTAAACGATCGAGCTTTCAACGTTTGGCTCGTTCTCAATTCTCTTACCTATCTCCCAAACCAACTCCCTCGTTGATAGCCTCTTTTTCTCAGCATAGATTTCCTCAAGCATCGGCTGAAGCTTTTCCTCGATTATAATTCCATAGCTCTCGTTCGGGGCTAAGATGTTGCCTATCCTGTTTATACCCTTTCTGTGCAACTCGGCATCGTCAAGCATAAAGCTTCCGTGATAGTAATCCTTCCATATCCTCGCCAGATCGTGATCGAGGGTTCCGCATGTCGTGATGATCACATCAACGAGCTTACGTTTAACCAATTCTTTAATCACTCCTCTCGTTCCGGTGGCTACTATGCAAGCTGGAAATGACAGAAACACTACTGTTTTGTTGTCCTTCACCATCTCCTCGATTATTTCCACCGCCACAGCCAAATCCTTTGCCGTAAAACCACCCGACCTAAACAGTTGCTCTACCAACTCGTTAACTGTCATCCCAGCCCGTATCTCGATGTCCTCAACCTTTGGAAGATCCATGCCTGAAGGTTTGCAAAGGGCTTAAAAATTTTGAAATGTTATGCATAGCAATGAGATTCGATGTAGTAAAGATTTTGAGAGAGCCCTAAATTTTTGAAGTATACCAAAAGCTTGATTCAGCGCTGAGCAGGCTGCTCAACTGTATCTTAAAAGCTTGGTATCGCTTTTCGGTGGAGAAATACCAAAGACACGCTCCATAACTGCAAAAGAGGTGATAGAATTTGCAAGATCTTTGACTGAGAAGAAAAGAGAGGTTTGAGACGATAAAGAAGTTTGGGTAATGTTACCGTAATGTTTATATTCAATTGGGTGTATAAATGAGTGATGATA
>CAYMEG010000011.1:10517-17352 GCA_964389535.1 uncultured archaeon | reverse complement strand
CATCCCCCAAATCATCAAGTGAAATGTAAAAGACATTTCCGTCTGGTAACTCCTTTCGGATCTTCATAGTATAAGTATACCTCCGTAAATATCACTGACATTCACTGATAACCAAGTTTCATAATTAAATTTTTATATTTATCTAATGTTTTATCAATTTCCTTAATTATCTGAGTATCACTTGGAATAAATACTACAAGTTTTTCCAACTCATTTTTAGACATGCCAAAAATTTCACTTAGTCTTGCATATTGTGTGTCAATGTAGAGTTCCTGGCCATCGACAGTAACCCTAAGTTCCTGATCAGACTTTGTAAGTTCCCATTTTCCAATCGTATTTAATAGGCACCTTGCGTAAAATTCACCAGCGTATCCATACACAAGTGAATCTTTACTATGTAATAAGCATAATAGCTCGTACTTTTTAAATAATCCTGTCGTAAAAGCTTTTTTCATTTCTAAAGTTGGTACACATGGAAGATAAGGATGTGGTAAAAGCGACAGAGCCTCAAGGATTGCAGATTTTCCAGTATTGTTTCTACCTACCAAGACGGTAAATTTTGATATTTTAAGTGGCTTTTGACAATCCTTTATCCCTCTAAACTCTCTGAGATAAAGTTCAGATACGAACATAACACTGAATTATTGCAAACACGCTTAAATAACTGTTGCTAAAATCAAAACCGTTTTTAAATCATGATCCGATGCACATCCGATGTTCGATGTAGCGATAAAAGACGGTGTCTGCTTCATCGATGGCAAATTCATTAAGGCCAACATCGGGATTGAAGGGAATAAAATCACATATGTTGGAAAAGATGAAATTTCCGGCGATCTAGAAATCGATGCCAGCAGGAAGTTCGTTTTGCCCGGACTATTCAACGCCCATACACATCTTGCAATGACCCTCTTTAGGGGTTACGCTGAAGATATGCCGCTGATGGACTGGCTTGAAAAGAAGATCTGGAAGGCTGAGAGGAAGCTAACACCCAAAGATGTCTATTGGGGTTCCATGCTTGGAATCTTGGAGATGCTCAAAACTGGCACAACCGCATTTTCAGATCTGTATATCCATATGGACGAAGTTGCCAAGGCTGTTGGAGAGACTGGAATCAGGGCGGTTCTATGCTATGGGATGGCAGATAGGGGTGATAGGGAAAGGGCTGAAATGGAACTCAAGATCGGAACGGAATTCATCAAAAGTTGGAACAACGCGTTCAACGGTAGGATCAAAGCGATATACGGCCCGCACGCACCTTACACATGTACGCCAGAGTTCCTCAGAGAGGTTAAAAGTAGAGCCAACGAATTGAACACTCTAGTTCATATCCACGTTTCGGAAACGAAGCACGAGGTCGATGAGGTAAGGCGTAGATATGGCAAAACTCCAGTTAGATTGCTCGACGAGATAGGATTTCTAGATGATAAAACAATCATAGCCCATGCTATCTGGCTCGACGATGATGAGCTTAGGATCTTAAAGGAGAGAGGTGTCAGCGTTGCACACTGCCCTATAAGCAACCTCAAATTGGCCTCTGGCATCGCAAGGGTTAGGGATATGCTTGAAATCGGAATAAACATCTGCTTAGGCACGGATGGGGCCGCCTCAAACAACACTTACAATCTGTTTGAGGAGATAAAGCTGACGTCTCTACTGCAGAAGGTATCGACCGGCAAAGCTGATGCTTTACATGCCAAGGACGTTTTGGAGATGGCTACCAAAAACGGTTACAAGGCTTACGGGATAAACGGAGGTGAATTGAAGCAAGGAAGGCTTGCGGACATAATTCTGCTCGATAGGGATCGATTTAACTATTGCCCGGTTTACGATCCACTTCACAGCATCGCCTACGCAAGCTATGGCTGTGAGGTGAGTCACGTGATCGTTGACGGTAGGCTGATAGTTGAGGACGGCATAGTTCTAACAATGGATGAAGACAGGGTTGTCAGTAAGGTCGAACGTTTGAAGGAGAAGTTTGCTGAAGATTGATTGAAGCTTGCAGTGAAGACCAGCCAAGTTCATGTTACAAAAGCTTTGGGCAGAATTCTTTAAATGGACATTCATCGCAAAGTGGTTTCATCGGCTTACAAACAGTTTGACCAAATCCTACAAACGGCTTGTTTACCCTATGCCAAAGCCCCTTGGGAACGATCTTCATCAGTTCCCTTTCGGTCTCTTCTGGTTTCTTCGTTTTAACCATCCCCATCCTGTTTGCAATTCTATGGACGTGAGTGTCCACGGCGATGGCAGGCTTTTTAAACGCGTTTGCGAGAACTATGTTCGCAACCTTCCTTCCGACTCCCGGCAACTTGATCAGCTCGTCAAATTCCGAAGGAATTTGGGAGTTGTATTTCTTAACGAGAACATCGGCCAATCTCTTAAGATTCTTAGCCTTAACCCGATGAAATCCCACATCTCTGATCAATCCGTCTATATCATCCTCAGATAACCTCAGCAAATCTTCGGGCTTCTTAACGATTTTGAATAATCTTTGGCAGGCTTTGGCCGTCTGCTCGTCTCTCGTCCGGGTGCTCAAGATTGCGGAAACCAAAACTTGGAAGGGATTTGAAGTAGATCCAATCGAGTAGACTGGTGCATTTCTCCTTCTAGCTTCATTCTCCATTATTTTAAGTAATTCATCCCAGCTCAGATCTGAGATAGCAGTTCTTCGCATGCTTCGATGATCCTCTCATTGGCATCCCTTATCGCTTCTAGCGGACTTTTGCTTCCGTCTGTTCGAACAAAAAGCTCAGGCTCTCCTGTCAGAGGATGGGAAATGTGATACTTCGCAATTATGACGCTCCTATCCTGTAACAGATAATACTGAAGTAGATTCAGGTAGGTGTGATCCTCCCCCTTGACAAGCAACCTTACGTAATTCTCACCCATCTCAAGAACCTTCACCTCCATCAAGGCACCCCCTTCCCGTAATCCGATGAAATCTTTCGACTTTCAATGTTCCCACACTTCGGACATTTAAGCTTATCTCCATCTAGGTAAAGTTCCGATCGGCATTTACTACACTTCGATTTGATCACACCCATCTCCCTCGCTTTTATCGATAACTTTAGGCTTTCATCCAAGATCTCAGCCTTAACGATATCACCAAACCTTATCACGGAACCGATACTGCTCAAAAATTCACTCTGAACGTTCGAAACGTGCAAAATTCCGATGGTACTCCTGACAAGTTCTCTATCGTGTCCCAGCTTTCTCATAAGCTTGATCAGAGCTATCGAATTTCTAACGTCGATGACCTTTCCGATAACTACATCACCCCTTTCAAGCTTTGGAATCCTGTTTATAGGTTCGATTTTCACGATCCTTCCTTCAATGATCATCTTTCCAGCTACACTTGCATAGAGCTCGCCGTTTTCCTCATAAACTCCTTCTCCAGCTTTAAATTCTTCAACGCAGCCAATTTTATCCCCGGGCAAAACGAACATCTACAACCTCCTCAGTCTATAGACTTCAACCGCTATCCATTTAAATTCTTTTTCATGAAACGAATAGGTTCTCTTGAGTGGAATTTTGTAACGCCATAGATGTGTAATTTCAAATCCTTTTTCGGTGCAAACCTTTCTTATGAATCTCTCGCTTCCAGCTGAATGAATCGTATAGATAACGTTGGCTATTTCCATAGCTTTGAACAAAAAGGTTCTATCGGCGTGCCTCCTTTGGATGCCAAACGGTGGGTTCATTATCACCGTGCATTTACGCTTTACCGTCACATCCTCAACCCTGCTAAGAACGAAATCCACATGAACTCCAACATCTTTGGCGTTCTTCCTTGCTATCTTCAGAGCTTCGAGATCAATGTCAAACCCTACAGCCCTTGCATTCAGCAGGGCAGATGCTATGGCTAAAATGCCAGTTCCACAGCCCAGATCTACGATGAAATCTAGATCTCCCATCAGCTTTGCAGTAACGACGATCTCAGATGCAAGCGATGGAGGGGTAACGTATTGCTCCAGTTCTATCTTCGGATTCCTGAATCCCTCAAGCTTTTCTAAAACTATCGCCAACTCCCTTTTCATCGAGTATGCTTCATCGGCAGAATTAAATAATACCAACACGGAGCTGTAAACATTATATATTTTCACACAACAAATCTCTCTATGAATGTGGCCGTAGAATCGTTGCTGTGGTTATTCGGAGGCTCCCTATTGAGCATAGCCATCGTGATTACCTACGACTACATATTCTTCAGAAGATTTAACCTTCAGGAAGCGATATCTAACGGAAATCTATCCGCAGCAATATTCTTTGGATTAATGGCGCTGGGGATAGGTTTAGTCGTATTTGCAGTTTTACTTTCCCCAAGCACCAAATCGCTACTGGATGATGTAATTCAGACAATTCTGTGGAGTGTAAGTGCTTCGTTCGTTGCCACAATTCTGTTCTACGTGTGCGATAAGATATTACTCCCCAAGGTGAACTTGGAGGATGAGATCAGGAAAGGTAACGTAGCTGCAGGTGTATTTTCAGGCCTGATATACATACTCGTATCGCTCATAGCAGTGTCGGTCATACTCACGTGAGGGTGCAGTATGTACGAGGAGAAGAAAAGGGATTTATCATCATACGTAATCCTCGCCGTGATATTCGGTGCAGTGTTGTTTCTGATAATGTTAGATGAGGGTATAATCAGTCTTGAGCCTCCTGAATATCCCCAAAAGATCTCCCAAGAGCAGTTGCACGCATTGAGAGTTACATCCGTCATAAGTAACTGGTGTCTGCCAGATTCCATTCATCACTATATGGACAGCGTAACCTTAAAGGAATCTTCTGCGATGCTTTTCGGATACGATTACGATGCAAAATTTCTGATTGATTACATCACACCACGCCTGCAGGAGATGGGATTTGTGATAACGGATAACGGTAGTTCTAAGGTCAGTAACTACGATTTCTACTGGACATCGGCAGAGAACGGAGACATATTCACACACGTAACGATGCTGTATACTGGAAAGAGATCGTTCGTTTCGATAGCATCGGGCAAAGACGTTAAGGAAGTCCTAAGCATAAGGATAGAAACCGATGGTAATACTGCCGAGCTCAGTGCTCCCGCATACAAGCCCAAGAACGCTAACTTGGTTCTAACCGCCCCATTGGCTGGAACCATATACGCCATATACTTCCCAGCGAATACCCTCTGCGGAAATCCGAATGACGATATAAATATCGTCTCTAGGCGATCCTTCGAAGATCTGCTCCATAACGGAACGATGAAGAGCCCAATGCTCGACCTTTATTGGGCCTGTGATGGTTTCTACAATCCTGAGAGGTTAACACCCACCCATCAGTTCATATACAGGCCGAGAGGAGTTGCGTATGCGAGTGTCGTGTTGACCGGATTTGGGGTGAAATGATGATTCCCGTCAAAAAATGTGTGGTGTCGATATACATAGGCATACTCTTTGTAACGGTTGCTTTGATCTTCGATATATCCCTACCGCTAGAGCTCATGTTCTACGTATTCGGCGGGATCGCGATATGTGCAGGAGTTTGGTTCATTCTTAGAGGTCATCTCGAGGAGGACATCGGAACTAAAACGTTCATACTCTTTGTTGGGGTACTGACACTGTTCATGTCGATCATACTCGCCCACTCATACTATACGGCCGGAGAGTACAGTGCGGTGATACATTACGAGAAGACCGAACGTGGATACGTTTTAAGGGGAGTTGAGATATATGCCAAGCCTTACAGGCTATCTGGGAAGTACTACCTCAGACTGTTCTACGAAGCCGACCGCTATGACGATTTCGGGTTGATATACTTCGATCGTTCGAAGGTGAGGATAACGCGGAAGGTGGAAGAGGGAGAAAGCTATTACGTGCTGTACATTAACGCTGAGGTAATACCACTCAGTAAGGATACCGAATTCACGAAGTATATCGATCTTAAAGGCTGTCTGATCGTAAAGAGACCGTTGGATTTCGATGTAGAGCTCGTGCCTCTGAAGGGGGGTTGGTGTATCATCGTGAGCGATACGAAGATCGTGATCAGCTGAGGAGTGTAGGTCTATCTACGGTGTTAACATCTGATGAGTTTATAGCCTTCTCAAGCCATGGAGGCAACATGAACACCGCAAAGTGAACATCTGAATCGTAAGTCTGAACGCTCACGTTTCCTATTATCTGATCTATTGCACATTTGCTAACGTTCAGAGGATCGTAGCGCTTGGATGCAACTACAAACCCCCACATCCCAAAGCTCGGAACATATTTTCTGTATGGTCTTACGATTTTAAACTTCGAAGCCTTCAGAGTTTTCACTATTATTGCATAATCCTTGTACCCCAGAGCGTAATCTGCTGAGGTAGCTTGAGTAACCATCATACCGCCATCGCTCAGAACATCGTATATCATGTTGTAAAATTCAAGAGAATACATCGTGGCACTCAGATCGTCCTTGGGATCTGGCAAATCCACAATGACCAAGTCGAACTTTCTCCCATCCCTTATCGCCTCCTTAAGGAACATCCTGCAGTCCATGAACACTATGCTTAACCTATCATCTTTCCAGCACTCCTTGTTTATCTCTTTGAGATACTTCTTTGAAAGTTCGATAACTTTGGTATCGAGTTCTACGAGTGTTATACTTCTGATGTATCGCTTGGGAAACCTCGTTAAAACCTCTGCCACTCCCAGATCTCCACCGCCTATTATCAGCACATCCACCGGTTTTTTATGAGAAAGCAGAGTCATCAGTGCCGGCAGAACGATCGATTCGGAGTATGGAGCATTTCCGATATCTGAGATTTGGAGGGAGCCGTCCAAGAATAGACATCTTCCTAGGATGGGATGGTAAGCGATGACTATCGTCT
>CAYMEG010000011.1:0-10417 GCA_964389535.1 uncultured archaeon | reverse complement strand
CCGTCCAAGAATAGACATCTTCCTAGGATGGGATGGTAAGCGATGACTATCGTCTGATACCTCGTATGCGTTAGGTTGAGTATGTGGAATCCCTCGTATATCTCCGCCTGGGTGCTGAAGTCGATCGCATCGGATATCAAGTATGCAAAGCCGATAACGGCCAAAGTCAAGATCGAAGCCATAACGAACCTCTTGGGAATTTTTAAGGAGAATTCAAATCTATTCAAAGTCAAAACACTCAGAGCTCCAATCAAATTCAGAGTTCCTGCAACCAGAACAGTTTTCAGTGAGCCTAGCCATGGGATCAGTAGAAATCCAGCCATCAAAGAGCCGGCTATACCGCCTAAGGTATCCAACGAATAGCAGATGCCGGAGGATTCTCCAACGCCCATCCGATTCGAAGCTATCTTTATAGCTATGGGAATTTCGCCACCCATCAGTGTGGCCGGGATCAGTGGAATCAAGAAGCTGAAGAACACGGCCAAATCCCAATCGAAGTAGTCGACCAACCTTCCAAGTGGAACGACGAATATCGAAATGGTGGCTATAGAGATTTCGAGAAGGAACAGAACTTTTATGGGATTGCATCGCTCTGAATACTTGCCGAAGATGTAGGCTCCCATCGATAGACCAAGCATAACAGATGAAAGAACTATCGCACTCGAATAGAAGGATGAACCCAGAATAACCGTGAACTCCCTGATCAACACGACCTCGTATATCATCGTTGATGTTCCAGTTGATAGTAACACCAAAGCCAAGATCACAAGCATAACGCATCATCTCTCATGAGTAAAATTATTTTAACGGTCAAATTTAAATATGTTAAACCTTCGTATAACTCAAGGAGGTGTTGGTTTGGCCACATTTCAAGATGTAAAGAGGATGGTTCTGGATTTGGGGTTGACGATAAAGGAGGAGATTCCAGAGGAGGAGATGATAATAGTGGAGGATGAGGAAAGAGGGATAAAGAACATGGTGGTGGACTGTGAAGGTGTGATTTTGGTGATTGAACAGCCCATTGGAAGGGTGAACGAGAATTATTACGGTTGGTTTCTGGAGAAGAACAGAGAGCTACCCTTCGGCGCCTTTGCTCTCGATGGCGAGAGCAAGATGTTGGTTTTCAGACAGACCTTAAGGCTCGACACGCTCGATATTGAGGAGTTGGAGTCGACCATAAACTCCATCGAAATGTTCTTAGCCGAGCATGGGGATGAACTTCTGGAGATCTTGAAGGAGGGTAGTGGATGAGCCTATTGAAGCGTATCTTGAGGATAGCGAAGGCTGAGGCACACGCGATCGTTGACAAGCTTGAAGATCCGATAAAGGTTACTGAACAAGGGATCAGAGAGTTGAAGAAACAGCTTAATGAAGCTATAGAATCGCTGGCTCAAGTTAAGGCATCACAGATAAGGTTTGAAAAGGAGGTAATAAATGAAAGAGAGAGAGCTAAGATGCTTGTCAGAAGGGCTGAGGCAATTCTGGAGAAGGCAAAATCTGGTGAGATATCTGAAGAGGAGGCTCAGAAAACTGTGAGGGAAATTCTTGAAAGGGCAGAGGTGCATGAGAGAAATGCGAGGACATTGGAGGAGGAAGCTGAGAAGCAGAAAGAGGTAGCGATGAGATTGCAGGCTAAGATAGAACAGCTGAGAAATACTATAGCGAAGTACGAAGCTGAATTGAAGACTCTGAAGGCAAGATATGCGACTGCAAGAGCTGTAAAGAAGATAAACAAACAGCTTGCTAAGGTTGATCCCTCGGATACGATATCTATGCTTGAGAGGATGAAAGAGAAGGTCGAAGAGGAAGAAGCATTGGCTGCGGCTTATGAGGAGATAGCGAAAGAAGAAGTCGAATTTAAGGAATTGGAAGTTGAGACAGCTCAGAAGTTGGAGGAGTTGAAGAAGAGGCTGGGGTTGTGATGGGGATCTTAGATATATTCAAAAGGAAGAGAAAGGAAGAAGAGGACACTCTTGGAAATCCGCTGGAGAATCTGAAGAAGGGGGACATCGTGGAGCTCGAAGGGGAGACGTGGGAAGTCGTAGACGTTGCGGAGTACAGATACAAGGGAAGTGTGGAGAGGGAATGGGAGATTAGATCGGCCAGAAGGAGGGGATTTCTAAGCGTTGAGGAGGGAAAGATATACTTCTTTGAAGAGGTAGACATAAACTCGATCAAACCAAACCTTTTATCACATTATAGGAGGTACAGAGAACCTCCAGACGAAATCGAACACGATGGAAAGGTTTACAGATTAAAATTTGCAGGAAGGGCAGTTTACAGGAAGGGCTCGGAAAGTTGGCCGGTTGAGGTATGGGAGTTTATCAGCGACGATGGGGAGATGATCGATGTCGAGGTATGGGACGCGTATGAGATTGAAACGTTCAAGGGTAGAGAGTTGAAGGAGTGGGAGATTGAGGGAATCTTCAGGAGATCCTAATCTCTCAAAGCCTTCGGCACGTATATGCATCTCGGTTCAGCGGCGAGGTAATCTCCGGTCATGGCGTAAGCTCTCGCCCTACTTCCACCACATATAAACCTATACTCGCACTTCCCACACTTACCCTTGAGCTTATTCGGATCCTTTAGATCTCTAAATATTGGTGAGTTCATGTAGACATCCTTTAACGTCTGTTTTCTAACGTTTCCAGCCACTAGAGGCAAGAATCCACTCGGATAAACCTCGCCGATGTGACTTATGAATAACATCCCCCTTCCATCTGTTATTCCGGTCATCCTTCTGATCCCGTCTGCCAAGCTTCTTCCATGAGCTCCGGCGACTATCTTCTTATCGTAGTCCTCAAGTTCCATCTCCCTCTTGATCTCTTCAAGCTTCTTCTTCAACTTGTAATACGTCTCCCCCAGCTTTAGATCGTAGATCCCGTGATCCCGCATGTATTCTATCCTTCTCAAATGACAGGCTGCGGAGCTCTTAACGTTCAACGGTGTTTCCTTGCTAACGTCGTAAAGCCAGCAGAGGATGTCTTCAAATTCCTGTGCGGATGGCATCATTTCAGCCTTAGCCCTTCCGGTTGGAACCAAGAAGAAAACGTCCCACAGGGCTACCTCGTTCTCTATGCATATCTTCATTATGTTTGGCAGATCGAAGATGTTGAAGGTTGTGACGGTAGTGTTTATCTGCCTCGAAATTCCAACATCCCTAGCATCTCTTAAGATCCTCAAACTCGTTTCAAACGTCCCGGTTTTTCCTCTGAAGTGGTCGTGGATCTCAGGATTGCTACCATCTAAACTTATCGCTATCCTTGCAACCCCGACCTCCTTCATCTTCTCTATCTTATCCTTAGTAGCCAGTTTAGTTCCGCTAAAGGCTATGGCAACCCTCAGGCCTTTAGAGGTGGCATATTCAAGGATCTCGAATAGATCCCCTCGCATTAAGGGATCTCCGCCCGTCACTATCAAAAGCGGATAGGGTTGTCCGAACTCCAGAATCTGATCGACGACCTTAAAGGCTTCTTCCGTTGTAAGTTCGTCTGGATGCGGCTTAGTTTGAGCTTTGGCTCTGCAGTGCTTGCAGGCCAACAGGCATGCTCTCGTAAGCTCCCAGAATATTATGAACGGTCTCTTCTTTAGATCGATCTGCATGATGAAGATAGACCGTAGCTACATAAAAACTCAACGTACGATGATCTCACGGATGATCGTATATAAACGAAGGACTAAAGGAAATCGTGACTTATCCCCGGCTCTATCTGAACTATGACGTCTGCAATCTTTCCTCTCTTCACACCTCCCCTTACAACCGTGAAGCAGTTGAAGTAAAGTACTTTAACGTTTTCTACATCCTCATCGCTTGCACCGAACATCTTAGCTTCACTTCTAACCCTTTCAACTGCAATCTGAATAAATTCCTCATCATCGGGAAAACTCTTATCAAATCTCTCAACGTCGCCGTTGAAAACAGCCACGCCTCTCTCGGTATCGAACCTCGCATACAGGGTTAAACTTATCCTTGAAACAGCAACCCCTATTGCATTCACGGCTTCGCTGTGCTCAGGGATGACGTAGCAAACTCCAGCCTTCTTCGCTATCATCGGAATTAGAAATCTTGCCAGATAACCCGTACCTATGATCTTGCTGCATTCGACGGCCTTGATACTCTCAGCTACCATTGTCACGTAGTCCTCAACTATCCCCTCCGCATCGCTCAGATCTCCAAGCACATCTTTACCTCTCTCTCTCGAAGCTTTATGATCGCCGATTTCAAATCCCACACAGTTTAAAGCGTCTGTAAGTGTGAAATACTTACCGCCAAACGCTATCGGCTTATCGAGCCTTTTATGCTTCAGTTTTCCATCTTCAACGATCGAATCACCGCCAAACGGTATCGAGAACGACTCAACGCATCTGATGAGGGTCTTCCTTCCTGCAATTTCAATCCTCTCAACGATCTTAGGCTTCCCGTTCTCGAGCTGAACGAAGTCGGTGGTAGTCCCGCCTATGTCGATTACGAGTGCGTTCTTCTCTTTGGTAAGGTAATAAGCACCTATCGCAACCGAAGCCGGACTTGAGTTGTAGAGCTCTGATGGATTGTCGAGGGCTATCTGATACGGGATTATCCCTCCGTCACCCTTGTAATAAAAGAACTCATCGGAATACCTTTTTATTAGTTTTGTTAGTTCACATACAGTTTTTTTGATCTTAGCATTGATGACAGTCGTGTTTATCCTAAGGGGATAGTTCAACTCGGGAATATGGAAACTCAAAGCCATATCCTCATATCCGTAGTAATCTGCAACTATCTTTGCCGCCTTTAACTCAAGCAGAGGGTTTCTGATCGAAAATTTGGATGCTATCGCAACGTTTTTATATTTATCCCGATTCTGCTCGACGACCCTCCTCACTTCCTCCTCATCCAAATCCTCAACGACGTCTCCCCTATGGTTGACGGCACCGCTTAAAACCTTCCCATAGCTTTCGTAATTTAAACCCGGACCAGGAAACAGAATAACCAATGTGGGATACTCCTCAAATCTGCTGAGAAGTAGATTGAGCGGTAAGGATGTGCTTACGATGAGCTTCTCCTTTTTTAAATCAACATGCTTGCTGATCTCCTTTAAAATTTCTCCAATCCCAAGTTCGTTTGGAACCTTAAACGTTTGGATATCATCACCAACAATCGCCCCATCCGTATTCGTACCGCCGATGTCGATGCCAACGGTCATCCGCCTAACCTTAAACATTTTGTATAAAAATACTGTGCCAACGAAAGTCTTAAATAATGTTGGTGATAATTATTATCACGATGAAAATTATCCATATCATCTACATAACGCTTGTGGTATGTACCCTAGTTCAGCCAGCATCGGCGTTCGATGTCGGAATTACCCCAGATTCCCCACTTTATCCCATAAAGAGGATTTTGGAAAACTTGGATCTACTTTTAACCTTCGATGAAGTTACGAAGGTCGAGAAGCTCCTTAAATACGCTAAGCTCAGATTGATGGAGGCAGAGAAGATGACTGAGGAGGGTAAAACCGAATATGTAGGTGATCTACTGAGAGATTATCAGATGAACTTACAAAATGCCGTGGAATTGATGAAGTCTGCAAAGTCATCCGATTCTTCAAAGATCGCCGAAATGATAGTTAACGCTTCGATAGATGACCTCAAAATCTTGGACTCGATTTCCAGATTGCTACCAAATGAAACGGCCATACGTGTTGCCAAGCTGAATACTATAAGACAGGGTGAGATGGCCGTACTAATCCTAAAGGATACTTCTCCAGATGACGCTTACAGGCTGAGCTTAAGATTGACAAACGAACTACTTAAGATTGCAAATGAGAAGGTTAGCAGAGGTGAGAACGCTGAATACCTGATCAAGGAAAGCAACAGGATGATGAAAGAATCCGAGGAAATTCTAAAGGAAACCAAAAGTGGAATTATAAATCCAGAGGAGATCGTTGAAGAGATAAAATCGATAATAGATGAGGCCACAAACATATCGATAGTTGAAAATCCTGAGAAGCGGAACGTTACGATGGATATAATTGAGAAGGGACTTAAGATCTACAAAAAGCTTGGGATTCAGAGTGTCGTCCAATGATCAAAGAAACAGATCCTTCAGATCCCAAAGCAATTTTGGATGTCTCTTCAGTATTTCCTTTATTATCGCCTTAACGCTTATCTCCTTCAAACTGCACTTCACCAAACTGTGCATGATCTTGTTCAAAGTTTCGTCGTCCATTCTAACGAGTTTCTGCTGAAGCTTCCTCTTTTTGGCTAGATCCTTTCCAAAGTCGTTCTTCCAAAGTTCATCGTACTTCTTAAGCATCTTTGCGGAGTAGTCTCCCTTTTGAATGGCCTCAGCTGCAACTATACCAGCGTAGTAGCCGGCCTTCATGGCATTTGCTATTCCTCCGCCCGTTATCGGATCGGCATGCCTTGCAGCATCTCCTACAAGCATAACGTTGTCAGCCACTGCGGTTTCGATCTCTCCTTTCACAGGCACAGCCCCAGCGACGACTTCAATTATCTCCCCGTCGCTGAATCTTTTCTCAACGAACTCATCCAGATACTCCTTTGGAGATCTCCTAGCCAAAGCTGGCATGACTCCTATTCCAACGTTTGCAGAGTTGTTGCCCTTTGGGAAAAGCCAGATGTAACCGCCCGGAGCAATCTTACTTCCGAACCAGAAGTGACAGTATTCGGGATCGAAGTCTATGCCAGTCATGAGGTATTGAACACAACTCTCGATCTCATCCAGCTTTAATGTCGTGTCTATTCCTGCCCACTTTCCAACCCTGCTTTCGACCCCGTCAGCCCCTATAACTATCTTGCATTCGACCTCGAACTCCTCCCCCATCCTTCTAAGCTTAACCCTCACACCATCCTCAATCCTTTTCATCCCTATGGCTGTCGTTTTAACTATCACATCAGCTCCAGCCTTGGCTGCAAGCCTCGCAAGATGTCTGTCGAATATCTTCCTCTCCAAGACGTATCCGACCTCATTTCCAGCCATCTCTTCCGTTAGTGTTATCTCAGTTCCATCCGGAGCGTAGATCTTAGCCCCGATCACTTCAGCAGCTATGAACTTTCTATCGATTTCGACAAACTTCTGCAGATCCTTCTTGCTTATACCTTCAGCACATCTAACCGGAACACCTATCTCCTGCCTCTTCTCCACAAGCAAGACGCTCAAACCTCTTTCAGCGCATGTCTTAGCTGCTATGCTCCCTCCCGGCCCGGCTCCGATGACCACCACATCGTAATTCATGAAACCACCTCTAAGGCGTTCATCGGGCAAACCTTAACACACATACCGCAGCCGTTGCACTTCTCCTCATCTATCACCAGAAATGTCTCGACCAACTCGTTTGCGTTGAACTTGCAGACGGCTATGCATGCTCCACAGTAAGCGCACTTGTATCGATTTACTATAACCCTCTTGGGCATGCAAAAAGTTCTCGTTAAGATTTTAAGATTGTTGCCTTTCTATCCTGCAACCCTTGCAGTGCAATATATCTAAATACGTTATCAGAATTCTCTTAGCCTTCTCAAGCTTATCTTCGGGGATCTCCCTATATTCAAGCTTCAACTCTTCCTTAGCTGGAATTGCGGCGATGTCCTTTCCCAGAACCTCTCCAGAATAAGTATCCATCACCGTCGTGTCATCCCAGTCCGTCGCAACCGCTAGAGGAGCATTCAGAACTCTTGCACAGGCCAAAGCAAGCATTTCGTAAGGAACGAGGGTTGATGGAGGGGCACACATTATTACGATCGCGTTTCTGCCATCTATCCTGATCAGCAGATCGGCAGTTGCCTTTGCAACCCCTTCAGGAATATGGACATCAAATTCGTAATCTACAACGATGTCATCGGGAGTGTAACCCTTCTCCTCAACCAAAAACCTTTCAACATTCTGCCTGACCCTCTCCTTTGGAGTATCCCAAAACGCCAATCCGGTTATGTAGTCCCTCACGAACATGATAGTATATACTCCCACTGGATTTTAAGCGTTGTTGATGTACTTCTCAAACTCACTCAGAAAGAAAACTACGGATGAAGCTCCGATTATCTCGATCCAAGCTGTCAAATCGATCGAAGTTGCGTGAAGGTAGAAATTCAGAGGAGAATAGGTAGCGAAGATCTGCAGAAGGATCATCGCAAGAACACCGATGTATAGAGCATCGTTCCTAAACTTCAAAGTCCTTACAAAACTTAAATCCAAGCTCCTCGAGCTTAACAGATAGGAGATTTCAAAGAAGACTATGGTATTCATGGCTACGGTTCTCGCAACGACCCTATCCTCGTATCTAAAGTATAGGGCGTACGCACACAGAACCAAAACGATCGAAACCCAGATAACCCTGAATAGGATTCTTCCATCTATCAACCCACCGGTCATCGGCTTTAGCTTGAGTAGATAGGGCTCTTTATGCTCGAAAACGAGCGTTGTTCCCAGCAGAATTGCAGTTACGGTATTTATCCAGAGTATTTGAATGGGCAGTATCGGTAGTTCCATTCCCAACAGAAACGCCATTAGAACCACAAGACCCTCCCCCAGATTTGTAGGAAGAAGCCAGGCCAGGATCTTTTGAATCTTTTTGAATATGTTTCTCCCCTCCTCTATCGCATCTACGATCGTTGCGAAGTTGTCGTCGAGCAGAATTATTTCGGCGGATTCCTTGGCGACATCTGTCCCAGATCCCATCGCAACCCCTATATCCGCACTCTTCAATGCTGGAGCATCGTTTACACCATCTCCAGTTACGGATACGGTTTCACCCATCCTTCGCATGAGCTTAACTATCCTTAGCTTCAACTCCGGAGATACCCTAGCAAACACGTTGACATCTCTGAGATGAGCTTCAAGCTCATCATCACCCATGTTTGCCACCTCATCACCACCCAAAACCCTTCCATCGATTCCAAGATCCCTTGCGATGAAGAGGGCGGTCTTCGGGTGGTCTCCGGTAAGCATGATGACTCTAACTCCAGCGGATCTACACTTCTCTATTGCTAGATAGCATTCTGCCCTTGGCGGATCTACCATGCATTGAAATCCTAAGAATATCAGGTTCTTAGGTTCGATTTCGCTAAAATCTTTCAGTTCGACGGATTTGTATGCAAATGCAAGAACTCTCAGGCCTTTTTCAGCATAGTCAGATGCAATCCTATACATCTTATGAAAGTCGAGCTCCCTAAGCTTGCCATCCACAAGAGCCCATCTACACATCAGAAGAACATTTTCCGGAGAGCCTTTAACGTAGATCTTGATCTCATCCCCTTCCCTGACAGCGGTTGCCATGAACCTTCGCGATGGATCGAACGGAATCTCATCTACAACCTCAAACTTATCCCTTATGCCCATAGCATGAGAAACCCTGAGAAGGGCTATTTCGGTTGGATCTCCGCTTTCCGTTCCGTCGCGATAGATCGCTTTGTTGCAAACGTGTCCGGCCTTTATCGTTAAGTGTAGCTCTAAATTACCCCCAGCTTCAAGAGTAGCCCTATCTATGTCGAATTCCCTAAATCCGGCGAAGATCTTAACTACGCTCATCCTGTTCTGTGTTAGGGTTCCGGTTTTGTCCGTGCATATCGTGGTAACGCTTCCCAGAGTTTCAACGGCCGGCAACCTCCTTACTATGGCTTTCTTTCTGGCCATATCCCTCACTCCGATCGCAAGGGTCATCGTAATCAAAGCAGGAAGGCTTTCGGGGATTGCAGCAACGGCCAAGCTCACAGATGCTAGGAACATGAATGTCTGATCGTATCCCCTAAAAATTCCGATGATGAAGTTTAGAATCGAAACAAGAACTATTATGACGAATATGACCTTGCTCAGATGTTTTATTCTCTTTATCAAAGGTGTTTCGACATTCTTCTCCATCCTTACACTTCTTGCGATCTTTCCGAGTTCGGTGTTTTCTCCCGTAGCAACGACGACCGCTTTTCCGTAACCCCTTACGATCAAGGTTCCCGCAAAGACATGGCCGTTGACACCCTTCTCAACTGGCAAAGATTCTCCAGTTAGCAGAGATTCGTCGACCGCCAAGTCGTTAGCACTGAAGAGAACGGCATCGGCCGGAACCTTCATCCCAGCTTCGAGCAGGATGACATCCCCCGGAACTATCTCCTTGGTAGGAACCTTGCACTCTCTTCCATCCCTCAAGGCAATCGTCTTGGCCTCTATAAGCATTCTAAGGGCTTCGATCGTCTTCTTAGCCTTTCTCTCCTGGATGTAACCGATTGATGCGCTTATCAAAACGACCGAAAATATTATGATCGAATCAATCCATCTTTCAAGGATCGAGGTTATAATTCCAGAGACTATGAGTATCAAAATCAGAGGACTGTTGAACTGAGATAGAAGCATCAAAAATTCGTTAAGCTTTCTCTCTTCTTTAATTTCGTTGTAACCGTATAGCTCGAGTCTTACCTTAGCTTCATCGCT
>CAYMEG010000010.1:0-17440 GCA_964389535.1 uncultured archaeon | reverse complement strand
TGAGCTTTTCATGATCCATCCACGGTATTCTGAGCATTCTGTCAAAGAATATCCTCTCCTTTAACCCAATTTTCTGAATCATACTATAAAGGAGAAAAATTAAGCGAACCTGTGACATGTAAGGTGACATAATTCAAATAATTTCCTCACACACCCTGAGATATTCAAGCATTTTTTCCTTGCTAACCTTTTTATCTTTCATAAGATCGTTCAAAACTTTTGCAATATTTTTGTTGTATTTTCTAACAACACTTGCAATCTCATGCTTTGTTGGAGGAATAACCTTATTCCTTAACAAAATTATCCTAGCACATTGTAAAGCTAAATTCAAGAGTTCTTCTTTTGCTAAATCCATGTCACTTCTTGCTAAATGAACAATCCTATTTCTCAGATTTCTGCAATAATCTATCTTTTCCTGTATTATCTCACTTGAGAAAACTGGTAAAGGTTTCTCGTAAAATCTGATGAAATATTCCTCATCATAGATTATCTTTCCAAATGATAGCGAAGAAACGATGAAGTCATCGCCTTTAAAATATTTCTTTTCAAACTCGCTCTTATTCATCAAAATAATATTCACATTTTCCTTGAGCAACGGAACTTCTCTTTTGTTTGAAATTACAAGAAAATCTATATCACTTGTTTCTTTCTCCTTTCCAACTGCAACAGAGCCAACAAGTACTACGCTTGCAGGTTTGCATTCGTAAATTAACCCTTCTGTAATGTTAACAATCTTATCCTTAAGCTTTGAGGACATTATAAATTCTGAATCAAAAAACAGCTTTAGCCTTTTACAAATTATATTTGAGAAATCGAATTTGTAACTTTTTCTATCTTCGATAAGCATGTTAAATTTTTTGAATTTATCCAGAACCTTGTAAGCCCAAGTTCTTGAAATTCCAGCCTTCTTAACAAGCTCAGAAATGGTGAAGTAATGAAATGGTTCGTTACAAAACGTTCTTGCAACATTTAACTCAGCTTCTGTTTTAATAATCATTTTATCAAACCTCTTTTTCTTAGATAGTTGATAACTTCATCTCTAAGCTCTTCAATTTGCTTGAGGTAGTTTACAACATCCTCCTTGGTATAGCTTTTTGGAATAGCTGTGTAAGGATGAAACTCGGCTGCAATTCTAAACTTTGCAAGCTTTTCAAAACCTCAGAATAATCCTTATTAAGATAGCCTAAAATGTAATATTCTTTTAAAATCAAACTCTTTTCTCTGTGATCCTTAACATAAAATCCGTTTATAGCAGTCTTTAGTGTATTTACAAGATTTTCCGCCGTAAGCCAGATAAAATACAAAGCTTCATCAATTCTATCTTCATTAAGAAATCTCTTAGCCAAGTTTATTTGATCATCAATCTTTGCTAACGCCTCCTCGATTTTCTTCCTTATCATTCTACTTTACACCTCATTAACTCTAGTTAATAATCTGTTAACTAGAGTTTATAAAATTTTTTCGATGGAATATTAGAGTACGTTCTTTCTTTCAAGCTCATACAGATTCCTCCTGATCTTCCTAACGTCTTTTCCAACCACCACAGGCTTGAACACGCTTTTACTGCCGTGGAAGATTCTGAACACGTCGGAGTTGTTGAAAACAATCCCTATTAACCTTCTCCTGTACAGCTCTTCCCATCTCCTGTGAGTTTCAATGTCTACGGAGCTTGGAGAAACTGTTCTTGAATGCCAAGGATGTATGTGAGCCAGTCCAGCGATTTCGTATCCGCACTTTTCGTAGAACCTCAAAGCCTCTGCCAAGCTTGAATAATCCGGCTCCGCGCTCGTTGAATGCGAAATCGCACATTCGAGATCGTAAACCCTTGTCAGAACAGTTTTTCCATCTATTTTCTGACTTCCAAGTGCAACTATCCACTCCCTTGAATCCCTGCCGCGAGAAAGCAGGATTCTGAACGCTTCGTAGAGAACAGGAGCAGGAATTATAAGCTCTTCCTGCTCTTTGCATTCCTCAACTGCTTCAGGCTCAGATTCGAGCTTTGGCTCTGATTCGCAGCCCTCAAGCCTGTCTGCAAACCTGAGAGCATTTGCCGAAGCTAACGTTAACTTACAACCGATGACAAGAGGAAGGAGAACTACAGATCTTATAGCGTATGCTACGGATTTTTTCAGGATGGTTTTGTAGTCTTCTATGATTTCTTGAGCTGTCTCAGTAACTAAATGTATCCTCTCATTAGATTTCTGAAAGCTTCCAAGCCTGTCCATGAACTAATCCTCCTCTTCTCAATCGATCTCAGAAATCCTATGGCCTGGGCAACGAGCTCTGAGGTGTGCATCCATGGCTTCCAGTAGTTATCCTTAAAGTGCACCTCTATGCCATGCTCGTTGAGCATTATGCACGGATGCCTGCCAAGGAAGCTCGGATCGTCTACGGTTATTATTGGTCTTGAGTAGGGGAATGTGAAGGGTAGATAAACCCTCATCCTGATTATTCTATTCCCAACCTTAACCAAGCCAGAGAATTCTCTGTAACCGCTTGGAATGAATCCGAGTTCTCTGAGCAAAGTTTCTTTCTGCTTTAATCTCATCTTCCCGGTAAAAAATGAAAAAGAAGAACCAACAGGCGTGTTGGGTACAAGCCTTATGTCATTCTCGCCTTCCGTTAACAGTGGAAGTATTTTGTCATCGTCTGCGAGTGTGTTTCCGTTCACGATTAAAACCATGTCCGTTCTTCCCAGCTTTCTCTTTATGTCTCTGGCAGTTGTTCTTTCATCTATTTCCACTGGTATCCTATCAGTCCTAACTCTGATATGTATGATCCTCTTACCACCCATTCCGCTCACCTCGAAGAATTGTTCAGAAAAACTGCAGAAAATTCGATTTGAGACATTCAAAAGACAAGATGTCACTTTAGAAGTCAGAAAGCTTGTTATTTCTGCAGAATTTTATTGAAAAATTCTGCAGATAATTCAGATCTCAATGGGCAATCTTCTCTGCCAATACAGTTCTTTTCTCCAAGGCATTTTTTAATAAAATTTTTCTTTATCCTTCTCAGCTCTATAAGATCATTTCTCAAGTTTTTCACAAGCTTTAAGTTTTCTTCTGTTTTCTTGAACCGATTACACCGGATACAAGGATCTATGTGATTTAATAGAAAATCTAGTGGCTGAAGCGCAAGATCCGTTGAAATGTTTTTCATGAAGCTCATAGGACACTTTTTTTATCCTCTTACCCTCAAGGGTTATGAGCGAATCACATCTGTACACAATATCACCAAAACCCAAGTCTATTTCACCAAGAATGCCAAAAATGATTCTCTCAACAAATTCCTTTTCTACATCATGACTGCTCACAATTTCTCTAAGGTTTGCAAAGTAGAATGCCAAATACATTATGCTTTCAGGAGTTCCCATAGGGAAGGTCAGAACGTGGAATCCATTCTTTGCCAGAATACGCTCGAGGTAAGGTTGTATTTCAGACATTTCCCTCCATTCCGGTACCCGCTCAGCATCTCTTATAACTCTGAACCTATCAAAAATTCTCTCCTTAGTGATATTGGGAGTTGAAAAAAATCGTTCTGAGGATAACGATAAACAGATCCGATCTAGATATATTTTTGTTCAAGCACTTTTCTAACATCCTGTCCAGTATCTCATCCAAACTTGCCATTAGTTCTAAAAACGGAGGTTTTAAAGCAGTTTGATTTATAAGATGTTCCTTAAGGTCTTGTGGCGTGGCAGAAGATTCCACTTGGTAGAAGACTGCGAACATTTCAAGCATTGGCACAACTTCCAGCTCGTATATTATATGAAAATCGGGAAAATTGAAATCTGCACTTTTTATATACTTGTTTGCCAGTGTTTCGTAAAGTATAATCCTCTTAAACCTCGTCTGTGTAGTTGAGAAAAAATGGATATACTCATGCACGAGCACTGATCTTTCGTATTCGCTGGTTAGATCTAGGTGATATATTTCTCCAGAATTAATCAATGTTTTTGCGATCATCTTACTTTTTTCTCCTTAAAATAAAGGCAATTCTGGGATTATTCAGGGACATAATTATTGCATTCTCAAGAGCCTTATTCTCCATCTTTAGTAACTCCTTTAATTGGATGTTAAACGCTTCTATCTTCAAGAGCTAAAATTGGGTTTCATAAGGAAATTTAAAATTTACTGGAGATAATTTAAACTATGCATAAAAAACTTAAACTATGCGAAGATATTAAGGGGAGTTGTATATGTCAAAAAGTTAAAGAGGGTTGAAAGAAAGGAGGAGGGTATAGTTGAATATGTGGTTGGAATCCCAGAAGAGCTTGTTGAAGAGTATGGTTTAAGAGATGGAGATAATGTAGAGATTTTTTCTTGTGGAGAAGAAATAGTTATAAGAGAAGCAAAATTTGCTTAAGTAAGTTTTTTGACTGGGCAAAACGTGCTAATCTTCAAGAAATAGATCTCGTTAAGAACGGAGCATATTTAAAAGTCAATGGCAAATATCCGAGAAAAGTAGAAATAAAGTATGATGATTCACCCTTCCTTTAACATCTTTTTAGCTATTTCCTCTGGCACGGAAAATTCTATCGATGCATCCCCCAGCTAAGTCCAAGACCAGAGAGAAACTTTTCAAATATCTGGACATATCCCCCTGCTCTTACCTGCTTACGATAGATAGACGATACCATACGTTAAGTAGATTGTTATGATGGTAGATATGGAAAGTTGTGATGATAATTCAGGAAGTTTTAATGATCTTAATCAAAAAGTTGCGGAAATAATCAAGAGAGAGCTGGAAAGAGGCAGAATTATAATTGACAGGAAAATAATTGAAGAACAGCAAGATGAAGCTGTAAGAGAGAAACTGAAGGCTTTTAACAATTTCATCTTTGAAATCAGAGGACTCGGAGAAAGACCACCGAAATCCAGTCAAAGAGATGACTACATAGTATACAGGCACAAGCTTGATGAACTAATCTGCTTCTGGAGGGATGAATTGCTTGAATGCTTGCCACGCTTTACCAGAGCTGAGCTTAGAGAATTTATCGAAAGAGAGGTTAAAGGCGGAGAAAGCAGGGAAAGATGTTTTGACGTAGCATTAATAATTGCGGGCAGAACTGAGCCTCTAAGCTTTAGCGAGATAGCAAAGAGTGCAAGATTACTTAAAAGCTTTGCAGGGGTTAAAGAGATATCTTTGAACAAAATCCTGAGCAGAAATCTTGAAAGTTTAAAGAGAGCTGGACTCATCGTTAAGGCGAAGTATTATTTCAGGCTTTTTAATTTGGATGAAGGTGATGAAGGTTCTATTAATCTCAGGTTCATACCGAAAGGAGGAGATAGAGCTGATATAGAGAAATACCTTGCAAGAATTCTCGGGGAAATATCTAATTTGATACTGTTGACAGGATGAATGAAAAACTTACAAAAACCATAGACTATTCCGATTCGTTCATGTATTGTTTAAGAAAATTATCAAAAGGTTAAATTTTTATCATGTTCGGGGTTCGAACGTTCTGAACAATATCTATCATGTTGCAGGAAGTGACAAGCCGTCACAGAACTCGTCTTCAGGAAATAACATCTGACTGTCTTTATTTTGTGATATGGAGCAATCATTCCTAGTTAATTTCTTAAAACGGATTCTGGAAAATTTTTCTCGTTCGGAAACGCTCACAAGCGAAAGGGTTATAAGTATAGCCCCGCGGGGATTCGAACCCCGGTCGCGGGCTCCAAAGGCCCGCAGGATTGACCGCTACCCTACGGGGCTTCAAAGGGTGTAGAGTATATCACGTAATAAGCTTTTCTCTTACAATGATAAATCAAAATTATTAATCATGTTGATAAAATAGCTAAGGTTTAAATACGGTAGGGAACTCCATCACCAGCATGCTAAATTAGTTTGAGGAATACTTCGAGTTCAGAAAATTCAACACCGACATGAAAACAGAGGTCTTGGCAGGATTAACGACTTTCATGACCATGGCATATATTTTATTTGTAAATCCGGTAATCCTCAGTAACGCAATGGGGAAGGAAGCGATTCCATCACTGGTTACAGCCACAGCCCTATTAGCGGGAATAACGACAATCATAATGGGATTGTACGCTAAAAAGCCGTTCGCACTGGCTCCGGGAATGGGGCTTAATGCCTACTTTGCCTCTACAGCGTCTGCCTGAACGTGGGCTACCCTTGGCAGGTTGCACTTGCTGCAGTCTTTGTTGAGGGAGTTATATTCATAATACTGTCGGTTACAAGGTTTAGAACCGCCGTAATAAATGCGATACCGATCTCGCAGAAGTATGCAATCGGAGCTGGGATAGGGTTATTCCTAACGCTGATAGGATTGAAGAAGGCTGGGATAATCGTAAGCAGCAAGGCAACGCTCGTAACTCTTGGAACCCAGAACTTCGTGAAGCCAGAATTCTGGCTTGCCATATTTGGAATATTCCTTGCCTGTGCTTTGATGGTTAGGAGATCCCGGAGCTCTGCTTATTTCAATACTGACAACAACGGCTATAGCAATAGCTTTGAGAGTCACTCCAAAGCCAGAAAGTCTATTCTCGCTCCCAACCCTCGACTACACTTTTATGAAGCTTGATTTCGTAGGGTTGCTCAACGTCGGAGCTGTCGGGGTTGTTTTCGCATTCTTCATGGTTGACTTCTTCGATACCATTGGTACAGTAACGGGTTTAAGTGCCAAAGTGGGGTTCTTGGATAAAGATGGGAAAATTCCGGATTCCGAAAAGGTCCTGCTCACGGATGCCATAGGTACGACGCTCGGGTCCGTGCTGGGTACATCCATCGATCGCAAAGATAATTCCGGCATGTGCAACTGCCCCAGCCTTAGTAATAGTGGGATTTCTGATGATGAACGTCATAAGAAACATAACATTCGATGATCCAATAGAAGCCCTTCCGGCGTTCTTCGTCTTGGCGACGATTCCGTTTACTTTCAGCATAGCAGACGGAATCGGATTCATCAGCTACTGCATTCTGAAGCTTGTGGCCGGAAAGCATAAAGATGTGCATCCGTTGCTCTGGGTGTTAGCTGGAGTCTTTGTAGTGTACTTCCTATATCTGGGAGGGCTCATTAAATTGTAATTAGTTTTTATTTATAAAAAATTTACGTTTATTTTCATTATTTCCCACTGGGGTTTTGGAGATAATTTGTCGGGTAATATTCTTACCACTATATTAGGGTCTTCCAATTTCCTAATCAATTCCTTAACAAAATCATTTGGGTCTTTATTATCTTCGATGTAGCAGATCATTTTAATTTGATTTGGTTCTCTGTAATTTTGAGAAAATTCTATGGATCTCGGTTCACATCCAAGCGCTTTGAATTCCTCAACTATTTTTTCTGCTAAATCTCAATCAAAATATTTTATAGAAATTTCTAACTCTTTAAATCTCTTACCATTATGCGACAACCCTCGGTTCATGGTCTAAAAGATATTTTTGGAAATATTTATAGGTTTTCCTCAGTTAAAATGAATTTTAATTTAGATAAGATAATTATGATATATTATTTTTATACTTTTCCAGTATCTCTTCAAAAGCGTTCAGAACCATCTCAAGTTTGTCCTTTGGAACCATATAAGTTGAAACTTTGAAACTCTTCGTCCTTCCCGGCTTTATTCCGTGTATCTTCCTCTTTTTAAGTTCCTTGTAAAGGAAGTATCCCCTCGCCTTAACCTTCTTTGAAATTTCATAGAGATGCGGGGATTTGAAGTGCATGAGATCGTGTTTGTGCGGATTTTCTCCGAGCAACTTGAATCCCATCTCCTCCATTTCTTCGGCAAACCATCTTGCCTTCTCAACCTCTTCGCTCCATCTCTTAACCCTCTCCTTAACGTGCGGAAAAGATGCCATTAGGGTCATTAAGGGCACGCCTCTTGCCGTGCAACCCAGAAGCTCGATCTCCTTGTTCTTAAATCTCTCGGATCTTCTCAGCACGATTTTTGCAAATTCCTCCTTCATGCCCAAAACCCCTATCGGCCCGGCTGAGGCCATGGATTTGTGACCACTGCCAACCACGAAGTCGGCATCAAGCTTGTTAGCTTTTATCTCCATCCTTCCAATGGAGTATGCACAGTTCAGGAGAACTGGTATCTCGTACTCGTGGCATATCTCTATAACCTTCTCAGCATCGGGAAGATTTCCGTAGTTTCCATCTGGATATGTAAGAACTGCCAAAACTACATCTCCTTTCTTTTTAGTTTCTTCTATCGCCTCAGCAAACTTATCCTCATGGATTCTGAACTCTGGATAGCCCGAATTTGGAACCTCCGCAACTTTTAATCCAGCTCTCTCAGCGGCTAGAAATGTGGAGTAGTGGGCGTTTGAATCCACAACAATCCAACAATCTTTCTTTGCCAAGCTGTGCATGACTACGAACTTTCCCTCCCTTGCCCCGGTTGTGATTCTAACTACATCACAGTCCAAAAACTCCGCAAGCTGTTGGATGAAATCCTTTATCGGAGGATTTCTGATATCATGCAAACTACCTTCGCAGAAGTCGCAGACACTGTAACCGTCTCCCCATTCCAGAAGCATCCTTCTGGCATCTTCGGTGAGAATTCCTCCTGTTTGCAGGGGATCTATGTTTATGAAGTCCTTGGTCTGCCTTTGAATGAACATGCCAACACCTCCGCAAGATTAATCTTTTCCCATGCAAACAACATGATGATGAGATTGCTGATCGTGTTGTTTTTAGCGGTTTTGCTGTTGGGTTGTGCTCAAAAGGAGGTGGTGAAGTTGGAAAAGAACCTGGAGGTTAGATCCGTATTCAAAAATGGGGAGTACATACCGAAGAAGTACACCTGTGATGGGGAAGACATATCCCCTCCACTTGAACTCGTAAATCTGTCACCGAACGCTAAGAGTATCGCCATAATTATGGATGATCCGGATGCACCGCTTGGAACGTTCACGCACTGGATCATCTGGAACATACCACCAACTAACAAGATTCCTGAGGGAATTCCAAAGGGTAAGGAGATTTCTGAACCTTTCAAGGCCTATCAGGGAAGGAACGATTTTGGAGATTACGGCTACGGAGGCCCCTGTCCGCCAAGGGGTAAGCCGCACAGATACTTCTTTAGGGTCTACGTTCTCGATACCGTGCTCGACTTGAAGGATGCCACTAAGGATCAACTTTTAAAGGCTATAGAGGGACACGTAATCCAATACGGTGAGCTGATGGGTCTTTACGGAAGATGAATCATAGATTAAAATTTTATATTTTAACGTTGGCAGATTTGTCTAATTTTATAAAATTAATCTTAATTATCTAATAATTTTAATCCTATTAAATTATAGAAACTGGAAATATAAAAACACAAAGAATAAATATGATGAGAATAGAGTGGAACGATGGAAAAACGATTTAAGATACCAACAGCTGAACGGAAGATAATACTCTTAATTACGTCTGCTGCAATTTTGATCCTTTTAGGTATCGCTTTGGATCTCTACACGGAGTTCCTTTGGTTTAAGTCTCTGAACCTTGATTCTGTCTTTATTGCGATGTTGTATTACAGACTCACCCTACTCGTCGTATTCTTCACCATCGCCTTCGTTATACTTAGCCTCAATCGTTTGATCCTTCAAAAAGCAAGCTACGAATTCCTCGGCAAATCGTACAGATTATCATTTTTGGTGGATCTATCTCTAGCTTTAATTTTAGCCTTTCCCTTCTCACACACATGGATACAGTACGTTTACTTCACAAACTCGATCGATTTTAACCTTAAGGATCCAATATTTGGACTTGATGTATCTTTCTACGTATTTAAACTTCCATTCATTCAGACCGTACTTCTCTTCTTTCTCACGTTGATCTTACTCGCCATTTTAGTATCGGTAGCGTACTACGCCTATATATTTAGAGATATACAGGGTCTTGATGAGTTTAAGGCTAAATTCCCAAAAACGGCGTACATACATGTCTCTCTGCTTTTGGCCAGTATCTTCATCCTCATATCCGTCTACTTCTACTTTGCAAGGTTCGATCTGCTAACATCTTCGCATGGAGCGGTGATGGGTGCCGGCTATACGGATGTACATGTGGTACTTCCGGCGATGGGGCTAATTGCGGTGATATCCCTACTTTTTGCCGCAGTAACCATCTATCTCGGCTATAAACGAAACTTCGAAGCGATGGCAGTACTTGTTATCGTTTTGGTAATCGTAACATTTTTCTCAATCGTTGTTGCACCGGCTATGATTCAAAAACTTAAAGTTGAGCCAAATGAGATTGCCAAGGAGGAGAAGTATATAAAGTACAGTATAAACTTCACGAGGTTTGCCTACGGTTTAGATGTTGAAAAGATGTACTATTCTGCTGAAGATAACCTCAGTGTTGATACGATTGAAAGAAATCGTGGTACCATAGATAACATTAGGATCTGGGATCATCGTCCTTTGCTCAGCGTTTACAAACAGATGCAACAGATAAGAACATACTACTTCGTAAATGACGTTGATGTTGATCGTTATAACATAGATGGTAGGTATACACAGATCATGATCTCTGCAAGGGAGCTTTCAACCGAATTGCTATCGCCAAGGGCTAAAACTTGGCTCAATAGTCATCTGATATTTACCCACGGTTATGGTGTTGTAGCTTCGCCGGTAAACTCTGTAACCAAGGAGGGGTTACCCAACCTGATAGTGGAGGACATTCCCCCAATGGGAAAGATAACAATCGAACATCCTGAGATATATTACGGTGAGCTTACAACGGACTACGTGATCGTTAAAACCAAACAAAAAGAGTTCGACTATCCGTTGGGTGAGGGCAACGTTCTGACCACTTACAACGGTTCGGGAGGGGTTAAGCTTGATTCATACTTCAAAAAGCTCGTGTATTCCATAAAGTTCGGTGATGTCAAGTTTCTACTTAGCGATTACATCACAACCGAAAGTCGCCTGATGTATCACAGGAACATAGTAGACAGAGTCTCTACAATTGCGCCCTTCCTAGTATATGACAAAGATCCATATATAGCCGTAATAAACGGAAGATTGTACTGGATAGTAGATTCATATACGATTCTCGACAAGTTTCCATACTCTGCAAGATATTCAACCTTCAACTACATTCGAAATCCCGTCAAGGTCTTCATCGATACTTACAACGGAACTCCAGAGTTTTACGTAATTCAGAAAGAACCGGTCATCGAAGTTTTGATGAAGGCATTTCCAGATCTCTTCATTCCAGCCAGTAAGATGGGTGAAGAGAAGAGAGCACATATAAGGTATCCTGTCGATCTCTTTGAAGTTCAGGCTCACATCTATGCAACTTTTCATATGGACGATGCTAAGACGTTCTACAACCGTGAAGATGTGTGGGAGATTCCGAAAGAGATCTTAGAGGATGAAAGAATAGAGATGGAACCTTACTACGTTATACTTACCCTCCCCAAAGGCGATGAACCAGAGTTCATACTGATGCTACCATTCACGCCGAAGGGAAGGGATAACATCATCTCATGGCTTGCGGCGAGATGCGATGAAGAGTACGGTGAGCTGAGATTGTATGAATTTCCGAAAGGCCAGCTGATTTATGGTCCTATGCAAATAGAGGCAAGGATAGATCAAGATCCAGATATCTCCAAGTTGTTTACCCTTTGGGGACAGGTTGGTTCGAAGGTCATCAGGGGCAACTTGCTCGTTATACCCATAGAGAACTCCATACTTTACATCGAGCCGGTCTATCTGAGAGCGGTGAATGCCCAGATTCCTGAGCTTAGAGGTGTCATAGTTGTCTATAGTGATGCGTTGGCGATGAGACCTACCCTTAATGAATCCTTGACGGCCGTATTTGGTAGAGAGGTTAGGGGGGTTATTGAGGAGGGTGTACAGGAACTCATAAGGCTACTGGTTGAAATATATAATGAGGCGATGGATGAAGCTAAAGCTGGCAATCTCAGCGAGTTCGGTGAAGCGATCGAGAGACTTGGAGATGTGATCGATAAGCTCAATCAAACTAGCTAGTCATTTTGGTAATGATGCAACACTGTTGATGAGTTAAATCTTCCACAATGTAGCGTCACGACCATCATTTTTTTATCTTATCATTTAAATCCTAAAAATAGAGTCCCCAAGTAAATAAAAAATCTATATAAGAATTTGTTACAATTTATCGTAGTGTCATAACATTCTTTTTAAAGCGTAAAATCAGAAACGTTCTGCATGAAAACGCTCATACTTACTGAGAATGATGTTAAAAAGATTTTAACGATGAAAGAGGTTATAGAAGCGGTGGAGATGGCCTTTGAGCTACATGCAAGGGGAAAAACGCAGATGCCGTCGAAGGTGTATCTAACGTTCGAAAATGGAGATCTCAGAGCTATGCCAGCATATCTGGATGGAAAAGCTGGAGTTAAATGGGTAAATTCCCATCCGGAAAATCCAAAGAAGGGTTTGCCGACCGTTATGGCGGTTTTAATCTACAACGACCCAGAAACTGGCTTTCCTTTGGCTATCATGGACGGGACACACATAACGAACTTTAGAACCGGTGCCGCGAGTGGAGTAGCGTCCAAGTATCTTGCAAGGAAAGACAGCAAAGTTTTCGGATTTATCGGCTGTGGAAGGCAGGCGTACACACAATTTTTGGCATTGAAAGAGATATTCGACATCGAAACAGTTAAAGCTTACGACGTATCAAAGCAGAATGCCGAGAGATTTGCAAAATTCTGTGAAGGATTTGGAGTTTCTGCAATCGTATGCGAGGCCAAGGAAGCCTGTGATTGCGATGTTCTAACGACTGCAACACCATCTAGAAGACCCATCGTTAAAGCCGAGTGGATTAAGGAGGGAACGCACATCAACGCCATAGGAGCGGATGCTCCCGGCAAACAGGAGCTTGAGGAGGAGATACTACTTAAAGCCAAGATAGTTGTAGATGATATGGAGCAGGCTATTCATGGAGGGGAGATAAACGTTGCAATAGCTAAGGGCTTGCTTAGGCCAGAGCAGATCTACGCAACGCTTGGTGAGATCGTTTCAGGAGTTAAGAGAGGAAGAGAAAGTTATGAAGAGATCACGGTCTTCGATTCCACAGGCTTGGCAATTCAGGACATTGTCGTGGCGGATCTGGTATTCAGAAAGGCTAAGGAGATAAACATCGGATTGGAGATCGAACTATTTGACCTTTATTAGAGTAGCTCCCTCTCAGCCAGCTCAATTGCCCTGTCTATCTCCCTCTTTAAAGCTGGAGGAATACCTTTGATCTCGATCTCCATAAACCCCCTGATTATCGTGGCCGTTGCCTCATCCTGCGTCATACCTCTCGACATCAGGTAGAATATCTCATCTTCGGCGATCTTACCTATAGCGGCCTCGTGGCTTAAATCAACGTTGGAACACTTAGCCTCAAGCTCCGGAACTGCCAAAATTTCACCCTCGTTTAAAATGAGACCCCTACACTCTAGATGACCTTTAACCTCGGGAGATTCGGCAACTATGTGTCCCCTTGCGATGACCTTGCCACCTTTACTTATCGATCTCGAAATTATCTCTGCACTGCTTCCCTTCTCCATTAAAACTGCTCTGTTACCCATGTCTATCGTAGCGTTCTTAAAGGCGATGACTATACTGCTGAAGATCGCTGTTGCTTTCCTCTTTAGGTAGGCGGTGGGGTACATCTGAACGAGTTTGGCTGGAGACAAAAGGATGTAGTTGCTTATGAACGTGCCGTTCTCCTCTACGACGATTCCACTTCTCGGTCTAACCTCGATATCCTCGCTCCAACTGTGGATCATCGTAAATGTCAACTTAGCGTTTTTCTTAACGTAAAATTCCGAAACTCCTATGTGCATTCCCATCGCTCTTGGATGTGATGTGCAGCCTGAGATTATATTGATCTCGGAACCTTCTTCGGCTATCACTATGTTGTGAACCTTCTGTTTCTTGATTTTACTTAGGTATAGGCAAGCCTCAACCGGAATCTCGATCCTTGCATTTGGAAGGGCTCTTATAAAGTAACCGTTGAAATCTTCTTTCACTTCTCTCGTAAACTCATCGTCAACCTTGACGGCCTTCCAGAAGTAATCTTCGAGCCAGTCGTACTTCTCTAAAGCTCTCTTGATCGGCATTACTTCGAGACCTTCCATGAATCTCGAAACCTTCTTAACTTCTTGATCGAGCAGCAGAAAGCTTCCAGATCTCTTCTTCGGATCCATCTCGATTCCTACACTCTCAAGTCTCTCCTTTGAGATCTCTTCAGGCATCTCTCAACACACCCCTCATAACCGAATTCGCTGATATCCTTAAGGAGATCGAAGGGATCTCCCATGCAAACGATTCTTCCCTTGTAAAGGATAACACCATAATCTGCATCGACATAATTTAGTATATGCCCAGTGTGTGTGATTATTATTCCAGCTTTATTTCTCTTCTCAGCCGGCTTCTCTCTCTCCAAAAGCTTACTGATCGCCTTACCGATTATCGAGATGTTCTCCAAGTCAACACCGCTATCCGGTTCATCCAGCATCACAAAATCTGGATTTAGAAGCATGAGCTGCAGTAGCTCCGATCTCTTAATTTCTCCACCAGAAAATCCGACGTTTAAATCTCTGTTTAGAAGATCCTCCATTCCCAAAAGTTTTGCATAATCTTCGATCTTGTCCTCAGTCTTGCCAAGTTTTGCGCAGTGCCTCAGGACATCTATCAGCTTAACCCCCCCGATCTTGGGTGGGTTTTGAAAGGCTATACCCATACCCCTCCGAATCCTCTCATCCGTCGGTAGTTTAGTTATATCTTTATCTTTAAATATAATTCTTCCATCATATATCTTATATCTAGGGTTTCCGATTATCGCCATAAGTAACGATGATTTACCAGAGCCATTTGGCCCGAATAAAACAAATGTCTGCCCCTTCTGAATGTATAGGTTTACATTTTCAAGTATCTTTTTGCCACCGACTTTAACCCCCAAGTTCTCAATTCTCAGTATATCCATCTTAACATCACTTTACCTTTCTGCTATAAGTTTTTTCATATTTATCAAAACTCAACTATGCTTACATCCCCGTCCTCGAATATCGCATAAGTCCTGTTGCCGGTGAGGTATCCGCATACTTCGCCGGGATTTACGATGAATTTATCCTCCAGCTTCTCTATAAGAGGTTCGTGTGTATGTCCCAAGACTACGAGTCTGTAATTCGAATTTCTGAGTACCTCAACTATTCTCTTGTCGGTTCCGTGGTAAACCACTCCTTTATCTTCACCCATCGGAAATATCACGATGTCTCCGATCTCCCATCCATTCTCTTCAGCAATCTTTGTGAGAAGTCTTCTGTCACCGTCGTTATTACCGAAGGCGAAGTATATCTTGACGTTCAAAGTCTTGAACTCTCTTATGGCAAAGGGAGAGATGATATCACCCGCATGGACAACGAACTCGATTCTCTCGGTTTTTAGCCTATCTATGAGGTCTCTTATGGCCGGAACGTTGTCATGCGTATCGGAGATTATCGCAAATCTCATGGATTTAGGTTGAACCTACGATAGATAAGCTTATCTGATATGGTCGAGTAGGATTTTAAGAGCTTTTTTCTCTCTCCTACTTCCACATTTCTCCACTATAGATCTACATTCATCAATTTTACGAAGAAGGGAGGAATCCCTGTTCATTATATAGCGGGTTGCATGAACCAAAGCTTCGATGAGCGCGTTGAAACCTCTGTTGACAGTTCTCAGCTCTTTCCTTAAGATTGCCCCATCTATAAGCTTTAGCTTAAATCCGGCCGGATTATCATCTTTTACTTTCTCGCATTCGAACTCACACCAAGCCAACGAGCCTCTTATGATGGGAGGGTTCAAACTTTCGAACCAGTCTTCACTGAGATCCTCAAAGGCTGAGATAGTCCAAACGATCGGATCGTAGATGATATTGACCCATAGCTTGCTTCCAGTTTCGACGTTTCTTCTGGTATGCGAATGGTACAGTCTGGCTTTTGCGAGCTTGGAGTTGGCATCCTCAACTATTATGCCAATTGGAGCGGTATTTACCTTCCCATCTTTGCTGAAGGTAATTGCGATTATCTCGTTTATACCATCCGTAAATCCGAGATCTGCAAGCTTCATGCTACCTATAATGAACCATATATACTTATAACAGTTAGAGTTTAAACAAGAGGACGGAAAGTACCCCAAAGACTTCAAAAGAACTGCGAATCGTAAGGGTATAGAATCCTAATCTACCTTTCAACCTCTCAACAATGTTCTTTGAGTAAGCTCTTCCTTAATTTCGGTTTCATTTAAAGAGTTCTTCAAAGAATCTGAGTTCCACGTTATTGTCTCTACTTTTAGTTTCCTTATAAGGGCCGAATAAGCTCTTTATTTTGCTGAATAAGCTTACTTCTATCCAATACGATAGCGCTCGGGAAATTACAGATAGAAAAATTATAAACTTTATTTATATTTAAATTATTTGTTTAGATATAATTTAAATTCTACTAAGATCTTTTTACTGAAAAACTCCAAGGTAGTGATGCAACATTGTTGATCAGATATTTAAATTATGCACAATGTAATGTCACAACTAATTAAACCTCCCGAAATATGTTCTTTTTATGAACTTTTTTTAATTCTCTCACTGTCAGAATAATCAAAAATTAGACATTCTTACATTAGGATCTAAGGCTTTTAACCTTTTCAAGGAGCTAAACTCCCTCTGAAATGTTGTCATAAGTTTTGGTGTTAGAAGATTAAAAATACAACCTTTTAAGAGTAGGTGCTGACCCTTTAACAGAAATATTAATATAGCAATGTGATAATTTATTTATCATGGATTTGGGGGAGATGCTTGAGAGGTTAGAGGTTTTAGCGTTAGAATCTGGGTTATTTAAGCGATATAAGAATTTGATTAGATATTATGTTTGTGCGTGGTTATTGTATAATCTAGGATTATCGATTAGGCAGATAGAAGCAATTTCGGAGTTTATGTTTGGTAAGAGGTTACCGAAGTCGTCCGTTCAAAGGGCCGTTGAGAAACTAAACAAGATTGTTTCCGAGCGTAAAGAGTTTAAGTTAGTTTTTTCGAAGAGGTGGCAATAGATGATTCCTCTCTTAAGGTTAATAACAGAAAGTGCTTTTTTCTTGTAGCAGTAGACATAAAAAAGAAAATCATCAAAATACATCCCTATATCACCAACTTTTACGAATTTGTTAGAGATTTCGTGAGTAAAATGAAAGCAGAGAAATTCTATGCCGATAAAGCTCCTTGGCTGAAAAGAGGAATAACTTCTGCAGGCAAAACTTATATCCATCAAACTTTCGGTAAAAGAAATTATGTAGAACGTGTAATCCTTGAGATAAAGCAATTTGCTAAAAAATTTAGAAGATCATTCCAAAATCTCAAAAGCTTCTACCTAAACCTAAAAGGTTTCGAAGTATTCTACAACTTCTTTAGATCCCACCAATCCTTGAAAAATATCCCAGCTACCTCAATTAAATCATAAAAGGGTCAGCACCA
>CAYMEG010000009.1:0-20367 GCA_964389535.1 uncultured archaeon | reverse complement strand
TGGGCCCGGAGGGACTCGAACCCTCGACCTCCGCCTCGTGAGGGCGGCGTCATAACCCCTAGACCACGGGCCCTTAGGGATATCTTCCCACATTGTTAAAAATATTTTTGCTAAACCGCGCCAACATGAGAAGCTTTCATAACGTCCATAAGTGTGATCATTCCTATCGGCTTACCCCCCTCAACAACTACTAGCCTCGCAATGTTCCTTTCACTCATAATCCTTACAGCATCCTCAACGGTCTTATCGGCATCGATCGTGATTATGGGTTTTGAACAGACCTCTGAGACTTTAACTTCGTTAGGTTTCAATTTCCTCGCTATCACCTTAAATATTATATCTCTAACGGTCAGAATACAGTACTCGTCATCCTCAGCCGGCTCCACAAGTAGCGATCTTATCCCCTTTTTAAGCATGAGCTCCATCGCCTCATCAACGCTTGCATCCGGCTTTATCGTCACCAGTTCTCTCCAAATCAAGTCCCTAACTTTCAACTCAATCACCTCTCTTTATCATAACCCTAAACATCTTCGCAGCGTTGACAAAATTCTCAACGATCCTTAAAAAATATATCACAACCTCCCTAAGTAAAACGAGTTCAGCTGGCTTTAAACTTTCAAAAACCTCTTGGCAGATTTTCAGATAGCACTTCTCAAACTCCTCTCCAATTCTAACGATCGTATCGACATGCTCAAGGGCTTGAGAAACTTCAGATTTAACAAAAGCTTTGGCCAGTAGTGGTTTAACATGTTCGTAAAGTTCGGAGTACTCATCGGCAATTTTAGCTATCTTCTCAAAGAGATCTCCAACCTCGCTCGGAATACTCAGCTCTTTGATCGTTAAAAGTACCGCCAGATCCCTACACAGGTTGATTATGTTATCCTGCAAGAGTACCAAGTTGTATACGGCATACTTATCAACAGGCAAAACTATCGGATCGGAAATAAACCTTCTAATTCTATCCTTTATTTCATCGGCTTTCTTTTCGACGTCATCGATTTCCCTCACAAGCTCGGCTGTATCTCCTCCCTTAAATATCTTTTGAATGCGACGAATAGCAGTAACACATAGCTTCGCATGCTCCAGAAGATCGGGAAAGGGAGAATAGCCGAAGACGTCGAAGATGTGCCTTATAAATTTAACCATGGACAACTTAAAAGTCCAACATATTTAAAGCCTTCGAAAAGATTTGAATACCCAACGACATCCTTGCGTTATGAAGTATCTCCTTTTAATCCCGGATGGAATGGCGGATTGGAGGGTTAAGGAACTGGGAAACAGGACGCCACTTGAAGTTGCAGACACTCCAAACATGGACTTCCTCGCCAAGGAAGGATCATGCGGTTTGGCTAAAACCGTCCCAGAAGGATTCGAACCCGGGAGCGACGTTGCAAATCTGACGATTTTGGGCGTTGACGTGCGAAAGTATTACACCGGCAGAGGGCCGATCGAAGCTTTGGCCAAGGGTATAAAAGGGAAGTTGGTGTTTAGGTGTAACTTGGTATACGTAGAGAATGGAATAATGGTCGATTACAGTGCAAAAAGGATCGACGACGAAGAGGCGAAGGAAGTCATAGATGCCCTAAACGATGCCATCAAATACGATTTCGTTAGATTTCATCACGGAACTAGCTATAGAAATCTCGTGACGATCGACGGAGAGTTCGATGAAAACGTTAAAACTACACCACCTCACGATATTCAAGGAGAGCCGATTGCAAAGTATCTGCCAAAAGGCAAAGAACTTGCAAGACTTTTGATCGAGCTTATGGAGTTCTCGAAGAAGATCGTACCGGAGGTGACAAGAAAAGCAAACATGGTATGGATCTGGGGAGGAGGAAGGATGCCAAACTTTCCGAAGTTCAAGGAGAGATGGGGTGTTAGCGGAGCGATGATATCGGAGGTTGATCTGCTAAAGGGAATAGGAAGGGGTTTGGGGTTCGAAGTGATCGAAGTTGAAGGCGTAACCGGCTACATAGACACGAACTACAAAGGACTTGCAAGAGCCGTGCTGAGGAGTTTAAAGCATAGAGACTTCGTAGTTTTACACACCGAAGGAATCGATGAGGTCGGACACGAAGGCGATGCTAAAAAGAAGGTCGAAGCTATATCGATCTACGACGAAAAGATCGTTGGATACCTGATAGACAGGTTGGATCTGGAGGAAACGAGGATCATGCTACTGCCCGATCATCCTACCCCAGTTAGAGTTAGAACCCATGTAGCCGAGCCCGTTCCATTTCTGCTCTACGGTTGGAAGAAGGACGATGTCAACGAATTTAACGAATTCAGCTGCAAGAAGGGAAGATTCGGTCTCATCGATGGACTTAGACTTATGGAACTCATGTTCATCAAATAAAGGTTATATTTCCAGCTGAGAGCATTAGATCGATGGATGTATCGCTGATGGAAAGATTCTATTCAAAGTTATTCAGCACGCCTAGGGAGTTTATCTCACTTGTAATCCTACTGACTTCGATAATCATAGCATCTGTTTTAAATGGTGGTTATTTCTTCGTCTTGAGGTATCTCCTCCTGAGTTTGGTAACGCTTATAGCTCTACCGTTCTTTCAAAAATTTTTAAAGCTTGCAGTAAACAAACGAAGACTTCTCTTTTTTGCAATGATAATTTTAATATTTATTGAAGTTTTTGATATGCTGTCTGTTCACGTCTTTGGCAGAGATCTGCTGATATTGGCACCAGCATCGATTACAGCCTTGTTAACGGTAGTGTTCTACTTTATATCCGAAGCTTCAGAGATAAGATCTGCTTTTGCTTCCCTAACTCTTGCCATCCTACTCTACCCAGCATCGTGTTACTTTTCATTCCAGCATAAAACCATAAGTTACGTTATAACGGCTGTAGTTGGATCAATACTTGGTTACCTTTTTATAAAATATTTTGAATTCTTCAACATCAAGAGATTTCTAAAGGCTTTTCTGCTCTCTTGGCTCACAAACGATGCTAAATACTTTGAAAGAGAGTTGAAAAGCATTGCAATCAAGCACAGGGGATGGGTAAAGTGTTTAAAGATCGGTAACGCTAAGCTCATCTCAACATCATTCCATCCCGGTCCTATGAGGAACATCGGTGGAGCGAAGCTCGTTGGAGCAATTCTAAATTCGATAGGGAATTCTATGTTTCTGCATACCGCCGTAGGTCATGAATTGAATCCCGTTGATGATGAGAACGTCAGGAAGATAATTTCCGCTGTGAGATGTGACGGTAAGATGCTTAGAGCCAATCTGCCATACGAGCTGGAAGGAAAAAGGTTTATCTTGAGGGTTTTTCCATTTGGAGATGTTAAACTCATGATTCTGCTTGGAAAGTTTGCGAGCGATGATTTTCCTTCTGAGTTGAATTGTTCCATTGATAGAGATGTCATGTTCGTTGAAGCTCACAGCGCTTACAAACCGAACTTCAGCATCGGTGAGGAGGATGTTGAAGAGGTTAGAAACCTAATTGGTAAGGCTAAGAGCGTTAAAACAGGAGAAGTAGATCTCAGATATTTCTTTAAAAGGGCAGAAGTTGAGACAAAGAATATCTGCGGCCACGTTGCAATCCTGATATTAGATTACGAGAAGGAGAAGCATGCGATCCTGATGCTTGACGGAAACAACGTAGATTTGAATTTTAGAAGGGAAATCGAAGAATTTTGCAGAGGTTACGGAGTCAAGGTGACTGTTACCTCCACGGACAACCACTCAAAGACTGCAGTCTCCCCAAAGGTCGGATACAAGCCCGTGGGAGCTGATGAACAAGATAGAAAAGCTGTATTTGAATTTTTGAAGGAGGTCTTTGAGGATCTTCAGCTTAAACCTTGCAACGAAATCAGATACCGCTACAATGAGGTTGAGGTGGAAGTTATGGGGGAAAGGTTTTTTGAATTGGTCGATTTGGCGTTTAGAAACATGGGTGAAAAGCCGATCTATCTGTTGTTTGTAATGATTGCCTTCCAATTTGTGCTCGCATCTGTTCTGGGTTGGATGATCGTTTAATGCAATAGATTTATAAAAAATTTGAGCAAAGTCTATTCATGGTTATCGGAGTTACGATGGTAAACGTTCAGCCGGGAAAGGAGAAGGACGTCTACAACGCTATAAAGAAGATCAAGAACGTTCGGGAGATATACCACGTTTTTGGCGAGTTCGATTTCGTAGTCATAATCCAAGCGAGTAGCCTTTCCGAACTTAACAGAACTGTAGATGAGATCAGAGGGATTGCGGGCGTTACAAAGACCCAAACCGTTGTGGGTGCAGAGATATCATGATAGCGGAAGAGTTAGCCAAGAGACTCAGAGAAATAAGTATAGCCGAATTTTTCGAGAAGAACAAGCACATTCTGGGTTATTCAAATCCAGCCAGATCTTTGGTTACATGCGTTAAGGAGGCTGTCGAAAATTCGTTGGATGCCTGCGAGGAAGCTGGAATATTGCCTGATATAATGGTCAGGATATCGAAACTCGATAAATCGATCTACCGCATAATCGTTGAAGATAACGGGCCTGGCATCGTTAGGAATCAGATCCCAAAGATATTTGGTAAGCTACTTTACGGTTCCCGTTTTCATGCTATAAAGCAGACGAGAGGTCAGCAGGGATTGGGAATTAGCTCGGCCGTTCTATATGCACAGCTAACAACCGGAAAACCTGCCGTAATTATATCGAAAACATCACCGAAGGAGAAAGCTTGCAGGATGGAGATAATGATAGACACAAAAAGAAATGAACCAGAAATCGTTAGCGAAGTATCGATCGATTGGCATCGTCCACACGGAACGAGAATAGAGCTTGAAGTTGTTGGAAGCTACGTCAAGGAGAGGAGACAGAGCGTTTACGAATATCTGAGACAGACCTCGATAGTTAACCCTCATGCAAGGATAACGTTCATAGAGCCCGACGGAAGCATTCACGAATTTGCGAGGGTTAGCAACGAACTTCCAAAGATTCCCAAAGAAATAAAGCCTCATCCCCATGGGATAGAGCTCGGAACCCTGATTTCAATGCTCAAAACTACAAAAGCCACCAATCTGAAGAAATTCTTAAAGGAAGAGTTCGTTCGAGTCGGAGATAGGATAGCAGATGAAATCATCGCCAAAGCTGGATTTATCGGCAGAGAGCATCCCCAATCCTTAAGCAGGGAGCAGGCTTTGAGACTGCTCGAATCCTTTAAAGAAGTTCAGCTTCTGCCACCTCCAACAGATTGCCTCTCGCCGATAGGTTCCGATCTGATCATGAGGAGTTTAATGAAGGAGTTTAACGCAGAATTCGTCTATGCAATAACAAGGAAGCCAAAAGTTTACTCTGGACATCCCTTCTTAGTTGAAGTTGGTATAGCCTATGGCGGGAATATCAAGAGCGATAGGGTTGAGATCCTTCGATTCGCGAACAAGATCCCGCTCCTATATCAGCAAGGTGGATGTGCGTTGACAAAGGCTGTCGAAAGTGTCAACTGGAAAGCGTATGGATTGCAGCAAAATAAAAACGAACTGCCGAATGCTCCTGCCGTGATCCTCATCCATCTAGCTTCAACCAACATACCGTACACCTCCGAATCTAAGGAGGCTGTTGCTGGAATTCCAGAGATAGTTGATGAGGTTAGATTGGCCTTGCAGGAGGTTGGAAGAAAGCTAAAAGAGTATCTGGATAGAAAACAGAGGCTGCAGAAGAAGAGAAGGAAGGAGGAAGTTCTGTTGAGAATAATTCCACTTCTGGCAAAGAAGGTATGCGAAGTGCTTGAAAGGGAGGAGATAGATGCGGAGAGAATCGTCGCTAGGATCATGGGAAAGGTGCACTTCGAAAGGTTAGTTGACGGTGATCTGGTTAAACTGAGAATTTCGAACTATTCGAAAGCCAAAAGATCGTTCAGAATCTATGAGATGTGTGAAGGGGAGGTCAAAGCCGATGCCAAGATCATCCGATCATCGGCTCATTCTACAATTGTCTGGAATTTAGAACTTATGCCTGGTGAGGAAATTACGATCGAATATCGATGTACAAAAGTTATCAATAAAAAACCGATTGTAGAAGGCTTGGATGAGGATATCGTCAGTGGAGCGGAAATATCGTTTATAACGTAAAAAATCGACCGTGTCACCACAAAGTTTATCTATTGATGATGAGATACCCTAGCTTAGGGGGCGCCTGTAGGTATTGGTTATAGCGATCCCCGCCGTCACCGCTGTATCTATTTTTGGCGCCCCCGCTAACCAAAGCTGTCAATTCTACCGGCAACCTCCAACAGTTTTCTCTTTATAGCCTGAGCGACTTTGTTTGGATTCTCAGCATAATAGACGTATCCTATCCAACCCCTTTCGATCAGCTTCCTGCCTACGATTCCCTCCTTCACAAGCCTCTTCAATCTCTCCCGAACTATCCTCGTAGATAGCTGAAGTTCCTCAGCTATCTCCTTAACCGTCATCTCCCCCTTTCTAAGCAGAAGCTTGTATATTTCAACTTCAGATCTGTTAAACTGCAGCTGCTTGAGTAGAGGGTTGATCTTATCGAGTACCATGGGTCACCACCATATGATGCTAAGATTTACAACTTATGAAGTCTAACCTTCATAAATTGTATTAGTATAATAAGGTTTGGGTGGTGACTATCATGGATGCTACGATCGAATTTTTTAGTTTGGTTTTGGCAAATCCCCTCACGAAGATGGCGTGGATTGAAGAGGGATAAGGATGATGTCATCAAGCTTGATAAGTTTCTTAAGGCTTACGCTGAAGGTGAAGATCTGGGCAGTTTAGAGTTTAAGGTGATAAAAAATGTTCTTAGAGAGGCTTAGAGATGCCTACTGGCGCAGAGGATTCATTTCAGTTACGAAACTTCATGAAATTCTGGAAGGAAAATGAAGTTCTGAACGATTTGAGGAACGAGGATGCGCTTGACGGGGAGTACAGATACGGATACATCTGCGGAGGATGTAGGGTAAGAGCCTAAGCATACTTCAAAGATTACATGAAGCCCGATCCCGGCTGTATAATTTAGAAGCTGGATAGATCGGCGGAATTTTTTAATTTAAAATTGTTACCGCAAATAGCTTTACCTTTTTTGATCGAGTTCGATCGATCTTCTAAATCCAAGATTCTTGAGCTTTTTTTCAATTTTCTCGAGTTTCTTCAAAAATCTTTCATCAACCTCAGCTTTTCCAGCTTCAATTTTAACCTCCACCTCCGTTTTCAATTCTTCAACTTCGCTCTCCTCTACAACCTCCGCTGGCTGTTCCTTCAGAATCCTTTCAACGGTCTTAAACCAACCTTCAGTCCAAGGTGTGTCGTTCTTCCCAACTTCGATGCTATACCTTCGAACAACTATCAGATTCTGATGGCAAGCATTCTTGCATGCCCCGCAGAATATGCATATGTCTTCATCGATTCTAAGTTTTCCATCTTCTACCCTCCACGCTTCGGTTGGACAGATGAGAATGCAGGCTTTGCAGCCGGTAAGATCGCACTTATCATCGAGTAAACCTTCATATAGAACGATCTTACCTTTGATCGGTTTTTTTACCTCTACACCATCGTAAGGACAGGCTTTGACGCATCTTGCGCAGAATATACATCTTTCCTCATCTATGACAACTTCGGCTATCTCCGGTAACTTATCTTCCACCACCCTTTTTCCTTCAACCTCTATAGCTCCATTTGGGCAGATGTCCTCGCACAGCTTGCAGTAGTCGCACAGACCTTCATCTACGAGTATCCTCTCGTACGGTTTCAATCCCCCACCTTCAACTGCTTTGAAAGCCTGGCAGAATTCGACACATATCCCGCAGAGCTTGCACTTTTCTTCATCGATTATGATCTTACCTCTAACATCCTCATTCCTTATCGGAATGTCCTCCCTTCTAAGCTTAACCCTTCTCTCTATTGCGTTGGTCGGACAGACCTTGTAACATATCGTACAGTTGACACAGTTTTCCAACTTCTTGACATCTCCCCTTAAGTACATCGGGGTGTGTTCCTTCTTAAGTTCGAATCCGTCAATTATAAATCTAAATGCATTTAAAGGGCAGAATGCGAAGCATATTCCGCAGAAGATGCATCTCGTATGATCAACCATGATCGGAGGCATGTCCAACCCCAACGCAATGTCGTGAACGGGTTGAAGCTCTATCGCATTGACGGGGCAGGCGTAAACGCACATTCCACAGCCAACGCACTTCTTATAGTCATAGATAAGAGTTCTAGTTTCGACTTCAGTTCTCTGCTGGAATACGAATTCTGTTTCATTTACTTCGACCGTCCTTTCCATCTCTTAACCTCCTCAACGAATTCCCTAATATCTTCAACGATATCAATTTCTCCAGCCGATCTCCAGATCGCTTTGACCCTCCATGCATCGTCACCGAGCAGATCCTTTAGGGCTTCGATTCTACTATTTGCCTTGTAATTTCCTTTGCCAAAGTGGCATTCGTTAAGCCTACATCCGGCAACTATGACTCCGTCTATCCCCTTCTTCAAGGCGTGGATTATCCACTCCGGCTTAACCCTTCCACTGCAGGGAACAAGTATCGTCCGGACGTTTGCCGGATACTGCACCTTCATAACTCCAGCCAAATCCAAGGCTGAGTAAGCACAGTAGCTGCATGCGAACATCAAGATCAAAGGGTCTGCGTTCTTCTCCTCAGCCAGGGCGTCTATCTCTGCAGTAATCGCTGAGTTGCTAAAGTAGTTCACATCTATCGCATCGTTTGGGCATGATGCAGAGCAGACTCCACAGCCCAAGCATACCGAAGGATTTATATCCGCTTTCTTTCTCTCATTGATCCTTATGGCGTTGAATTCACAAGATCGAACGCAGATTCCGCATCCTATACATTTTTCTTCGTTGACAAACGAATAAAATGGATCGGATTCGATGTAGTCGGAAAGGATTATCTCAAGGGCTTTTGCTGAAGCCAGTCCGGCTGATTCAACGCTCTCCCTAATATCTTTTGGCCCGCTTGCAGTTCCGGCTAAGAATATCCCCCTAACGTTTGTCTCAACTGGCTTGAGCTTCGGATGAATCGGCATGAAGAAACCGTAGCCATCGACCGCAATTCCCAAAACCTCTGCAAGTTCAGGATTTCCTTCCAACGGTGTAGCGAGAACTATCAAATCGAATTTCTCCCTCTTAACCTTTCCACTCAGGGTATCCTCAAAAAACAGGTTACCTTCTTCGTCGATCCTCGCAACCTTGGCCCTCACAAACCTGACACCCAAGCTCTGAACCCTCCTGTAGAGTTCCTCATGGTAGGCACGTATGTCGATGTAGAATATCCATATGTCAGCATCAGGATACCTCCTCTTTATCGTAAATGCGTTCTTCAGCGTTGCAAGGCAGCAAACCTTACTGCAGTAAGGTTTAGCTTTCTCATCCCTCGAACCGGCACAAAGTACGAATGCGATCTTTTTCGGATTTTTTCCATTAACGGTCAGCTTACCCTTGGTTGGACCACTTGCTGAGAGTAGCCTCTCCAATTGCATGAGATTTATAACGTTCTTCGAATTAACCTTTGCAACCTTGTGCCCGGTTGCAACGATTATCGCTCCAACCTCCAATTTTATCTCCTCATCTTTTTGCTCGAAATTTATGGCATCCTCGGGACATGCTGAGACGCAGAGCATACAGCCGATGCAATGCTGAGTATCTATTACCGCACACATCGGAATCGCCTGCGGGATTGGAAGATAGATCGCCTTTCTCATCTCATCTGGGATGTAGACGGGACAAGCCTTGCTGCAATATTCTATACAGCCCTTACACTTATCCTCATCAACAAACCTCGGATGTTTGACAACCTTAACCCTGAAGTTTCCAACAAACCCCTTAACTTCCTTAACTTCGGCGTTAGTTATCACTTCGATGTTCGGATGTTTCCAAACTTCACTCATCTTCGGAGCCAATATGCATATTGAGCAGTCGTTCGTCGGAAATACCTCATTGAGTAGAGCCATGTGTCCCCCTATTGTAGGAGATTTCTCAACTAGGTAAACTTTGGTAAAGTTTGCAAGAAGCAGCGAAGCAGATATTCCAGCAATCCCACCACCTATCACTAGAACGGATCTATTCACGGGAATTTTAACCTTCTCAAGTGGTTTTAAAGTTCTCGCTTTTGCCACGGCCATTCTTATCAGATCTCTCGCCTTCAGATTAGCCTCAACACCAGTGTGAACCCATGAGCACTGTTCTCTGATGTTCGCAATTACAAGCATAAATGGATTGAGCCCGTTCTCTTCAAGCAACCTTCTAAACGTGTGCTCATGCAGTTTCGGAGAACATGCCGCAATTACGATCCTATCAAGCTCATACTTCTTAATAGCTTCAGCTATTTCCTTAAGCCCAGAATCAGAGCAAGCATATTTTATATCAGTGCTGTAAACCACATCTGGTAGTTTTTCTGCATATTCTGCGAGAGCTTTGACGTCCAAAATTCCGGCGATGTTCAGGCCACAATGACATACGAAGACCCCAATTTTCACAATCGATCGTTAACAAAATTGAATTTTAAATTTTGGATCGGCAATCTTCAATCTAATATTTTAATAAATATAATTAAAAATAAAAATAAAATTAGATTGAACTATTTAATTTTGCTGATCCACTTGAACGATATCCCATAACTTTTTACGGCTTTCATAAAGCTTGCTCTTGCCTTAGCGTCGATGCAAGAATAGTGATGGGCCCTTTCCAATATGTAAGGATAGCCCTTAGTTTTTCCCAGAAGACATTCCGCAAATACGATTTTTACAACTTCATCATGCATATCCCTCATCCATTCGGGATACTCTATCCTCGCGGGCATCGATGGATTGACCATGAGGTAAGCATAGCAGATCCTATCTCCGAAAGGTTGGGTGTATGAGAAGATGTCCATCACATCTGAGAGCAGAAATATATCGTAAATGTCCAATCCAAATCTCATCGCAATGTCCTTCGAAAAGCTCTTGTCGATGTACCCGATTATCGGCGTTTGTGTCTTCTCGCTCACTTCAATCACCCTCGACACGATCCTATTGAGCTTATCCCTCACGGACTGCTCAACAGCGTAAGGCATCAGACTTCCATCGAAGAACAACCAGCTTCTTCCGTCCATCTCCTCCATTAGCATCTCAAGTTCAAGCTGAAATCTCTTTAGATCGATGTTCTCCTCAAGTTTTACCAACGTCGTTCTGTAGCTTTTGCCGAACTTTCCCCTTCCATGTACAACCCAAATCCTTGCCGTTTGAATGACACCTATCGGAATCCCAAGCTCTCTGAGTGGGGCGATTTGACTTCCGTCAACACCCACAACCCTCCTACCGTTCAAAACTTTAAGGTACCATTTATCGTCTATTTCTATCCTTTGGATGTCCAAAGATTCTACGATTCTATGCTCTATACTCCTCCTCTTCCTTTCGATCTCCTCGTTGTATCTCGTTAGAATCTCCCTAAACCTATTAATGTTCTCAATTAAACTACCGTCAAAGCTCGTCATTCAATTTGAAGTTGTACGTTTGGTAATATTCCTTTTCGCTGCTCTAAATCTCGAAGTATTTCTTCTCCAAATCCTGCATCTCCTCAATGGTACCCTCCTTAACTATCTCACCCTTAACCAAGACGTAAGCCCTATCCGCAACCTCAAAGGCCAACCCTATGTTCTGCTCTACAAGCAGAATCGAAACCCCCAGCTCTTCCTTTATTCTTTTCAAAGCCTTCGCGATGTTTTCAACGACTATCGGAGCTAAACCCATCGAAGGTTCATCCAAAAGCATCAGCTTCGGATTGGACATTAAGGCCCTACCTATAGCCACCATCTGCTGCTCCCCGCCGCTCATAGTCTTTGCAAGCTGATTTCTTCTTTCCTTAAGCCTTGGAAACAGACTGTAAACGTATCTGAGTCTCTCCTCACAATCCTCAAGCAAAGCACCCAACCTAAGGTTGTCTTCGACGGTCATGTTTGGAAAAAGTCTTCTCCCTTCTGGACAGATCGAAATCCCCAGTCTTATCCTCTCGTGAGGCTTTAGGTTAGTTATATCCCTACCGCTAAACAGAATGGTTCCGGTCGTTTTCACCAATCCACAGATCGACCTAAGAAGTGTGGTCTTACCTGCCCCGTTGGGGCCCAGAACAGCTACGACCTCCCCTCTATCCACCTTAAGATTTACATTCCTGAGGATCTGAGCCCTATCGTAAAATGCACTTAAATCCTCAACCCTTAACATGCCTAACACTGCCCAAGTACGCCCTTACTACATCTTCGTTCTTAACGGCTTCATCCGGTAGGCCTTCGAATATGACCTTTCCGAAGTTCAAGACCAACACCCTCTCAGCCAGATTGAAGAGTTCCTTAAGCTTGTGCTCTATTATGATCTGGGTGATTCCATTTTCGTTGAGTTCCCTGATTATCCTATCCAGATCCTCAGCTTCCTTCGGACTCAAGCCCGAAAAGGGTTCATCCAAAAGCAGGATCTTTGGATCCGTTGCCAACGCCATACCTATGCTGAGCCTTCTAAGCTCACCCTGAGACAGGTTCTTTGCTGGCATCTTTCTCTTATCCCAAAGACCCATCGATTTCAGAATTTCAGAAGTTCTACCGTTGAAGTTAGCAACCTCTATGTTCTCCTCAACCGTCATATGCTTGAAAACCCTGATTATCTGAAACGTCCTGACGAGACCCATCTTAACAAGCTGACTTGGCTTCTTGCCAACGATGCTCCTTCCGTTAAGCTTTATGTCTCCGGAATCCGGCTTTAAAAATCCGGAGATTATGCTGAAGAGCGTTGTCTTTCCAGCCCCGTTCGGCCCTATTATTCCCAGAATCTCCCCCTTGCTAACGTCAAAGCTAACCCCGTTCAAAGCTCTTATCTCACCGAACTTCTTGGTTATCCTCTCGACTTTGAGCATGTTACTTTGTTACTCATTTGCATAATATTTAAATATTGCCGTTCGAACGCACGAACATGAGATCGCTCATAGCTGCACTCTTGATAGCAGCTATCATACCTTTGGCGAGTGCCGAGGAGGTAATTAAAATCGGAGTGATCGGCCCGATGGACACGAAATACGGAACGGCGATGGCAAATGCTGTGAAGTTGGCGGCAGAGGAAATAAACGAGCAGGGAGGAATACTGGGCAAGAAGATCGATGTTGTAGTTGCAGACACAAAGCTAGATCAAAACACTGCAGCATCAGAATTTAGAAGACTTGTGGTTGACGAAGGATGCAAGGTTATAATAGGTGGATTCTCGAGCGGTGTAGCACTTTCGATGATGGACACGATGGCCGATCTGGCGAGGGAGGGTCACAAGGTAATATGGCTCGGAGACGCATCATCACCGAGACTAACCGATAAGGTTGCTCAGGATTACGAGCACTATAAGTACTACTTCAGAGCTCTGGATTTGAACGCGTCGACGTTTCCGTTGGATATGATTGAGATGCTGGATTTTCTAAGGGATCAGGGCTTGAGCATCGAGAAGGTTGCGATAATAAGAGACAACGCTCTGTGGACGGACGATGTGATGAAGGTTTTCAAACCACTCCTTGAGGAGCATGGCTACGAGATCGTGATGGATGAAAAGGCCGAAAAGGATCAGACGGATTTCTCAACGTTCCTGATTAAGGCTCAGGAGAAGGCGGATGTGATAGTTCCGATTTTGGCTCATGTCAGAGGAGAGTCGTTGGTTAAGCAGTGGACAGACATGAGGATAAAGATTCTAATAGCTGGACATGATCTCTCAGCCATAGATCCAGACTTCTGGAACGCAACCGATGGCAAGTGCTTCGGCGAAATTTACACGGCCGATGGAGGTGGGGTTCCATCGCCGATAAACGATAAGATGAAGAAATTCTTAGATGCGTACAAAGCCAAATACGGACATCTACCAGAAGCTTACAGCGCTTACGGTTGCTACGATGCAGTTTATCTCTACAAGACGGTTGTTGAGATGGCATCAAAGGCTGGAGAAAGCGATCCTTTCGATCCAGACGTTCTAGTAAAGTACCTAGAGAAGTTCGATAGGGATAACCCGTTTGATGGAGTCAGAGGAAAGATTGCGTTCACGAACAACCACGACTCGGTCTGGGGAGACGGGTTCATCAGAAACTGGATATGCCAGTGGCAAGATGGAAAGCAGGTCGTGCTGTATCCTGAGTACATGGCAACTGGAAAGCTCGTACTACCGGATTGGATAAAGCCAAAGGCTGAAAAGGAAGAGAAGGGAGCCCCAGGCTTCGAATTTGTAGCGGGAATTTTGGCTTTAGCTTCGGCCTATGCGATCAGAAGAAAATTATAAATTTATCTTAATTTTTTATAGTAGAAAATCTGGAATCATCTGTCTTCCAATCAGGTCGTAGTAGCTTTCCCTTTCCCTTATCACATACCATCTTGAGCCATCGACAAGTACCTCCGCACACCTCGGCCTTCCGTTGTACTGACTGCTCATGACGAAACCGTAGGCTCCTGTGTCAAATATAACGATCAGATCTCCTTTCTCAACTTTCGGTAGCTTTCTATCCTCTGCCAGGATATCTCCGCTCTCACATATTGGCCCCACGATCGTGTAAACATCTTCAGCCGGCTTGTCCATCTTGTTCGCAACTGCAACACGGTGATAGGCTCCATACATAGCCGGCCTTATGAGGAGGTTGAAGCCCGCATCAACAGCAACGAAGTTCTTGTACGATCTCTTAACTGCATTGACCCTTGTCAGCAGTATAGTTGTATCTCCAACTATGCTCCTTCCAGGTTCGAGCCAAAGTTCTGGCTTCGATTTTAATTCTTTGCTGCGTTTTTCAAAAACAGGCAGAATGATATTTGCAAAGTCCTTCGGAGTTGGAGCTCCCTTTCCTTCATAATCTATCCCCAAACCACCACCCAAATCCAAGAATTTAACTTCTATGCCCATCTCCTCAAGCTTCACTGCAACATCGAAGAGTCTGTTTAAAGCCTCAACGAACGGACTTAGTTCTGTGATCTGACTTCCGATGTGACAGTGGATTCCGATCGGAACGATGTTCGGTAGTTCCAAGGCCATTCTGTATGCGTCGAGTACTTTCTCCCAAGGAATCCCGAACTTCGAATTTTTCAAGCCTGTGGCTATCTTCGGATGGGTCTTGGGGTCTATCTCGGGATTTATCCTAAACGCCATCTCAACTTCCTTCCCCTCCTCCAAGGCGATCTCAGAGATCGTATAAAGCTCATCCAAGCTGTCAACACTAAACTTAACACCTGTTCGAATCCCCATTCTGATTTCATCATCGCTCTTCGAGTTACCGTTGAACAGGATTGTTTCAGGCTTGAAGCCAGCGAGCATGGCCATGTACAACTCGCCACCGCTGAAAACATCCGCCCCAAAACCTTTCCTTGCTATGATCCTCATGATCGATATGTTGTTGTTAGCCTTAACCGCATACAGGAGACCGGCTTCTGGAAAAGCATCCTTATACGCCTTTAAATTAGCTTCAAGCTTAGATCTTGAAGTTATATAGAGCGGTGTTCCAAGCTTCTCAACCAATTCGACAACACTGACATCCTCGACGTGGAGTATCCCATTTAAGCTTTTGAACATGCTCGAATGGTTGAAGTTACGAATATTAATGTTTTGGGCATACATTTATACTTCTTTACGCATACGACAGTTTAATGTGGAGGATATTCCGTCCCGATGCGATAGTAGTTTGGAGCAATCCTACCGTCCAGGAGCGTTTATATTGGTATAAGGCCGTGATGGACAATAAGATGCCAGCCAAATTCACGATATGCAAGAAGATAGAAGCTGAGGAAGATCCAGAGAATTTGAGCATGGAAGAACTCTGGAAATTGCATGAAGATCTTTCGAGGAGGTTTGATGATGTATTTGCCAAGATAAGATCCGGCGAGATCGATTTTAAAGAGCTTAAGGATGCAAAACCGAACTTTTTGGATGTGAAGATCGAAATAGCGTATAGGATATATGAGAACTGTGAATTTTGCGAAAGGAGATGTGGAGTAAACAGGAAGGAGGGAGAGGTTGGAGTTTGCAAGGTTGATAGGGTTTACGTTCATAGCTGGTTCCTACATCATGGCGAGGAGGCTCCTCTGGTTCCGAGCGGAACGATCTTCTACGGTGGTTGCAACTTCAAATGCGTATTCTGTCAGAACCACGATATAAGTCAGGAGTTTCCGAAGGATGGAGTCGTCGTAGATGCAAAGAAGCTTGCCCTAATTCAGAAGGATCTCAGAGCTGAAGGGGCAAGAAACATAAATCACGTCGGAGGTGATCCGACGCCGAACACCCATGTAATTCTGGAAAGCCTTAGATACTTGGATGTGAACGTTCCACAGCTCTGGAACAGCAACATGTACTGCAGTGAGGAGACTATGAAGCTTCTAAGAGAGGTGATCGACATATGGCTCCCGGATCTCAAGTACGGAAACGACAGATGTGCCGAGAGGTTGAGCTTTGTGAAAAACTATTGGAAAATCGCTACGAGAAACATAAAATGGGCTCACGACTGGGCTGACATAATAATCAGACATCTAGTGATGCCAAATCATCTTGAATGTTGCACCAAACCCATCCTGAGATGGATAGCTGAGAATTGCCCAAGGGCACTCGTAAACATAATGGAACAGTATAGACCGGAATTTCTCGTTGTTAGAAATCCAGAGAGATGGAAGGATATTGCAAGACGTCCCACGGTTGCTGAGATGGAGGAAGCTTACAGCTACGCTAGGAAGTTGGGAATAGTGTACGAACCCGTAAGCTAATTATTATTACAATCATGACAATCTTTTAAATGTGAAGTAAAAACCTAACAACAATCATAATAATCTTTTAATTAATTGAATCCTTAAGTACTAAGGAGCTATAGCTTCTCTGTGTCTAAGGGAACAACAGTCATGATCTTTGCGAACCTCTTTAACGTATTGGATTTGGTTACGACTTTCTACGCCGTTTACGTTCTGGGATTTGGTGAAGCTAACGTTATCGTTAGATGTATGCTCAAAAGCAATCCGATCTTTTATGCATCCTTCAAAGTAGGTTCACTTCTAGCCCTTTCATTGGTTTACGTTCTAACTTCGAGGAGTAAGAATCCATTTATAGTTGGGATAAACAGGGGTTGCGTAATCAGTTTCTGTATGATGACGTTCGTATTGGGACTCGCAACGATTCTGAACGTTTGGCAGATATCATTCAACACCGACGTTACGCCGGTTTTGGCTTTAATCGCAAGGATGATTCCAACTCTCCACATTCGATGATTTTTTAAAACCATTTAGCTCTGCCAGTTTTATGGATCTGGAGACGAAGATCTCGTTGGTTACCAGGAACGCAATAGAGGTAGTTACTGAGGAAGAGTTGAGATCGCTTATGGAAACGAACGATAGGCCTACGGCTTACGTTGGCTACGAACCAAGTGGAGAGATTCATCTGGGGCACATGATGACTGTTCAGAAGCTAATGGATCTGCAGCAGGTTGGATTTAAGGTGATAGTTTTGCTCGCGGATGTTCACGCTTATCTAAACGAGAAGGGTGACTTCGATGAGATCGCGAGGATTGCAGAGTACAATAGGAGAGCTTTCATAGCTCTCGGCTTGGATGAATCCAAGACGGAGTTCATGCTTGGGAGCGAATATCAACTCGACAGAGATTACGTTTTGGACGTTCTAAAGATGGCAAGGATCACAACCGTCAATAGGGCGAGGAGGAGCATGGACGAGGTTAGCAGGAGGAAGGAGGATCCCATGGTTTCCCAGATGATATATCCACTTATGCAGGCTTTGGATATAGCACATCTCGGTGTCGATCTAGCGGTCGGTGGGATGGATCAGAGAAAGATCCACATGCTGGCAAGGGAAAACCTACCCAAGCTCGGTTACAAGGCACCGGTTTGTCTTCACACACCCATTCTGGTTGGTTTGGATGGTCAGAAGATGAGCTCATCTAAGGGTAACTTCATATCAGTCAGAGATTCGGCTGAGGAAGTTGAAAGGAAGATACTAAAGGCCTATTGTCCCAAAGGACAGGTTGAGGCCAACCCGATCTTGCAGATCGTTCAGTACTACATCTTCCCACGCTTCAGTTCGATTCTCATCGAGAGGGAGGAGAGGTTCGGAGGGGATGTGGAGTATGAATCGTTCGATCAGCTTGCTTCTGACTATCAAGCCGGTAAGCTACATCCTTTGGATCTAAAGAGGGCTGTAGCAAAATATTTAAACAAGATCTTAGAAGATGTTAGAGCAAAGCTTATAGCGCTTGAGTTGAGTGATTGATTCGAGGGAGGTGATGTTCTGACGGAAGAAGAGGTAATTCGTGTTAAGTTGCCAGATAGAGAGAAAGGAGAGATGTTTGCGATAGTTACCTCCATGCTCGGAGCCGGACATGTTAAGGTTAGGTGTGAGGATGGAAAGGAGAGGCTTGCAAGGATACCCGGCAAGATGAGGAAGAGGGTTTGGATAAGGGAGGGGGACGTTGTTTTAATAGTTCCGTGGCAGTTCCAAGATGATAGGGCAGATATAGTCTGGAGATACACGAATCCTCAGGTGGAATGGTTGGAAAGAAAGGGTTATCTGAAGTTCTAGGCTTGAACATCAACGGAGATCTGCCAGATTGTAAGATAGCTGATATTGCTTTAAAGGCTGATAGAGCTAAAGTTACTATTTGGATCGGTGAAAACGAACTGTTTAAAGATCCGTTTTACGTTGCCGATCTGATCGCTGATTTCGTTTCCGTACCGATAGGGTTTGGTATCGTTTCTCCTCTAAGGCGTAGTTGCTCTGAAATAATTGAAAAAATTCGTGATCTGATTAAAAATCATCCTAACGATTTTCTGCTTGGAATCGCTCCAGGAAACTTTGAAGATCCGAAAGTTGCGCTTAAGATCACCCTAAGATGTTTGAGGAAGCTTAAGGACAATCTGAACATTCCGATATTCTGCGGTTGCTCAAGTCCGAAAATTACGAAAGAATCCTCAAAGATCGCAGATGGAATCCTGTTCAATTACGGTTATCCTGATTTTCTGAAGTGGATTACCAAGTTCGTGGAGAGGGATATAGTGAGGGTTGCCTTTGCCCCGGCTTTGATATTGCCAAGTAAATTCGAGCAGGATCTGCTTTTAGCCTGTGCAATAGTTTCCTGCAGTAGCAGAAGGTTCGTTGATTATTTTGGATTCGATAAGATGTGTGAGGATCTTGCCAGATTGAACTTCAAAAAGCTGATTTCGATAAGGCAGAATGGTGGAAATTTATTTAAGATCGATGAATTTGGAAAGATCTTGAAATATAGAGATGTTTTGCTAAAGAAGTTCAGCATAAGTGGAAATTTTGAAGATCTCAAAAATAAGATCAGAGAATTGTTAAACGTATGCGATCACGTTGTCTTGGGAGATCCTTTCTTCAGAGATGACAGATCTGTCGAACTTTTGAAAGGTTTGCTTTGAGTGTTACCGGAATATCGCAATCAATCACCCCCTCTGGATCTTTGCATGTCCTCCGATTATAGAACTGCTCAGCTCTAGGTTTCTGATCTCGCAATCCTCATCGATTATGCTTCTCCAAACTCTCGCCCTCCTCAGTATGACCCTATCGAATATAACAGAATCACTTACATCAGAACTTTCAATCGTGCAGTCCTTGCCTATGTAAGCGTAAGGGCCTACGATCGATCTACCCTTTATCCTCACACCCTCCTCGATCACTACCGGCGGGATCACCTTTGAAGCTTTATCTATTTCAACACCCTCGGCTATGAACTCATCCATGTAAAATTTGAATGCCTCTATGTAAGAATCGGGATTACCCACATCGTACCAGATTCCATCGCTAAATGGGTAGCCGTAGACTTCGATCCTCTCGCACAACCAGCCTAGGAAGTCGCCCAAATTGTCGGACCTTTCGCTCGTCTCAACGTATTCTTGCAAGAGCTCTACGGCCTCATGCGAGAGGGCATATATCCCGATCCCAACCAGAGTTGATTTCGGCTTCTCAGGCTTCTCGTAGAATCTCACAACCCTCTCTCCATCAACATCCGCCACGCCGTACCTCTTCGCCAGTTCGTAATCACCCACATCGTACAACGCAACTACCGGTTTCTTCTTACGACTGTAGTACTCGACGAAATCGTTCAAATCGAATGAGAACAGGTTGTCTCCCGCGACGACCAAAAGCTCATCGTCGAGCATCCTTGCAACCTCAGCTAAAGCCCTCACGGCACCCAACTTCTCCTCCTCCCTTGTTGTATGTTCAACTATCAACTCGACATCCTTATCATCAGCCCAACGCCTAAAATCCTCCTCAAACCTCTTATTCGTAGAAACGTAAATTGGAACTTCAAATTTTGAAATCTTTTCGTAAATATGATCTATTATCTTTTTCTTGCCAATCGGAAGGAGAGGTTTGGCTTTGGTCTTCGTTAT
>CAYMEG010000008.1:15583-20377 GCA_964389535.1 uncultured archaeon | reverse complement strand
AAAAATCGTCAACATCGATCTTACCAGTCTCATCGTTGTCAAATCAAAAAGCCTCAGACTCTCCCCTATCATCATATTTCAGATCGCCCATCAGTCATCATCGGCATCAGATACTACTACCGCTCACTTAAAAACGTTACCTCGAAAATTCTGACGTTGCCGTCGTCGTATATCTTCTTAAATCTTTCGAACTTCTTAAGGGATATCGAATTGTAATGCTCTTTCTCCAAATATCCAATATAAATATATTTTATCTTATATTTTTTAATTAGATCAATAACGGTGTTGATGTCTGTTGCAGAATAAATTCTGTTGGCATCTTTCCACCTTTCATAGATCATCGAAATTGTGGTTTTATTGAAGTACCTCCAAAACAGTTCATGCCCGTTTCTGGCCACGACGCTCTGTAAACCCGTAAAGGCCGAGACCCTGCCAGCGTAGGTGTAAGATTCAAACGGTTTCTCTCCGGGGAACTCAAGTACAACACCGTTGGGACAATTCTGCAGAAACTTCAGAGCATCGTACTCTCCGTACATCTTCGTATACGCCATACCATCTATCGTCCCTCTGAACTCATTTGGTGTTGATAGGAATCCTACTGGGTATATCCAGAGAATCGCTATGAATATGGCAATTGCAATCAACGCTCTTCTATCCTTCAATCTGGAAACGATAAATGCTGAAGCAAACGATAGCATGATCCAAGCCTGTATGTACGTCTTGAATACCGTATTTAACCTCTCCCACTTCTCAGGATAGGGATCGTCGACGTAGAATATCTCAACGAGCAGAAGCGTTAAAACTGAAATGAAGATAAGTGCATCCCTAAAGACATCATCCCTTCTCATCAAGCTCAATCCAGCCAAAAAAGCAACTGGAATCAGAATTGGTAGTACATAAAACTTTAGAACGAAGGCGATCGGAATTAAGGGTAGCAGCATGGCAAAGAAATGCTTTCTACTTCTCCAAGCGATCCAAGCGAGTGGGATCAGAATTAGAGGTTGAGCCGTAACGAAGTTCAGCAAACATGTCCTATTTGCAACGATTCCAATTCCCTTAACGGCGTAGGGATGTAGATTTATGTGGTACGGGATGAACGGAACTACAGATAAAGATAGGAGGGGTATATCCTTAAATCTCTTTAAGACGATCAAAGTAAGCGTTAGTAAAGCTAGATACGTTGGAAACTCCCAAGAATTGACTGTGAACATGAATCCCAAAAGGAACGATAGAAAAGCTAGAATCCTTCGATCTTTTAGCCTGACGTATTCGAACAGTAGTATCAAAAACAGTATCTGAAATGGGATGTTCATCAGATGCGGATGGAGATCTCTAAACGTCAAAGTTGCAAATGGAAACTCGTTTATGGTATCTGGAATAACTCGGGTTACAACCCAAAAGTCGAAAGCCTTCTCCGGCTTCAATCCTTGAACGTGAATGTATCCCAAACTTTGAATGGCACATCCGATCAGAGTTAGAAAAGATGCCAGATTTCCGGAGAGAAGTAGAAGCGGCAAGTATCTTACGTTATTTCTCACTGCAAATTCAACCGATAACGCTAATACTAAGGCAAAAAATGTAGCCAGCCCCAAATTGAAGGCAACGCCGATCGATGTGTGTGTTAAACTCGTAAGAGTTGCAACAATGAGGTAACCCATGTAGTAGTAGCAGTCAAATCTAAATCCGGATAGATTTACATCTATCGGAGGCATTCCGACACTTCTCAAAATTCCACTCAAAACGCCGACATCCATCATCTTTTCCCCACCGAATATGTCTGGATTGAATGCTGTGTAGATCAGATACATCGAAAAGGATACGACAAACGTCACCTCAAATCTGATTACGTCTTTGATACGATCTATCATCCCATCTCGATCTCTAACTATCAAAGCTAAGCAGATCACGGAATACACGGCAAAACCGATCAGTGTAGCCTTACCAAATTCGATGATGTTTGAGAGTAGCCAAACGATGTAGCTTAAAGATATCAGACCTACAGCTTTTGAGACGTAAACGACCCTTAACCTTGAGGATATGGGTAACGACAGTACACTCAACAGCGTCAATATCACAAGCCAGCAGATCACCTTGAGCATGTTTACAAAAAAATTGAAGGGTGTTTACTCCTTTTCGATCGTAATCGTCATGTAGTCACAAGCCGACAGAACTTCGACCTTCCATTTACCGTTCTCTGGATTTTTTATTAAATAGACATAAGTCATAGTCCACGATGAGACTCCGTATTCTTCGCTCGTTATCGATTTTGGATAAGGAACGGGAACGAAACTGCCTCGTGGTGTTACCTTTATGGATTCTACAACCTTTGTCGGATCGATGCTTAGTAAACCCGAGGGGGAGTACATCTTTATGTCTACATCGCTTACAGAGCCATCGTAGTTCATAGCCGTAACACTTACGTTGAGCCTAGAAACGTTGTAAACTTCGAATTCCTTAACGAAGGGTTTGCTGGGCTTAACTCTGATTGCGAATGAAAGTTCAATCCTCTGCATCCACTCCTCGAGATTTGGATCGTCTATATTTAGGTCTATATGTCCGCAGTATTGTCCAGATGCATTTTCAGGGAAGTTGACCTTGATCTTAACGGTAACCTTTGAGTGTGGTGGGATAACTTTAGGAGCTGTGACTTCAACCATGTCCTCTGTTAGATAGCTAACCCTTCCCTCCGGTATGTAGAGATCTCCGACGGCCAGCTTCGGATTTATTTTGAACGATCTATCTCCACCGTTTTCAATCGTAACGTTGTAGGTGTAAGTTTTGCCAGGCTCAACCTTATCGTGTATGAACCTCGGATAGATCGTTACGGAAGGCGGAATCTGAACGTAAACACTGACACGAATCGAGTTTGGATAGATCGGATAGGGGGAATATGGAACTGCGATGGTCTCGTTAGTCAGGACAATCTGTGCGGAGTAACTACCCCTTTCGACATCGTCTGGAATTCTGATTTCAATCTTAAGTTTGCCTTCCTCATTAGGATTTAAAGTTAGCTCTGAAGGTTTGATGTCAACCCAGCTACTTTCCATGACGTTCATACCCGGAAACAGTGGAGGAATCAACTTCGGCTTTATTGTGACCGTTTTATTGTCTACGTTCCTTATCTTAACGCTAAAATCGAGCTTATCACCCGGCTTTGCCGTGAAATGTTTGCTCTTGGGAGTTATTATAAGTTTGGTGTAATCTGGGGGTTTCACTGGAATCGGTTGAACCGAAATCAAGGCCGTTGCAATTCCTATCGCGAGCAACGCTAGCATCAACGAAGCTAGAAATAGCCGCTTCATGTTTGGGATTGAAAACTTTAATATTTAAGCATTTTGGTTATGTTACAAATTATAATTCTGAATCATTTGACCTCATTAACAATCAATTTTCCTTATATATAAATATCAGTGGTGTGATGCAACATTGTTGATGAGGTATTCGAATCTTCCACAATGGCTCACAACCATCGGCGAAGCATTGGCCTAAGTTATCCAGATTAAGCCACCATCCCCGATCTAAATAGAGCTTTAATTTAACCGATACAGATTCCGATCGACTTGAGAGTTTTGCTGGTTTCGTAGTAAACTCAGCTACAGACCTTAAAGATTTAAATATTGTTTAACGCTGTCAGATATCATGAAGTTCAAAGTGGCTGTGCTCGGCGCTACTGGGATGGTTGGACAGAAGTTTATCCAGTTGCTTGCGGATCACCCTTGGTTTAAGATAACGACACTGATGGCATCTGAAAGAAGGGTAGGAAAGAGGTATGGGGAGGAGGTTGATTGGATAGTCTCTTCAGAAGTTCCAGAATGTGTAAAGGGCATTGAGATGGTTCCCATGGATCCAAAGCACTGCGATGCAGACATAGTTTTTTCTGCTCTGCCTTCCGATGTAGCGAGAGAGATTGAACCGAAGTTTGCCAAGGAGGGTTTTGTCGTTGCAAGCAACGCCTCAGCCTACAGGATGGAACCCGATGTACCCCTCGTTATTCCAGAGGTCAATCCTGATCATCTTGGGCTGATAGAAGTGCAAAAGAGGAAGAGGGGTTGGGATGGTTTCATAGTTACCAATCCCAACTGCACGACGATCGTATTAGTATTGACGCTTAAGCCTTTGATGGATCTGGGGTTAAAGCGGGTGACCGTTGCTACGATGCAGGCTTTGAGTGGCGCTGGCTATCCTGGAGTTCCATCGCTTGCGATAACGGACAACATAATACCGTTCATAAAGGGTGAAGAGGAGAAGGTTGAGACCGAGCCATTGAAGATCTTGGGTAAGTTTGATGGAGAGAAGGTTATTCCTGCGAACGTAAAGATCTCTGCATCTTGCCACAGGGTACCTGTGATAGATGGTCATCTTGAGGCGGTTTGGGTAGAGTTCGATAGAGCTGTAGAGATAGATGATATCATTAAGGCGTTCGAATCTCTTAAGCCTTTAAGAGATCTGCCAACTTCTCCAGAGAAGGTTATAATCGTGAGGAATGAAGTAGACAGACCGCAGCCTCGGTTGGACAGAGATGCTGGCAACGGAATGAGCGTCGTGGTCGGAAGGTTGAAGAAGGTTGAGGATAACGTTGTAAGATACCTTGTACTCGGTCATAACACGGTAAGGGGGGCTGCGGGGGCGAGCATTTTGAACGCCGAGCTCATGATTAGGGAAGGATATATAAGCAAATGATCGATTCAAATGGAGGATTGCACGAAGTAGCAGAATTTTGATGAAATCCCGCCCACTATTTAAAGAAGATGGTTTCCGCAATCTGATTTTTTATTGTTCTTCGGATTTTATCAC
>CAYMEG010000008.1:0-15483 GCA_964389535.1 uncultured archaeon | reverse complement strand
TTAAAGAAGATGGTTTCCGCAATCTGATTTTTTATTGTTCTTCGGATTTTATCACTCAAAGCGAGTTAGGGCAAATACCAGAAAAGCATGCATCTTAAGATGGTTAGACGTCGACTAGTTGCTTAAAGTTTGGCTAAAATTCTTACGTAAGTTAAAATGGCTTAGGTATGAAGATCGCATTGGATCGGTATCTCATAAAAATCAGCATAGATCGGGGAAATCGTAAGCTGGACATTCTTCGAACGTATACTTTACAGTTGTGAACTGGGATTTAAGCTCCCTGACGAGCATTCTTATCTCTTCCTTACTCCTCTTCTCCTTTATCGTTATATCGATAAGCTCGGCGATGGCATCCATCTCATCCTCCTTCATTCCCAACCTTGTAACCTCCTGGACACCTATCCTTATTCCTGAAGGATTGTCAGCCTTTTTAACATCGTCCCAAGGGAGTAGATTCTTGTTCAAAATTATTCCAACCTCCTCGAGCATCTTAGCAATCTTGTCCCCACCACCCAATTTGGAAACGTCCACAGCAATCTGATGGGATTCTGTGAATCCCAGATCTGGGCAAACTACATCGTATCCCAAGTTGTAAAGGCTTTCGGCTAATCTCTTTGCATTTTTAACTATCTGCTTTGCATAAGCTTCACCGAACTCCATCATTTCCAAACATGCAGCTACGTAGCCCGCTAGACTGTGGATGTGATGATTGCTTACAACTCCGGGAAAAACTCCCCTATCAATAGTTTTTGCAAGTTCACCTTTACACAGTATTATGGCCCTCTGTGGGCCTGGGAACGTTTTGTGGGTGGATGCTGTAACCACGTCGGCACCTTCTTTAATCGGATCTTGGAACTGTTTTCCAGCTATGAGCCCCAAAACGTGACTGGCATCGTAAACCACCTTCGCATCAACTTCTCGCGCTATTTCAGCAATCTCCTCAACTGGATGCGGGAACAGAAAGAGACTAGCTCCCAGAACGAAAACCTTGGGTTTATCTTCAAGCTTCTCTACCTTTCTCCTCGTAGCATCGACATCTATGTTGAACCTCTCGTTATCGAATACGTAATACTTGACGTTCAAACCCCTCAAGCCCGCAGCTGAGAATCTATCGTGTGAGATATGTCCTCCGTGCGGAACTGACAACGACATTATTGTATCTCCGGGATTTGTCAAGGCAAAGAATGCTGCCATGTTCGCTATCGTTCCAGAAATCGGCTGAACGTTTGCATGCTCAGCATTAAACAGCTTCTTCGTAAGTTCTATGGCCATAGCTTCAAGGTCGTCTATGAATTTGCAGCCCTGATAAAACCTCTTTCCAACCTTTCCCTCCGCATACCTATGTCCAAAATCGCTCGCGTAAAATCTTCTAACCAGATAACTCGTCACGTTCTCGCTTGCAATTAGAGGGATCGAATACTTAAAGAACTCGTGATGCTTCTTTGAAATTTCGAGAAGCTTATCAAGCATGGTTTTCTCTGGACAGTATCCTTTAAAATATTTTGCGTTTATCTTAAATATCCGCGAATCCGATTATATGTCATGAAAAAAGTATTGATTATTGCTATAATAATGACCATATCGCTCATCGGTTGTTCATCGATCGGCAAGCCGGATATAAAGAATGTAACGTATTCTTGGGGAGAGGTAAACGAATCTACGACGGAGATCTTGGTAAACATAGATGTTTACAATCCGAATCCATTTCCAATTCCGTTGAAGGATGTGATCGTGAATGTATATATGAATGGAATAGATATGGGCAGGGGACATGCGATCAAAGCCGAGATTCCAGCAAATTCTGAATCGACGATCGTTGTAGCCATCTGTCTGGATAACAACAGAATCCCAGAGTGGTGGGTCAGTCATGTAAGGAATGGCGAGGAGACTATGATGGATATAAAGGGGGATCTGGTGTTCGACTTGAAGGTCTTCGATTTCAAATTACCGTTGGAGTTTTCAAATCCAATAAGGACGGATATACTATCTTCAATGCTAAGCAAGCCTGAAACAGTTTCGATAGATGGTTTAACTGAGATAACTATCAAGTCCATTGAATCACATTGGGGCAACGTGAACGATAGATGGACGGAGATCATCACGATTGCAAATATCTACAACCCGAATCCATATCCGATTCTGATTATCAGCTTTGATTATACGATCAAGATGAACGGAATCCTTGTTGGAAAGGGAAGCGAAGATCTAAACGCTGTGATTCCACCGAAGTCGGATACAAAGTTGACGCTCATCACAAAAATCGTGAACGACAAGTTGAAGGAATGGTGGGTTACACACATCAAAAACGGCGAGAAGTCAACAGTGGAGATCGAAATAAGGCCAAAGGTGAAAGTTGCTGGAAGGGTTATCAGCTTCTCCCTGACCAAACGGACGTTTGAGATTAGGACGAAGTTCCTTGGTTAATTTATTCTTTTCTATCGAAGAAAGGATTCTTGCCCAAGCTTGCGAGTGGAATTCCTATGGCAACGTCTGCATTCGTAATTCCAAGCATCCTTGCAACCACTCCAATCCTATACATTATCCTGTTGTCTACGTTGATCAAGCTTGCCAGTTTGACTGCTGAGCCCAATGCGATCCCCAGATCTAAAATCTTAAACACGCAGTTCGGCCCGATGAAATCTCTCTCCTTCCTTTCAATCTTCTTAAGCTCATCGCAGCTAAAGCCGCAAGCTCCACAGTTTAAGCCAAGAGGTTTTCCACCCCTTACCCCAATTATGAGTATACCTTCCGCCTTCTTCAAACTTTCTCCATCTCTTCTCCAACCTTTTCCCTTTTCTCTCTCAAGCTCTATCATCTTTTCTGCAATTCTGTCTTTATCATCTCCATCAACGTATATGATTTCGACATCATCCTCTCCCCTAGATTTTGGAGCAGTCCTTGCAGAGATAGCCATCAGATAAGCTGAAAGCTTTATAGCTTCTCTTCTAAACTCTTCCTCCTTTAAAATCATGTTCGATCGTTTGGGTTACGGATATTTAACGTTTACAGGGCTGATGCTGTGGAAGCATGGTACATCAAAGTGCCCCGATCAAGAATCCGACCAAACCGAAGGTTAACGCTACAAGTGTCTGCTTTCTGTACCTTCTAATATCTTCTGGCTCATGTCTTCCAATAAGCTCAAACGAAATTCTGATAAGCATGATATCCGTAACGATTACCGGTATTAGATATTTGAGATCCAACCTGTATCTCTCCAAGGATAGAAACGGAACCAAACTCAAAGCCACCGCAATCAGAAAGAGAGATGCGGATAGCTTCGAAGCGAATTCTACACCCTTAACTCTTGCAACGGTCTTAACGCCCCTTATAGCATCTCCTTCAACGTCTTCGATCCCCTTCATGATCTCCCTTGCAACCCCAGAAAGAAATGCTATGATCGAAAGTACGGCGATCTGTGGTGTTATCGTATTTGCCACAACCACACTACCGAATATGAACGGTGTACACATGGAGAAAGCTATGTACATGTTGCCGAAGATTCCAAACTCCTTCAACTTCACGTTGTATAGATAGCCGAGTAGGGTTACTGCTAAAGCAAGCAAAAAGGCGTTGATCGATATTGCATAGGCTGATAGAAATCCCAGAGGAGCTAAGGACACCCCTATAATCAAAGCCGTCCCTCTGCTAAGATCACCCCTGACGAGAGGTCGGTCAAACCTTTTATTAGCCAAATCCACTTCGTAATCGAAGTAATCGTTCAAGGCAAAAGCTGAAGCTTGACAGAATATGGCCGTTAGACATCCAAAAAAAGCATCTCTAAAACTGAAATCTAAACCAGCAGAAACGATAATTCCAACTAGAACGCCTAAAGCGTACATTAATCCATGCTCCAACCTAAGGAGATCCCATATAGCTTTCATGGAATTGTTTCCAAGAACCGCTCGATCCCCTTTTCGTACAGGACGTTTCCTACGACTATCATGTCGGCGTATCTGAGCATGGTCGTTGCCTTCTCTTCGTTGTCGATTCCCCCGCCGTATATCAGCACGGCCCTATCCAAAACATCCTTCACAGCTTTGACAACCTCGGGATCGCCGAAAGTTCCACTGTATTCGATGTATATCGCTGGTAGCTTGTATATCCTTTCACCAACTATGGCATAGCTTGCGGCTTGCTTTGGAGTCAGATCTGTCTTCGCCTTCGTAACCCTTCCGACTGCTGAATTTGGATTTAAAACTATGTAGCCTTCGAATACGGTTCTATCGATGATATCACAGAACTCCTTAAGCCTATCAAAATTTAGCTCGACCCACTTTGCATGTTTTCCAGTTATCCATTCCCCATCGGCTGAATTCAAAACGGTAGGAACGAACAGGTAGTCTGCATCGTATATGACGTTGGAAGGATCTGAAGGTTCGACTACCGTTGGCAACCCGAAATCCTTAACTTCATCCAAAAGAGCTTTAGCCTTCTCAAGTGTTACGTTTTGAGTTCCGGAGATCATGATAGCATCCGTTCCACTCTCAACTACAGCTTTAATCAGTTCTGGCGGATTTGGTCTATCTGGATCGAGTTTCGTGATGTGTCTCCACCTCCTCCACATCGCTTTAGCCTCTGCAACAACATTTTTAAATTTACGCTAATATTCGTTCATGGATAATAGTAATGGTTGTGCCTCTTGGCTTAATGCCCCTTATTTGCCGCTACAATTGAAGGCAAGAAGAACTAATTTGCCGGAATCCTTCGGCCTTCTGATAATTCTGCTCTCATTCCTTTTCGGAGCCACAGATTTCATCAAAGCAGTGGTTGGAATTCTGGAATCGTATTACTGTACCTAGCTTCTAGAGGTTGGGGATGTCAGATGATAGGAATGTAAAGGGCATACTGATGGGAGCTCTTCTTACTTCATTCGGTGTTTACCTTGGGTTTCATGCTTATCATGAAATCGATGGCCGAAATCTTTGGTCTAATGGTGTTCATAAATGAGCTGTGCGATCTTTCTTGGCTTGAATTCGTCCCCCTAACGTCGAACCATCTTGCATCTGGCTTGAAGGTTATCTTCATAATCTTCGGTGTTTGGTTTTTGGTAACGGGCATAACAATCCTTTTATAAATTGTGGCCTTAGGTGATTACGATGATAGTTGAAGCTGTATGCATAGCATCGCTGATCGTGATCATCTACGCTTACTTCAGAGTTAAAGGTTACAGATTATCATTCTTGGAGAGGATAAGATTAATTTCTGAGAGGAACGAAAGAAGGAGGATAGTTTATTCGAGAATTGAAATGTTTAAGAAGAAGGAAAGGCCAGTCTTGAGGACGTTTGCCGTTTTGGGTTTTATCGTATTGCTACTGATGCTCGCATTTACACATAAGCTGTTCTGGGCGGTCGTTATATCGGACAGCATGTATCCGACTATGAAGAGGGGAGACATAATACTTGTTCAGGCCATACACATCGATCCGCACGTTGGAGATATAATCATGTTCAAGAGACCAGATTCGTATCTTCCAATAACACATAGAGTTCTTAGAATCGAGGATGGAAGGATATACACGGGTGGAGATGCATCCGGCCCGGATCCTTGGTTTATCACAAAGAAAGACATAGTTGCTCAAGCGGTTATGATCGGGGGTAAGCCCATAGTCATAAGGGGGATTGGGATGTACTTCATACTAAACGCCCCGGAGATGAGATCGATCGGCCCGTTCGGAGAGGAGTACCTATTCTACAAGAACTTGGTCAACGCCTTCAAGAACTACGCGCTTGCGATAATCATAATCTGTTTGGCTATATACGTTTATCTGGAGCTGGGAAGGAGCACACGTAGACTCTAGATGATTTCAACCTTGGCTCCAAGATCTCTCAAAACTTCAAAGTAATCTGGATACGAAACCGAGACCACCTCAGCGTTCCTAACAAGAACACCCTTCTCAGCTATCAAACCGAGCAATGAAAATGCCAGAGCCATTCTGTGATCACCGAAAGAGTTCACAATTCCTCCCTTGATTTCTCCTCCTTTTATCTCAAGACCATCCATCCTCTTCTTAACATCCACTCCCAAGCTCCTAAGATTCTGATAGATTCCCTCTATTCTATCTATCTCCTTAAGTCTCAGATGTTCAGCGTTGTATATCACCGTTCTTCCCTTAGCAACGGAAGCCAGAACGGCGATGGTTGGAACCAGATCTGGAATATCCCCAGCGTCAACCTCGATTCCCTCAAGTTCAGAACTTTCTGCGATTATAACACCGTTATCCCTATCCCACCTTATCCTTCCTCCCATCTCCCCAACTACTTCGACGATCCTTCTATCACCCTGCTTAGATTCAAACATGTTTTTAAGTTCGACCTTTCCAGCCAAGATTCCAGCAGCGATGAGATAGCTGGCCGAAGAGAAGTCTGAAGGTACATCGAACCTTCTAAGCTTAAACTCCTGCTCACCTTCGATGTAGAATTTGAAATCCTCCCTTTCAATATCGATTCCACTCTCCTCAAGAACGTGCAACGAGATCTCGATGTAGGGCTTAGACTTAACATCCAAAACGTTCAAAACAGAGTTGCCGCTTGCGAGTGGAAGTGTGAATAGGAGGGAGGATATGAACTGCGAACTCTTAGCTCTGATCTTAACATCACCTCCCTTAACAATTCCCTTAACCCAAACAGGAGGCTCAAAACATCCAAATCCTCTGATGTTTGCACCCAAAATTCTTAAAGCATCTACAAGCTCCTTATTCGGTCTTTTTCTTAGAGATTCATCCCCATCCAAAATCGAGTACTTGGGGGATTTTGATAGAGAAAGTATCCCCAGAAAGAGTCTCATAGTGGTTCCAGAATTTGCAGAGTAAAAATACCTACCACCCTCGATCTCATAGCAACCCCAGAATTTGAAAAAATCCTTTTTACGTTCAACTGAGGCTCCGATCTTCTTGCAGCAGTTTAGAGTTGCCAGAGTATCGTCCGAAATTAGGGCGTTGTATATTTTAGATGATCTTGAAAGGGCCGAAGCTAGGAAGGCTCGATGTGTGTAACTCTTTGAAGGGGGTGGAGTTGCAGAACCGTAGACTTCACTCTTCCTTATGATGACATCCATAGACAAACCTTAGCATACGATTATATAAAATTTGGTTCAAACTCGTAATCGATGATCAAAAGATTTAGAGGGGCGATACTGGGATTTGCGATCGGCGATGCTTTGGGCATGCCGGTTGAAGGCTTAAGCAGAGAAGATATCAGAAGGATCTATGGCGAGATTGACGACTTCTTGCCTTCCCCATACGGAGATCTCAAAGCTGGGGAGTGGACAGACGATACGGAACAGATGATACTACTGGCCAAATCGATACTTAAGACAGTCTATTTCAGTCCGGATGACTTTGCGGAGAGGTTAAAAACGATCACAAGTCAAAGGATCGGGCCTACAACGAGGATCGCCATAAGAAATCTGGAGTTCGGTATCCCTTGGAATATGTCTGGAGTTGAATCCGAAACATGTGGTTCTGCGATGAGAGTTTTGCCGGTGGGGTTGGTTTACTCCTTCAGTTTGGATTTGGTTGAGAGATATTCCGTATTTTCCTCGATAGTTACGCATAGAGGTTCCGCTGTGAGCGGTGCCGTAGCTATAGCGATAGCAGTAGCTTGCATTCTGAACGACTGGGAGGAGGATGATATCGTTGAGGAGGTCGTGAGGAGAACTAAAAAATTCGATGAACTTGTAGCGGATAAGATCTGCCTCGCCTATCAGATTGCGGATAAGGATTTGGATTTTGCAGTAAATAGGCTGGGAAACTCGATTTCTGTTTACGATGCCGTTCCTTTGGCCTTTTACTGTTACTTCTCCTCTTCAAATTTCAGAGATTGTGCACTTAAAGCTGTAAACGCCGGGGGAGATACGGATTCGATCGCCGCAATGGCCTGCGGGATGATGGGTTGTAAGCTTGGAATCGATGCTATTCCTGAGAGATGGATTGAAAGGGTTAGAGATGCCGATATGTTGATAGATCTGGCCGATAGACTGCACGATCTATATCTGATGATTTCAGATATAAGGTAAAGCTTTTGCAATCGCATAGCAGATTGCAAACGTGGAGAGGGGAGTCATGATCCAGCTAACCACCATCTTCCTTAACAGGCTGAATCTTATGGTCTTTACACCCTTAAGCATACCAACGCCCAATACTCCGCCGATTATGCAGTAAGTTGTGGAGACGGGCATGCCTATGGTTGTAAATATCAGGACACATATACCAGCGCTAAATTGTGCACAGAAACCTGAGAATGCATCCAAGCTTGTAATGCCCTTGCCAACGGTTTCAACCACCCTTCCGCTTAACAAAAAAGCTCCAAACCAGAGCAAAGCTGAGCCTATCATCGATGCCTGAATCGGAGTAAGAATTCCGTAGTATACTATTGGGCCCAAAGCTGTAGCTAATTCGTTTGCTCCAGTGTTGTACGCTATTATTACGCCGTTCAACAGTATGAGTAACCTTAGAATCATCTCAACCTTAAACACCGGAATCTTACGGAAAATTTTTTCCATGATTTTGTAGACGAGCATGGCTAGGAATATGGAACCTATGGGTGATATTATCCAAGATTCAACTATCTTTGTGAGGGTATCGATGTGAACATCGTAACCGAACGACAACGCTGAGCCAACCAAACTTCCTATTATAGCCTGATGACTTGAAACTGGCAATTTCTTCCAATTCGATACTATTATCGTAACTGCAGAGATCAGAAGTGCTACCGATAGAACCTCCAAACTTAATGCTACAAGATCCTTACCGACTGTTTTCATCACATTTCTCCCTTGCAAGATTACTCCGATGAAGACAAAGATACCCAGGAGGTACAGCGCTCTCTTAAAGGTTATGATCCCAGCACCTATACTGATCCCAAAAGCGTTCGAAGTATCGTTCGAGCCTATGCTGAAGGCGATCAGAATGCACGCGATCAGTGCAGCGATGTCAAGCATATCGATACCTCTGCCCGTTGAGATCGAGTTCGAACAGTTACTCTCATGAACCCTTGCTCAGCAGATTCGAGAATCCTACAGAACCTTGGGACGGTACCACCTCCCTCATCCTTGAACCTTTCTACATATAAAAAATCTTCTCGTCAGACTCTTGTGAACTCTCTGGTAGAACTTGGCTTCGATTCTGAAGAACCGTCCGAAGATGTCATCGGCATCGACGTTTATAACCAAAACAGCCCTACAACCAGTCTTAAGCACCCTCCAGATTTCCTCGGTTGCCCTTTCATACAGATCATCCCCATAGCTTCTGGCAGATCTTAGGTACGGAAAATCGGTCACGACGGCTTCAAAACTCTCATCCTTAAAGGGAACATTTCTCGCATCTCCCCATATAACATTCGTTGGCAGTCCGAAGAACTTCAGGTTCTTTGCACATCCGAACACGACCTTTCTAAGCGCATCGATTCCGGCAAATTTGATACCCATAAGCCCAGCTTCGATTAAAAACGTTCCAGTTCCACACATCGGATCGAGCATGACTTCCTTAACTCCGGTTACGTTTATCAGAGCCCTTGCAAGTCTCGGCAGAACTACGAACGGCATGAAGAACGGTCTTTTATCGGGTCTCCTCTCATTGAACTGCCTCGTATCTGTTTTATGAATCAGAAAGCCAACATGAGCTCTCTCAGCCAGATATATACGGATTATAACTTCTGGTTTTGAAACGCTTATCTTTGCTCCTCTCTTCCATAAAATCGCGCCCATAGATCTTTCAATCTCCAAAGAGCTTATATGCTCCCTTCCCTTACCTATCTTTCGAACCCTAACGCATGTGTAACCCTTCGGAATCGGAATTTCCCTAAATACCTCCTCGAGCTCATTTAGATGACAGCTTGCGAAGAATTCGGATATCTCATGGGTAAACGCTAAGCGGTCGAATGCTGACTTATCTCCTTCGAAATCTGCGATCAGTATCTGCTCGTCCTCATCTAACCTCTCTATCCTACCATAACTGTTAAGTAAACCCAGAACTTCCTCTTTAGCCAGTTCGGGGTGTTCTCCAGAAAGGAGAAATATCAGCTTCATCTTCTCTTAGCCTTTCTTAGCTCGGCTATCTTCTTTGCAATTTCGATCATCAGATGAATCTTAGACTTCGTCTTCGGAACGATAACCCTTCCGCACTCCTCCCACCAGCACTTCGGATACTTCTTCTCCTCAACTTCGAATTCGATCCCAAGCTCCTTGCAGGCTTCAACGAGTTCTGCGAGTTTAACGTTTGGGATGGCATACTTAAGTGGGATCTTTCTACCTTCGCTCCTCGTCTTTCTGCTATCCAAATTCACAGTCCAGATGACGCACGTCTTCATCTTCTCCTCCTCTCAAGCTCTTTCCAAATTTCCTCAAGCCTTATATCAAGCTTGACGAACAGAACCATCATGTGGTAGATCAAATCTGCGGCTTCATAGATTATATCATCCTTTTTTCCATCCTTAACGGCCAGTATCAGTTCCGTACATTCCTCGCCGATCTTCTCCAATATGGCGTTGATCCCCTTCTCGTGGTATATCAGCCTCGATGTGTAGGAACCATCCTTCGGATTTAGCTTTCTATCCATCAGAACTTCGTAGAGTTCGTCGAGTATCATAATGGAAATTAGCCCGTCTTTTTAAACGTTATCTCAACCAGCGGATGCGGAACGTCCTCTATAACTTCAACATCCTTCAACGATTTGATGCCCCTCTTTCTGACCAACTTTTCAATTCCAAGTTCAACCCCCTCGGGAACGTTTAGGATGTAGGCCTCTAATTCCTTGATTCCAATTCTTAGAGCCGCTATAGCCCTGTGATGCCCGTCAACCAAGTAGAGTCTGTTATCCTTCTTTATCACAACTATCGGCTCCGCCAACCCTCTTCTGAGTTCGTGAATCCTACCCTTGAGTTCATCGGCGTAAACCTTGGTTTGAGTCGGGATGAGCCTGTCGATCTCAACCCTTCCCCTTTCGATCGTTACCTTTATACTGTGAATTCTCTCCAAAGTTCTCTTTAGCTTTTCCACCTTCTCTGGACTAGCCCTCTCGATCTGACTCCTTATAACATCGGCGTTTGTGATTATTCCAACCAATCTACCATCCTTATCAACCACTGGAAGCTTTGAATGTCCCGTTCTAAACATCACCCTAGCTACGTCTTTCAGATCCATGAAATCCCTTGCAACGTATAGATCCTTGCTCATGACATCCCTTATCTTCATCTTCGGATCCTTTCTAAGCAGATCGATCGATGAGACGTAGCCTATGACTTTCCCATCACCATCAACCACTGGAAATCCGTCATGCCCTGTCTTCTCTATCAGGTTTATGGCGTCTTCAACCGTATCGTCGGGTGATAGGGTTATGACATTCCTTGTCATGTAGTCTGCAACCCTGAGCTTAACCATCGTTTAAAATAGGTTGTCTTGGATATTAAAATCATGCGAACGTTCTCTTAAGCTGATCTCTTATGAACTCTTCGATCGGTTTTGGAAGGTGAATGCCCTCTGCATCGAGTGTAAATTCGGAAAATTCAGGCTCAATATAACCGAACGTTTTTATGAGCTTTATGTACCTCTTGACACCATCGTCGAACCTTCTCTCAAGCTCAATTATATTTGAAAACATCAAACTTACAGAAGTTTCGGTATATACGTCATGAGCGTTCTTCACGAGTGTGAAGATACCACTGGCCTTATCACTCTCAATTCTAACCAAAATGTTGCGCAAAAAGTGAACAACTCTCTGAGTTGCGTGATAAAGCAAAAGTCCGGAAATAGAATCAAAAGCTAGGAGATACCTGCTACCAACCAGATCCAAAACCCTACCGATGGCCAAACTAACCTCGTTCAAATTTATCGGATTGCTAACTATTATATCCTTCTCCGTGTGAGAAGGTCTTCTAACCCAGGTGTGAGTATCAACAACCCAGAGATCAACATCAAAGTGAGGTTCGATAGATCTTCTAATAATTTCAGCACTTTTTATAGTAGTTACCCAAATAACCTTCTTAAAATCGGGTAGAAAGTTAAATATCACTCGGGTTTTTCCCGTTCCCGGCTCTCCTATTATCAAAACATCGCCCATCCTTCCCCCCTCGAACGATCATGTTTTTATTTTTAGCTGTATTTAAAGACTACTGTCCTATGATGAGTTTTAAACAAGGTTTGGTATATAAAGCAAGATTAGATTATGAATTCATAAACCTTTCGAGTCTTCTTAAGAATTCTTCGATGTTACTTCGGGATGTAGCATAGCTAACCCTCACCCAATTCTTATACGCCCTTCCAAAGGCCTCTCCAGGTGTTACAGCTACGAACTCCCTTTTTAGGAATTCTTCACTAAATTTAACACCATCCATGCCGACATTCATGAATAGATAGAACGCACCCTTTGGAGGGGCGTAGGTTATTCCCAGCTCATCCAGACCCTTCATGAGGATATCTCTCCTAGCCTTAAACTCCGCAACCATCTCTTTAATGAAGCTCTGATCACCCTTCAAAGCAACAACTCCGGCGTATTGAACGAACGATGTGGGATGACTTACCGAGTGTGACTGGATCTTGTTCATGTTCTTTATTATATCTTCATTCGCTACGGCATAACCCAAACGCCATCCCGTCATTGCGTAGGCCTTTGAGAATCCGTTGATCGTAATCGTTCTATCGAACATGTCGTCAAACGATGCTATGCTTATATGCTCCCCTTCGAATACGATCTTTTCATAAATCTCATCCGAAAGTACAAGTATGTCGTGATCTACTGCAAGGTCTCTTACCTTCTTCAAAAATTCCTTTGGATAAACGACACCGAGAGGATTGCTTGGTGTATTTATGATGATCATCTTTGTTTTTGATGTGATGTACTCTTCAATCGGAGCATCCTCAAAATCCTCGGCATGGGGAACCCAAACTGGCTTACCTTCGGCCATAAGGATGCACGGTTCGTAGCTGACCCATGATGGATCGAGTAAGATCACCTCATCACCCTTTTCTATCGTAGCCATGATGGCTTCAAAGATCGCATACTTGGCTCCGGGTGTAACTATGATGTTGTCTGAAGTTGCCGGGATTCTGTTCTCATTCTGAAGCTTTTCAGCTATAGCTTCTAAAAGCTCTGGAATTCCCCTCGTGGGGGTATAGAAGACCTTCCCCTCGTTTAAAGCCTTGATGGCGGCATCGACGATGTGTTTGGGTGTTACAAAGTCCGGTTCTCCAACGCTCATATTGATTACGGGCTTACCCTGTTTTGCAAGCTCTTTTGCCATCGCGGAAATCCTCAGAGTTGCTGAAGGTTTGATTTTACTGAGTCTTTCAACCATCGTAGCAAAAACTGTTTTATGCATGTTTAAAAATCTTATCTTTTTGTAAGATATATTATTTAAAGTATTTTTAAATTTTATTATTTTTCTCCTTAGATTTATCGTACTCTCTAAGTCTTTTAACGAGCTTCACAGCGGCCTCAACAGCCCTCTTTGCATATTCAACTCTTTCCTGGGCTGCAAGTCTGCCCATGCCAGGTCCGGATATTCCCAAAGTTACGGGTTTGTTGTATTCAAGGCTTAAATCCATTATCTTCCTTGCCGCATGCTGGGCTACTACTTCATCATGCTCGGTCTCACCTTCGATGACACAGCCTATCGTAACTACGGCATCGACATCTCCTTTTTCAAGCATTCTCTTCACGGCGATTGGAACATCGAAAGCTCCTGGAACCCTTATAACCTCTGCGATCTCTGCCCCCAAAAATTCTGCATGCTCCCTTGCAAGTATCTCCATCATGTACGTTATGTCCCGGTTGAATTCGGCAACGACCAGTCCGAGTTTGATCTTCTCCATACCAAGCAGACCTCAGAAACAGTATATATTGATTTTCGGTTGAACTCGAATGCACGTGGCCGGTTGGTGAGTACAGATAAGTTCAAGCTGAGTAATAAGAGCTGAAGAACATGCAAATATAAAATCAGATTGCGGGAACTCTCTTCTTTAAGGCTGGTGGGCGAGGTTTCATCAAAATTCTGTTACCACACTTCGTGCACTGAATGAGATTCCTTTCCAAATCGACGTCAACTTCAGCACCACAAACCAAACAGATGTAGGTGCCCAATTCGGACACCTCCCTACCTTGTGATCTGTTCAAGGATCTTCATAGCCGTGGAGGGAACGTAACAACCTCCAGCGAACTTATATCCACAAGCCTTACATTCCCAAATTCCCGTTCCAACCCTCTTCACAGCCTTCTTTCCACATCTCCTACAGACGTACTTCTGCCTTTGAAGTTCCTCGATCTTAACGATCATCCTCCTGATTCTGAGTCCATACCTTGCACCGAATCTTCCTGCCATCTTTACCTTCTTCGTCCTACCCATACCAAAGACTCTGCATCGAATTAGCATTTAATACTTTCGTTGCTATAGTTTATCAAAGTCGTAAAGGAATAATCGTAAATATTTTAAATGTTGATCTTATTCGGGATTGAGATGTTCAGACCCATCTGTAGGGCGGGGGATGTTAAAAGAGAGAATAAAACGGTTGACATAGTCAAGAGGAGGGGTGTAATCACTGCCAACAAGATCCATCTTAAGAAGTATCCGATCGACAATCCTGTAACGATTTTCAATGCATCTATAAACTTTAATGGTGAGGAACTGATAGTTTACGGCAGAATAGTTCTGGGATACTTCACGTATGCAAGTGCAGTTGCAGAATTTAGAGTTCCAATTAGGGATCTGTTCAACAACCTGTTTGCCTGCCATTATACGGCCGAGATAGTTCTGTATCCAGATAACAGATTTGATATATGGGGTGTTGAGGATCCGAGGGTTTATGAGATCGATGACAAGATCCTGATAACTTACAGCGGTAGAACTGTCAACTACTTCGATCCTTCGATTAGGGTTGAAAGAACCCTCCCTGTTACGGCAATTTTTGATAACGGGAAATGGAGGAAACTTTGTGTATGTAGGATGCCGGAGGAGATGAGGGGATTCGTGATCAGCGATAAGGATGCTTTCTTCGTCAGGATGAAGGATGGTTTGAAACTATTTCATCGGCCACACATGAGAGATGAGAGGTTTTATCTGACCGTGAGTGATGTACCCGATGATGTTTTGGAGCTGAAGGAATTTAGAGATGTTAGCGTCAGCGATACCAAATTGGTTCTTGAACATGCTAAGTTTGAAGAGAAAATAGGATGGAGCACGCCGCCGGTTAAAGTTGATGGAGAATATCTATTTTTGCTTCACAGTATGGACATGGAAACAAAGGCATACAAGGTATTTGCCATGCTCATGAATGAAAGCGCAGAGGTAACTGCCGTAACCCCCTACTACATCATGGAGCCAAAAGAAAGTTATGAGATCTACGGTGATAGACCGTTCACAGTTTTTCCGTGCGGAGCTCAGATAATCGACGATAGTTTGATAATATCGTACGGTGCGGCCGATTCTGCAATAGGATTTGGAGAGATAGATCTGACAGAACTTATGTCGATACTAGATTCAAACAGGATTGGATAA
>CAYMEG010000007.1:16180-25409 GCA_964389535.1 uncultured archaeon | reverse complement strand
TTTGATCAAAACTCTTTTCAACTTCCAAGTTGAAATAACCATCTATGCGAGAGGAAGTTACACTTTCCGATATTATGGAGAAGATTAGGAAGCTCAGAGGCGATGTCGAGCGTCTTGAAGGGTTGATCAGATATCTTATCGAGTCTACGCTTCAGATTGAAGAAGAGAGCTTACTCAGAGAGGTGAAATAGCTTAAGTCCAAGGATCTGCCGAAATAACTCTTCTTAGGGATCTTGATGATGCTTTAAAAAGAGATAGGTAAGAGGCTGGAGGTATCAAACTCGAGAAGCTTGGTATGATCAGAATTCAAGTTTAATTCAGAGAAACCTAACAAGAGCTAAATTGGTTATGTTCTAAAAACGAATTACCTAACGGGAAATATGAACGCTTTAATTTCGGTTAGCGACAAGACCAACCTAATCGAATTTGCAAAAGAGCTGACATCTCTTGGCTGGGTTATCTATGCTACAGAAGGTACGGCAAATTACTTAGAAAGCAATGGAATCAGAGCTAAAAGACTGTCAGAGATTACAGGGCTGAAGGAGTCAAAACAAATAAAAACACTTCATCCAGCTGTATTTGAAAGGATATATTCCGGATTTTTTGGTATGGTTGTGGTAAATCTCTACGAAGTCAGAGAGATCGATGACATAGATATTGGAGGAGTATCTCTGCTCAGAGCTTCGGCCAAGAACTATCGAAAGGTTCTGCCGATATGCAAACCAAGTCAATATCTGGAGGTGATCGAAAGATTGAAAGACGGAAGGATCGATGAGGATTTCAGGCTTAGACTTGCGATAGAAACTTTTGAATACATAATACGATATGACGGCAAGATAATCGAAATGCTGAGAAGGAAAAGTAGAAATATCTAAAGTCCTAAGATATCCTTAAATTCTTCTGAAGGTGGTAAAATGGTTCGAAGGGCAAAGTTAGTCAACGACATAGTCGAACTTGTCCCAATTTTACAGCTTTTTTCAACAAACCTCTACAAGAACGTTTATGAGACCTTACTTTCAGAATGGCTTACTTTCAACGAATTGAAAGATAGATTCGGCGAGGGTGTGGAGGAGGCTCTAAAGATTTTGAAACATGCAGGAATGCTTGAGGTTAAATGGAGGATGCCGTCAGATCCAGCGGGGAAGCCTGAAAAGGAGTATCATGTCAGCTACACTCATATAAGCGCAAACTTCTACGCACCTCTCAAAGATCTCAACAAGATACTTGAAGTCGTATTCATGCCAGATGACGAGTTCGAGGAGATAGTTCAGAAGATCATCAACGAGGTCAAAGCGGGAAGGATGTCAGTTCAGCATATAAGCAAGAGCTTAGGCCTAGATCCGATCATAATCAGGGCCGTTGCTAAGAAGTCCCTGAAGTTGAATCTTAAAGGTCAACTTGTAGAGCTTACGAAGGAAGAGGAGCTATGATCAGAGATCTGCTGAACAAATTCAAGTGGCATCCAGATTACGATTTCAGCAAGGTTGTGATCGTCTACATAGACAGACCAAAGGGGCTTTCAGAGCTTAGAGGAGATGAGATCGAGAAGATCGGACACAAGTTTTTATATCTATACTCCGGTACGGTTATCCCCATGCACCGCATAGTTGAGATTAGATACGGCAACGAGGTTGTTTGGAGGAAGAGGAATGGTGGTAAGAAGTAGGCTCAAAAGTGAGATGGACAAGCTAGCGTTGGACTTTTCATCATCTCTGAGCCATGATGCAAAGATATTCTACTATGATATCCTCGTGGACATAGCCCACGTTCTGGGATTGCTTAGATGTGGTCATATCGGCAAGGAAGAAGCTAAAGAGATTATCAAAGCGCTGTTTGTGGTTAGAGACGCTGGATACGATTCTCTACCCAAGGAATACGAGGATGTTCATGAGGCCATCGAAGCTGAGGTAACCAAGAGAACACCAGCTGGAAAGAAGATGCATACTGCAAGAAGTAGAAACGATGAAGTTGCAACCTGCTTAAGGATGTTTGCAAGGGATAAACTTCTCTCTTTGGCTTTCTCACTACTTGAGCTTAGAAGGATCCTGATCGATATCGCTGAGAATAACGTGGACACCATCATGCCCGGATTTACGCACCTACAATACGCGCAACCCACCGTTTTAGCTCATCACGTGCTGGCTTATCATGACATGATCGAGAGGGATTTTGAAAGGGCCTTAAATGCCTTTAAAAGGGTAAACCTATCACCTTTAGGCTCAGCAGCCTTCGCTTCTACTTCATTTAAGCTTGACAGGGAGTACACTGCCGGATTGCTTGGATTCGATGGGGTCGTTGAGAACAGCTGTGATGCAGTTGCAAGTAGGGATTTTTTGATCGAATCCATATTCGTCTCTGCTTCTACAATGCTATCCTTGAGCAGAATGGCTGAGGAGATAATCCTATGGTGTTCCGAATTTGGATTTGTAGAATTACCAGATGAGTACGCCTCCTCATCTTCCATAATGCCCCAGAAGAAGAATCCAGATATCGCCGAACTCATAAGAGCCAAAGCTGGTAGGGTTTTGGGCAACCTAGCTGGAGTAATGTCCATTTACAAAGCCATGCCGTTTACATACAACAGGGATTTCCAGGAGATGAATCCGATCATGTTTGAATCGCTTGAAATCGCAGATATTTCGGCGATCTTGATGGCAAGGATGCTTGAGAAGATCAAATTTAAAAGGGATGTGATGCTTGAGAAGGCTTTGAAGGGCTTTGCCCACGCAACCGAACTTGCAGATCTTATCACTAAGAAGGGGGTTCCGTTTAGGGATGCGCATAGGATTGTTGGAAGACTCATCGCAGAGAGCTTGGAATTCAACGCTAAAAACGTTAAGAGAATGGCTAAGGAGTTTGGTTATGAAATCGAGCTCAGCGAGGATGAGCTTAAGTTCGATGCTAAGGAGATCGTTGAAAGCAGAGACAACTTGGGAGGAACTTCAAGGTCTGAGATCTTGAGGATGATCGAAGTTAGAAAGAGGAGGCTTGAGGAAGATCGAGAGATGTTAGCTGAAATCGTTGACGGTGTTAGCGAGAAGCTTGAGAGGTTGTACGATGAGGCTATGGAACTTCTGAAAGATTAACTACAAGAATTCTATTTTACCTAAGGATAATCAAATCCAAAAAGGATAAAACGCCAAAAGATCTTACGAAAAGTATGGAGCTCCAAGGAAGGAGAGTAAGAATCAGAGCTAAGGGCAGAATCTTCGAAGGGATCGTAATGCCATCGTTTACAGATTGCCTCGTTCTCAAGCTCGATAGCGGTTATAATGTCGGTTTTAAGGATTACGAGCTCATAGAAATAATAGAAGAAAAGCCTATAAAGTACCCAACTCCAAAACTTGAGAAGCGGGAGGGCTTGCCCAACGTTAAGATAATCTCAACGGGAGGAACAATTGCAAGCAGAGTGGATTACAGAACCGGAGCCGTAACGAGTCAGTTCACGGCTGAAGAGATCGCCGGAGACGTGCCAGAGTTGCTTGAGATCTGCAACGTGGATGCTATGCTCCTCTATAACATCTTAAGCGAAAACATGAAGCCACAGAACTGGATTGAGCTTGCAAGGGAGATATACTCTTCGATAAAGAACGGATACGATGGGATCATAATCACACATGGAACAGATACGATGCATTACACAGCCTCAGCCTTGGCGTTCATGCTTTCAACACCTGTACCGATAATCTTGGTAGGAGCACAGAGAAGCAGTGACAGACCTTCAAGCGATGCTGCAATGAATCTATTCTGCGCTGCGAAGGCAGCTACCTCCGATTTGGGGGAAGTCGCCGTCGTGATGCACGGAAGCACGAGCGATGATTTCTGTTACATACACAGAGGTGTGAAGGTTAGGAAGTGCCATACATCGAGAAGGGATGCGTTTAAGTCGATAAACTTCCCACCGCTAGGCAGGGTAGACTATCCCTCAGGTGAGATCACATGGTTCGTTGAAGACAGATTTAAGAGGAACGAGAGAGAGCTTGAGCTCAGAGATAGGCTTTACGATAAGGTCGTCTTGATAAAGTTCTTCCCAGGACTTAAGCCAGACATACTCGATTACTACTACGATAAAGGTTACAGAGGTTTCGTTTTGGAAGGAACAGGCTTAGGGCACGTTTCAACGGACTGGCTTGATACGATAAAGAGAATTTCCGATGATAGCTTGATAGTGATGACTTCCCAGTGCCTCTGGGGGAGGATTTGCGACAGAGTTTACGATACAGGCAGATATCTGCTAAAAGCTGGAGTGATTGAAGGAGAGGATATGCTACCAGAAGTCGCACTCGTTAAGGTCATGTGGCTTCTGGGTAACTACGATTTGGAGGAGGCCAAGAAGCTTGTTAAGGTAAATTTGGTTGGAGAGATTACACCAACAACGAAGTATGAGACGTTCAAATGATAAACTATTCTTTTCTTAAATTAAGGTAAAGGTTTATATATTTGCCGATGTATAGCAGAAAACATGACGTTGTTAACGCCGTTCTGGATCTTGATCGCTGGGTTAATCGTAATAATCGTCGGTTTCATTGCCGCAGGAATCAGAGTAGTCAAAGAATACGAGAGGGGAGTGATCTTTAGACTTGGAAGACTTGTTGGAGCTAGGGGGCCAGGACTGTTCTTCGTAATTCCGATAATCGAAAGTATGGTTAAGGTTGACCTCAGAACTATCACATACGACGTTCCAACTCAGGAGGTTATCACCAAGGACAACGTAGCAGTTAGGGTTAACGCGGTTGTGTATTACAGAGTTGTTGATCCCGAAAAGGCTGTGACTGAGGTTATGGATTTCATGTACGCCACAGCCCAAATAGCTCAGACGACTTTGAGGAGTGTAATCGGTCAGGCGGAGCTTGATGAGCTTCTTTCGGAAAGGGAAAAGTTGAACGCAAGATTGCAGCAGATAATCGACGAGGCAACAAATCCATGGGGGGTTAAGGTCACGGCAGTAGAGATCAAGGATGTCGAGCTGCCTGAGGAGATGAAGAGGATCATGGCGATGCAGGCTGAAGCTGAGAGGGAAAGAAGGGCAAAGATAATCAGAGCAGACGGAGAGTATCAGGCTGCGCAGAGGTTATTTGAAGCTGCTCAGATCTTAGAGCAGAGTAGAGGTGCCATGATGCTAAGAATTCTGCAGACACTAAATGAGGTGGCAGCAGAGCAGGCAAATACGATTGTCTTACCGATACCAATCGAAATATTGGAGTACTTCAAGCGTAGGAGTAGCAGCAACTGAATCCTTTAATTTTTATTCTCCCTTAAAATCGCAACGGCGAAGTTAACTTTGAAAAGATTAAATTAGATGTCTCCAAATATCCTCTCAATCAGCCACTTGGAATCGAACTTGACCAGATCGTCGTAGCCCTGCCCAGTTCCCAAGAATAGAATCGGCTTTCCGGTGACGTAGCTAATCGAAATCGCTGTTCCACCCTTCGGATCGGCGTCGATCTTCGTCAAGATTGAGCCATCAATGCCAACTGCCTCGTTAAACATCCTCGCCCTCTCAACCGCATCATTCCCAGCGATGCTCTCATCCACAAATATCGTCAAATCCGGCTTGGTTACTCTCTTTATCTTGCCAAGCTGGTCGATCAGATTCTTCTTGGTGTGCATCCTTCCGGCCGTATCTGCCAAAATCACATCGATACCTTTGCTTTCAGCATGCTTTATAGCATCGTAGATGACGGCCGCAGGATCTGCTCCGGGCTTATGCTTGATAACCCTAACTCCAAGCCTGCTGGCATGCTCCTCCAACTGTTCAATTGCTCCAGCTCTAAAAGTGTCTCCAGCCGCCAGTACAACGGAATAACCGTAATCCATTAGTCTCTTTGCAATCTTCGCGATCGTTGTGGTTTTACCGGTTCCGTTGACTCCGACAAATATGATGTTTAGAGGTTTCTTCTCCTTAAGCTTTATCTGAACGAATTCGTCAAAATCGAACTTATTTGCATCCAGTATCTCCTGAATTATCAGCTTAAGTTCGTTTATAACTATATCAGATAATTTCTCACCGATCTTCTTAGTTCTACCAACCAACCTACCCTTGAGCTTTGAGGAGATCTCCTCGACAACCTCAAAAGCCACATCACTTTCGAGTAGAACGATTTCAAGATCTTCCAAAATCTCCTCAACCTTCTTCTCATCGATTAATACCTCTCTATCGACTATAAGGGTTTTTATCTTGCTAACCAGTCCTATCTTTTTCTTTGGCTTTTCAGCCTTGGTTTCTGTTTTAGCTTCGACCACCTGCTCAACGGGTTTATCAACCTTAACCTGCTCTACCTCAACTGCCAGCTTAGGCTCTTCAGGAGCCTTTTCCTCTTTAACTTCAGTTTTAGCTCTAATGGATTCATCGAGCTTCTTCTTAAAAGCGGCCAACTTCTCCTTTAAAAACTTAAACATATCACTTCTTCTCCTCCTTCTCTTTTAAAGCTTTAGCCAACTCCTCCTGAATAGCTTTCACCCTTTCCACAATCTGCTGTAGTATTTGCTCAAGCTGAGCTATGTTCTGCTGGATGGTTTCCCTCTTCTTCTTCAAAAACTCTATGGCCTCGCTTACCTCCTTCTCAACAACGATACCGGCACCTACGTCGACGAGCATCTTCTTAGCCGTCTGAACATCCACGTAAGCGAAGACACCTCCACCCAAATTCATCAGAGCCTCTACACCATCATCGAGAGAATTGAAATACTCCAAACTTTCGATCGTCTTTTCAAGCTGGGAGTCTATAAGTTCTAGCTCGACAATTCTCCTTTGAACAGCCTCACTTTCAGCCTGTAACTGTTGCAAAACTAAATACCTTTCCTGAATCTCCTTTTCTTCCATCTTAGCACCCCATCATTCAACAACTCTGATATTCTTAATCTTTATCAAATGTCTTTTAACCTTATGGTTGCTTCCAAGTAAAGAATATACCTTCTCCAAAGCGAACCTCTCGTTGTGAGCCTCAACGATCTTCCTAAACTTCTGCCACTGGTTTGCATTCTTAAAGACCCCCTCCACCTCAAACTTCATGATACCACCCCCCTAAGGAAATAGAGATTCCTCAATTATACCCAGCTCAAATCCGGTCGTATCCTTCCCGGCTATATATCCCTTCGAATTCGCAACCAAGCCCGTTCCAACCATATCGCTGCCGAAGTTTACGGTTCCGGTTCCAACTTCAACCTTCATTACGTCTTCGACCTTCCTTATCTCCCATTCGCTTGCATTTGGATTCAGCAATCCACCCTTGTTTGTAACCACAGCAGACATCCCCACGGTTTTTATTCCACCTATCGTGCTCTTAGCAGTTTCAACGTTCAAATGCTCCTCAACGGCCGAAATTATGTTATTGTCAGCTTCTGGATGAACTATCGCACCCTTGTCGTTAATACATACGATGTTGCCCAAGCAGGTCATCGGTGTTTTGACAACGTAAACTTCAAACAGCTTTTCAAGGATCTCCTTCTCCTTTGTTCTTATCTGATCGCTTACGATTATCCCGTTCGAATTTGCGCATGCCAAGGCACCTACAAGCTCGGAACCAGCGATCGTAGTAACCACCACATCTACACCCAGCTCCTCCTCCAAATATTGCTTGGCCTTCTCATCGTTTACACCAAGTACTGCAAAATCCTCTGTAGCCCTTATGTACAATCCTATCAGTGGAACTCCCCTTATAGCAAGTAGTTTCGGCATGCTACGCTAACTCTGCTTCCACAACTCCATCCTCAAACTTCACAGCTCTAATTCTGATCTTTGAAGGTGGCTTTTGAGCTCCCCTCTCCCAGACCTTCTCGTTTATGCTCTTGTCTATCTTGATCTTATCCGGCTCGACCTTCATGTGCCTGCTGAGAAACGTCCTTATGTACCTCATGGCCTTCTTAGCCCTGAGCCATCTCGGATACCTCTTCATCTTGTGCTTCAACCTGATCGAATATATCCTCTCAACGACGATCTTGGTCATGTCAACCACCTCAGACCTTCAGCTTGTTGTGTCTCCAGTACCTTCTCGCCGGGCTTGTAACAACCCTCCTCTTGGTCTTTAGCGTAATCCAAAGCGGAGGTCTTCTATTTGCCTTCAAAAACTTCGCCAATCTCTTTTTTACGCCAACTGTCTTCTTCCCCATAACCATCACTTCCTGATAATCCTCGGCTCTCTCTTCCTTGCGGAAATCTGCCTGAGGATCGAAACCAAAACCTCATCGCTGATCTTCTGCTTGATCTTTCCGGCTTGGGCCAAAGCTATGAGCTGGTTTTCTACAGCCTCGGCTATGTCGGGATGGGCCAACTTAAGCCTTGCAAGTCTCTCCCTGGCCTCAGGCTCAAGTATCCTCCTCAGAATTTCCTTCTTCTGTAATTCGATCTGTCTCTGCAATTCCTGCTGTCTTCTGAGCTCCTCAAGCTCCCTCTGCCTCTGCAATTCAAGTAGCTTCCTCCTTCTAATCTCTTCAAGTTCTCTCTCATCCATGTTCATCACCCTCTAAATTTTTGTCAAAAGGTATATTTAGTATTTCGCAAGCTCTGGAATTTGCTTAACGAGTTCTCCCTTGATCTCTGCCGCTATCTTATCTAAGAAAGATCTACCCTTTGGTGTCACAATCCTACCCTCCTCAGTTTTGGTTACGAATCCAGCCTTCTCAAGCTGTTGAAGTGCTTTTCTTATTATCGAACCGCTACCCTTTCTGAACTTTGGAGGTTCAACTCCCCTCCTCTTCCTTCCGCCGTAAGCAGTTCTGAGTCTTTCAATTCCAACCGGCCCGTCTATGTAGACTTTCCTGAATATCGCCGCAACTCTGATCCACCACCAATCTGGCTGCTCTGGAGCTCTCTCCTTATGAACCCCGGTCTTTACGAATTTTGCCCATTCTGGCGGGGTAAACTCTGGCATCTCCTTAAGTCTTTCTGCAACCCTCCGAATCAGCATATTCGGCGGGACATCGTAAACAGTCGCCATATCAACACCTCTTAAACGTTAGGACGAATCCCCTAAAGTCCACCAACTTACCGTTAACTTTTTCGGCGATCTCCTTAGCGAGCTGTTTTTTATCCTTACCCTGCATCGCACCAATGGTTCTGAAGTTTTTAAGCATCCTAACCTTAACTATTCCACGCTTTTCGAGCACCATGTTTATCTCTCTTATCAAACCCTCTGTAACCCCCTTCTTTCCGACGTTGATCGTGACGATGTTATCCCTCTTCATAGGCATTCTTTTAGGCTCTTTGAATTGTTTAAAAATTTTTGCCGTT
>CAYMEG010000007.1:0-16080 GCA_964389535.1 uncultured archaeon | reverse complement strand
CCTCTTCATAGGCATTCTTTTAGGCTCTTTGAATTGTTTAAAAATTTTTGCCGTTCCCGAACATAAATTTACATTTCTTATATTGACTTTTGATATGATTCAATTCCCAACGATCGACGATTCTCATAACTATGACAACATCCGTCAGTCTAAAACCCTTATGGCACTCTCCGGGCAGATCTTAGCACATACCCCGCAAGATGTGCATAGGGCAGGATCTATCTTTGGCTTTCCGTTTTCGATGAATATGGCCGGGCATATGAACTCCGTAACACATTTCATGCAACCGTTGCATTTCTCGGTTACCGTGAAGGGTTTAAGCCTCTTCCCCTTTCTTCTCACCTCCCTCATCCTTAAAATCGCACACTTCTGCCTTGCAACTATCACGGCCACTTCATCATGCTCCAGCGCCTTCTTAAGGACTTCCTCAAGTTTTCTCACATTGTAAGGATTAACGACTTCGACGAACTTAACACCAACACCTCTGGCAACATCTTCGATCTTAACGACTCCGCCGATCTCTCCACATCCGGTAACCCCAACTCCGGGATGGGGCTGATGACCTGTCATACCGGTGGTTTGATTGTCGAGAACTATGAGCACGAACTTGGATTTGTTGTAGACGGCATTTATCAAAGCAGGAATTCCCGCATGCAGAAACGTTGAATCACCGATCGTTGCAATTATATGTTCTTTAACAATCCTGCTTAGGCCGTTCGAAACTCCAACGCTTGCCCCCATGCATACGCATATGTCGACGGCCTCAAACGGCCTGTTTATGCCCAAGGTGTAGCAACCTATATCGCTAGGCAAACAGGCGTTTTCCAATTCGTTTACGATCTTCCTTATGACGTAGAAAGTCGCCGTATGAGGACAGCCCGGGCAAAGAACTGGCGGACGTGGGGGAGCAAATTTAGCAAGCTCTTGACCTCTTTTCTCAATGGTATTGTAATCCACGCTTGGTTTAACTCCTAAAAGCTTTGCAATCCCCTTCTCGACTATTGCAACGTTGAATTCGTAGTCCATAGGCAAATGCCCGCTGAGTTTCCCATAAACATCCTTTGAAATCGTTTTAACCTGCAACTCAACGAACGGATCAACTTCCTCAACGACCAACACCCTATCAACCTGAGAAACGAAATCCTCGATCAAACTCATAGGCAAGGGGTGCATGGATGAAAGCTTCAAAATTGGAACATCAAGCCTAAGCCTTTGAACAGCCTCCTTCGCATAAGCATAGCTTAAACCACATGCGATTATTCCTAACCTCCTATCTTCGCCATCTTCGATCCAATTACGATCCCAATCGCAGAAGAATTTCTCAAGCTTCTTAAGCTTCTTCCAGAGCTCCTTCTTAAGAATTCTGGCATGTGCTGGCAAAATTACATCCGTTTTTGGATTCTTCTTCCACTCTACCTTCTCAAGCCTCTTTTCTGGAATCTCACCCAGCCTCACGATACCTCTAGCATGGCTGAGCCTTGTATAAGTCCTGAGCATTGTCGGCAAACCGAATTTCTCAGAGATCTCAAAGAGCTCCTTCGTAATATCCTTAAGCTCCTGAACGTTTGATGCTTCAACTACGGGAATCTTCGCAGCAATTCCGTACCACCTGTTGTCTTGCTCGTTCTGACTGCTGTGCATGAAGGGATCGTCGGCAGAAACCAGAACGAACCCGCCCCTCGCACCTATGTAGGCGAAGCTGAACATCGCATCGCTCGCAACGTTAACGCCTACATGCTTCATCGCGCACATTCCCCTCTTTCCAGCCAATGATGCACCCAAGGCCACCTCAAAAGCTACCTTCTCATTTGTCGAGTACTCCATATGCATGAAACCTTTCAAAACCTTGCAGACTTCAGAAAGTGTATCACCTATCTCAGACGAGGGAGTTCCGGGATAACATGCAAATACATCGATCCCAGCCTCCAAAGCTCCCCTAGCTATAGCTTCGTTGCCCAACAAGAACACGTTCTTTCCTTCTTCCTCCAAAACGTCTTTGAGCATGTTTTAAACTAAATCGGAGCCTATTTAAGTTTGTTGATTTACGAAAGTGTTATTAGTTTAGTCGTAAACTAGCCGAAAAATGAAGTTACTAACAATCGGTGTTGGTAAAAAAGGCTCAAAACTATCAAGTTTACTCGCAAAGAAGGGAGTTAAGGTGAATAAGATTCCACTCTTCAGATGTTACGCCGTCACGGATAGCTTAGAAGATCTGAGATCAATAAAATTAAGTCAAAAAAATAAATTTTGGTTAATGGCCGGAGGTGGTAGGGTTGACGTCAGAAGTATCTTAAACGAGATCCTCGGCAGATATGAGATTCACGAAGGTTCATTGATAATTACATCGCTCGACGATGAATTTGGAGTTGCCACGGCAGTTGAGTTCGGAAAAAGGTTGATGGATTACTCCGAGGATCCCGTGATCGGTTTGGGAATAGTTCCACCCATCGAAAGCGTGAATCCTAACGAGCTAAAGCAAAGAATTAGAAAGCTTAGATATGCTGTTAGAGTTCTAATGCTTGTTGAGGAGAGCAGAATCGATCGGAATTTAATCGAAGCTCTAAACATAATCGCCAGAGTTGGGGAGATAGATCTAAAGAAGAAGATTGCCGGAGAGGTTGTTATAGATACTTCCGATGTCTTTAACGCGTTGATCTGCGAAGGATTTTCGGTATTTGGATTTGCAAAGAGAGGTTTGTCCATTTCATGGTTGTACAAGGTCTTGTTGAGGAGGGAAAGTGAACTGGTTGCTGTTAGAACTCAAAGGATGGTTGAGATGGTGAACGATGCCTTGCAAAACTTGAGCGTTCAGGGAGATACGGAGACCGCCAAAAGTGCACTGATAGTCTTCGCTGGAAACCCAAACGAGATCACCATGGATGGCATGTTTTCATGTATCGAAATGATAGAGAACATCAACGATAACATAGTGGTTAGGTACGGTGATTACCCGATTCCAAGAGCACCTTATATCAGTGTTGTCTTGTTTTTAGCCGGGATTACGAGATTTAAGCTTTAAGCGAGATGGGGTGTTATGTAAGCCTCCACGAATGCGGCAACGATCAGCATGGGAACTATTATTTTAAAGTAATGATTCAAAGCTATGCTTATGCATGCTTTAATCGAGATACTATCGCCGGTGATCCTTCTATAAAACATCCTTCCAAGCCAAAGCCCGTAGCTACATGCCAATATTATCGCCGGAATTTCGATCACACCGTGGGGTATGATCATCATCGCCACCTTTCTCAAACCCATGCTCAAACCTACCGTATACAGAACCAAGCCAACAAGGTATCCATTGATGAATACGAAGAATATCGGAACTAAACCGAAGAAAATTCCAAAGATCATAGCGATCAAAGCTTTTATCGAGTTGTTGAAGAATATTACGAGAAATATCACGATCGGAGGTAGGAATTTTATAAACCCCAATTCGGATGAGAATTGATTTAAAAATTGTTTAGCCTCCTCTGGATTATTTTTGGCGGTTTGATATCCCGCCAAGGCCGATAAACCAAAAAGGGTAGTTAGCACTATAAAGTATATAGTGATCTCTCTTTTGTTCATAAAGCATCACTTGCTAAAGTAGCATATAGATGTTGCGAAAGAAAAGTTAATATAGCATGACATTTTGCGAGAAAGAGAGGTGAAAGAATGGCTGAGAATGCAGTGTTTGTTGGTAGTAAGCCGGTAATGAACTACGTGTTGGCCGTATTGACACAGTTCAACAGTGGAGCAAAGGAAGTAGCAATAAAGGCAAGAGGTAAAGCCATAAGCAGGGCCGTAGACGTAGCAGAGATCGTCAGAAAGAGATTTCTAGCTGATGTCGACGTTAAGGATATAAAGATATCGACGGAGAAGGTTGAAAGCGAGCAGGGGGAAGCTAACGTCTCGGCCATAGAGATCGTACTGGCAAAGAAGGAGTAATTTTAGCTATTTTTATTCTATTCTTTTAATCGTTTAATTTAATTATCTAACGTGTTGACGCTGTTCTATGGAATCGATATTCAGAAGGACGTTGGATGAATTTAGAAAGGTTCTTGAAGAGAAAGAACTTGCAAGAGAAGAGCTTTTAAAGCTTACGAGGGAGATGAGAATCAACGCAACTAAGGCAATAGCATGTCTACATGCCAAGGAGTTCGATAAGGCCGATGAGCATTTGAAAAGGGCGCTTGAACTCATGGAAAAGATATATGAGTTTAAGGAGAAGTATCCAGACATATACTACCCGATAACGTTCGATGCGATGCAAGAACTCGTTGAGGCATATTCGTTCTATCACGTCCTAAAGCATGAGAACTTGGAGATAGATTTTTCAAAGCTTAAAGTGGAGATTCCACCGATCCTAACCGGGTTGGCAGACATGGCAGGAGAAATAAGAAGATACATTTTGGATTTGCTTAGAGTTGGAGAATTCGAAAAGGCTGAAAGGTTGATAGGATTGATGGAGGAGATATACCTGAATCTCCTTACGTTTAACTTTCCAGACAGATTAACGCCAAACCTGAGGCCAAAAACGGATTACGTAAGGGGAGCAATTGAGAGAACTAAATCTGACTTCATCTCTGCAAAGGTCGCAGCGTTGGAAGGGTATTTTAAAAAGATTACTAGGTAATTCAAACTCGATCATTCGATTTTTACACAAGCAAACGGCTCATATTGAAAGAAAGAGTTCATGCGGGGGGTGGGATTTGAACCCACGAACCCCTACGGGACGGGACCCTGAATCCCGCGCCTTTTCCTGGCTCGGCAACCCCCGCTTCAATTTGATGTAAACTTTTAGATATTTGACCTTTTTGCAACGTAAGGCAAATCAAAATTTATCATAAAAAATATTGTTAGCAGATGTACAACCAGCAAACTATTTATTAGATTCCAACAAATTTCCTTCGATGGAAACTCTGATGGAGATGGCCAAAAAGGACAAAGCTCCAGAATGGCTTAAGAATGTTGCGGAGTATGAGGGAATCGAATTAGATTCACTCATCAAGCTCATCGCTAAGGGTGAGGTTGTCGTTCCGAGGAACGTTAGGAAGGAAGACAGCTTCAAGCCAAGAGCCATAGGTAGATTCATGAAAACCAAGGTCAACGCAAACGTCGGTACCTCGATCGATTATGTAAACGTTGATGAGGAGGTTGAGAAGGCGATAGTCGCCCAGAAGTATGGGGCTGATGCCGTAATGGATCTTTCAACCGCTGGAGATTTGGATTACATCAGAAGGAGGATCATGGATGTTGTTGAGGTTCCGTTTGGAACCGTTCCGATCTATCAATCCGCGAGGATGGCGAAGGTAGTCGTGGACATGGATGAGGATCACTTCTTCAAATCGGTCGAAAAGCATGCTAAAGATGGTGTGGACTTCATGACCATACATGCCGGAGTCAACTGGACTACGGTTGAAAGACTTAAGAGGAGCAAAAGGCTTTTAGGTGTTGTGAGTAGAGGAGGAGCGATAATAATCGGCTGGATGTTGCACAACGAGAAGGAAAATCCCTACTATGCGAATTTCGATTATCTGCTTGAAATTCTGAAGGAGTACGATGTCACGATTAGCTTGGGAGATGCATTTAGACCGGGCTGTTTGCACGATGCAAGCGATAGGGCAAAGTTCACGGAGTTCATAGTTTTGGGAGAGTTGGTTGAGAGATGCAGAGAAGTCGGAGTACAGGCCATAGTCGAGGGGCCTGGACATGTACCTTTGGACGAGATCGAGACTTCGGTTAAGGCTATGAAGTTCGTAACGAAGAACGCACCTCTCTACCTGCTCGGCCCCCTCGTCACCGATATCGCCGCTGGCTACGATCACATAGCAGCTGCCATCGGAGCAGCGGTAGCTGGAATGGCCGGAGCCGATTTCATATGCTACGTCACCCCATCGGAGCATCTCGCATTACCAACCGTTGAAGATGTCAAGGAAGGGGTTATAGCGGCTAAAATCGCGGCACATGCCGTAGATCTGATTAAGGAAGGGCAGAGAGAAAGGACTAGACAGATAGATTATATGATGTCGTTGGCCAGAAGTAAGTTCGATTGGGAAGCCCAGTTTAAATTGGCAATCGACCCAGAAAGGGCTAGAAGTATCTGGGAAAGGAGGAAGTCCAAGAGTGGAGCCTGCAGTATGTGTGGTGATCTTTGTGCAATAAAACTCGTTCAGAGGGCATTTAAGGGTAGGGATTAGATTTCAACTATCTCACCAGTTCTTTCGGTTACCCTGATGCCCGGCAGTTTTCTCTCCAATTCTTTTCTAAATTCCTCCGATTTTAGAACTTCTAGAAACGATTTAACTGCCTCCTTACAAAGTCTATCCTTCCTTATCACGAAGTCGTACTCTTCTGGCCTTACCGGAATGAAGTCCAAACCGTACCTCTCAGCTACCGTTTTGATCCCCAAACCCACATCCGCCTTACCCATCAGAACGGCCACAGCCACAGCTGTGTGAGATTTCGCCTCAACGTCGTAGCCCTTTATCTTACGCTTTATCTCCTCAAAGCTTATTCCTCTTTCCTCAGCTATCCTCTTAAGATGTATGTCCAGCAGAACCCTCGTTCCGGAGCCGGGATTTCTGTTTACGAACGTTACGTCATTCCTGAGTAAATCCTCAAAGCCTTTTATGTCCTTTGGGTTGCCTTTGGCCACTATGAAGCCTTGCTCCCTGATGTATCCCTTAACCAAGACGGCTTCACCCTTCAGCCCATATCTGTAAAGATATGGAATGTTGTACTCTCCCGTTTCCTCATCAAGCAGGTGGGTTCCGGCGATGTCTGCTTCTCCCCTCTTGATGGCCATTATTCCACCAGTTGAGCCAACATTTATAACCTTAGCCTGTATAGCTTTCCTCCTTCGCAAAACTTCAAGTAAAACGTCTATTCCAACGCAGTGGCTACCTATGATCATCAAATCTGCTGGCTTGATATCTCCAAAGAGTTTAACTTCAACAACCTCCCCCTCCTCCAAAAAGACCTTACTCTCGGGAATCTCTATGAACCCGTCAGCTTCGGCAAGAGTTGAGATCGCCCCAGAATAATCCGTGAATGGATAGGCGATCAGACCATCTCTACCTTCGACCAAGTTGACCGGCAAAAACTCCCTCCTCCCTATCGCCGAAAAAACTTTGAACGGAACCCTTGCCTCAACGGTTTTAGATTCCCTTTCAGAAATTCCGGCCATCTGCCTTATCAGAGGTACGACGAAAATCTCGAATATCATGAGAGCTGAAGTCGGATAGCCCGGAAGTCCGAATATCGGCTTACCGTTGGCTACGGCAATAACTGTTGGCTTTCCCGGTTTTACGGCAATTCCGTGAACTAAGATCTCACCAAATTCCTCAATCACCCTGTAAATCATATCCCCCACGCCAGACGATGTTCCTCCAGATAGGACCACGATATCGGCGATCTTCAAACCCTCGGCGATCTTACTTCGAATTTCATCGGCATCGTCCCTCGCTATTCCTAAGAATATCGGTACCCCACCGTTCTCAATGACGCCAGCACCTATCGCATACGCATTGACATCGTATATCTTACCAAATTCTAGCCTTTCTCCGGGGCTAACCAACTCGTTGCCGGTCGATATTACAGCAACAACCGGCTTTCTTACGACTCTGACACTTCCAAATCCAGCAGAAGCTAAAACGCCGATCTCCCTTGGCGTAAGTCTGGTTCCCCTTCTTACCAGAAGCTCCCCAGCCATTATGTCCGAGCCGGCTGACATTATGTTAGTCCCGGGAGGAACTGGTCTGTAAATAAATACGGTATCTTTCTCTCTGCTTGTATATTCAACCATGACGACTGCATTTGCACCCTTTGGAATCAAAGCACCAGTAGATATTTCAACGGCAGTCCCCCGCTTCACTTCAACGTTCGGAACTTCTCCAGCTTCAACCTTACCTACAACCCTCAAAGCAACCGGATCGTCCTCCTCAGCACCGAACGTATCCTCAGCCCTAACAGCGTAACCGTCCATCGTGGCTCTATCGAAAGGGGGAACATCGACACCTGAATAGTAATCCTCCGCCAAGATCCTTCCGCAAGCTTCGATTAGCGGGACTTCTTCAACCTTCGGTTCGATTTTAATCTTATCGAACAACCTTCTTTTAGCTTCCTCTACCGATACCAACTCTCTAAAGATCTTTCTCATAATCGGTTATCTTTCCGTGGATTTAAAAGTTTGAGTGGTATTCAGAAAAACATTCCAAACCCCATCGATGGAATTTCTAAGTTGACCTTTAAAACTACAAGCAACATCTCTATAAACTCAACGTAAATCGATTGGCATGGATCCTTCTTTGGCTTTATTCGTCTCGATCTTCCTAATCTTACTTCTGATAAGGCTAAGGATAAACGTAAGCGTAGCCATATTCATCGGTGCTCTCATCTTGGGAATCCTTACAATCGGTCTTAACACATTTGAAAGGATGTTTCTGGCTATCACAAGCTACCAGACGATAAGGTTACTTATAATAGTAATTTCAGCGTTTACATTGGGATTTTCAATGCAAGAATTGGGATTGCTCAAGAGACTTAGCGCAACGATTTCTGGCATCGTAGGAAAGCTGAGCTTGGTCATCCTCCCAGCCATAGTTGGATTTCTACCGATGCCTGGTGGAGCTTTGATCTCTGCGATAATGCTCACAGATCTAGTGAGACGTTATGAGGTCAAATCTGAAGAAGCGACGTTTGTAAATTACTGGTTCAGACACCTATGGGTTCCGATATGGCCTCTCTATCCGAGCTTCATCATCGGTGCGATGGTCGTTGAAGTGAGTTACCTTAAAATTATGGCAGCATGCTACCCGGTTACGGTTGGAATGATCTTGGCTGGAATCGTATTTCTACGAAACTATTCTTGTTCTACTGCCAGATTGAGCGGATCTAAGGTTAAAATTATGAAAAACTTGATCCTATCACTCTACCCACTGATGATAGTTGTCGTATTCGCGATAATTCTGAAGATAGATCTGGTAATCACGTTACCGTTTGCGGTGTTTATGCTTTACCTACACAAGAGACCTAACACGGCTAAACTCAAGAAAATCCTCAAAAAGACTTTAGATCCGAAGATAGTCATTTTGATATTTGCGGTGATGTTCTACAAGGATCTGATCGAGTACACGAATTCGGCTCAGATATTCTTCAACCATCTCAAGGAGTTAAAATTTCCAACTCCGATTGCAGCTTTCTTACTCACGTTTGTCGTAGGTTTCGCTGTGGGAATTGAAATAAGCTATTCCGCAATAGCCCTTCCATTGCTTACAGCCTTCACGGGCATCGGAAGTGAATTCGTTCCAAAGAATCTCATGCTTGTCTTCGGCGCTGGACTTTTGGGCGTTATGATGTCCCCCCTACATCTATGCCTCATCCTAACCTCCGAATACTATTCGGCCGATCTAAGTAAGGTTTACAGATATCTCATTCCAGCGGGAATAATTCTGATATCTGTCGTATGGATAACCTACCTGATCTGCTGATGCAGAAACATTAATTTGCAAGAGCTTAGACTAAGATCCATGAAGCTTGAAAGATCAAAGCGTCTGTACGAAGAGGCCGTTAAATTAATGCCCGGAGGTGTGAGCTCTCCGGTTAGGGCCGTGAAGCCTTACCCGTTCTACACGGCCTATGCAAAGGGTTCGAAGATCGTGGATGTTGACGGAAACGAGTACATAGATTACTGCCTTGCGTACGGCCCACTCATTTTAGGTCACGCTAACCCGGTGGTGAAGCGAGCGATCGAAGAGCAACTCGAAAAGGGTTGGCTTTACGGAACTCCAATAGAACTAGAAATTGAGTACGCCAAGTTGATCACAAAACTGTACAAGAGTATAGACATGGTCAGATTCGTTAACACTGGAAGCGAAGCTACCATGTCAGCTTTGAGACTTGCCAGAGGATTCACCGGCAAAAACAAGATAGTGAAGATAGAAGGGAGTTTTCATGGAGCGCATGATGCTGTGCTCGTTAAAGCTGGGAGTGGAGCAACGACACATGGAATTCCGAACTCAGCCGGAGTTCCGCCAGATTTCGTGAAGAATACGTTGCAGGTACCGTTTAACGATGTGGAAGCTTTGGCGGATGTGGTCGAAAGGAATAGGGACGATCTGGCCTGCGTGATAATGGAGCCTGTTATGGGTAATGCCGGCTTGATCTTGCCCGAGGAAGGCTATTTAAAGGAGGTCAGAAAGATAACAAGGGAAAACGATGTTCTGCTGATCTTCGATGAGGTAATTACGGGATTCAGACTTGCGTTGGGTGGTGCACAGGAGTACTATGGAGTTGAAGCTGACATAACGACTTTGGGTAAGATTGCCGGAGGTGGATTGCCGATCGGGATATTTGGCGGTAGAAGAGAGATAATGGAGCATATCGCTCCTTCCGGCAGTGTTTACCAAGCTGGGACCTTCAGTGGAAACCCTCTAAGCCTAACAGCCGGCTACACAACGGTCAAGTTCATAATAGAAAATAAAGTGCTCGAAAATGTGAACAAGAAAACGGAGGAGATAGCTAAGGGGATTGTGGATCAGATCGAAGACTCAAATCTGAATTACTCGATTGGCCACATAGCATCGATCTTCTGCATGTACTTCGGCGAAACTCCGAAGAACTACACCGATGCTTTGAAGCTCGATAAGGAGAAGTACATCAAGTTCTTCTGGGAGTTGCTAAAGGAGGGAGTTTTCTTCCCGCCCTCTCAGTATGAATGCTGCTTTGTTAGTTACGCCCACACTGAGGAGGATGTAGAAAAGACGATCGAAGCTGTGGGGATATGTCTGAGAAGGTTGTAGTCGGGACGAGAGGAAGCAAGCTGGCATTGGCTCAAACTGAGAAGGTTGTTAGAAGGCTAAAGGATGCTGGATACGAAGTTGAGATCAGGATAATCAAGAGTACCGGCGACATAATGAAGGACAGGCCGTTGTACGAGTTCAAGGGAATGGGTGCCTTCGTCAGAACGCTCGAGCTTGCGTTGATAGATGGTGAGATCGACATCGCCGTTCACAGCTACAAAGACATCCCGAGTACAAGGGTTGAGGGTACATCCATCGCAGCCGTTCTGGAGAGAGATAGCCCGTGCGATGCCTTCATAGCAAGAGATGGCTCCACGCTCGATGATATAAAGGAGGGGGCTATCGTCGGTACTTCGAGCTTGAGGAGGAGGGCTCAGCTCAGATACTATAGACCCGATTTGAGGTTTGAAAATCTTAGGGGGAACGTCGATACTAGGCTAAGAAAGCTAAGAGAAGGTTTATACGATGCGATAGTTCTGGCTGAAGCAGGCTTAATCAGGCTTGGATTGGCGGAGAAGATAAGGTATCAGAAATTGCCGGCGGAGATCTTCGTTCCACCCGCAAACCAAGGCATAATCGCGGTTGAAACTAGGAAAGGTGAGGAGAACTTGGTGGATTTCATGAACGACAAAAAGACGGCGTTGGAAGCTGAAGTTGAAAGGGCTGTAATAAGAGAACTCGGCATAGGTTGCGCGGTACCTGCCGGTATCTATGCGAGGTATGAGGGAAAGGTCAGACTGATATGCCAGATCCTATCCGTCGATGGAACCGAAGAGATAAGGATCGAAGAGGATTTGAATCCAGATACGGCCGTTGAAGAGGCTAAGGAGATTGCCAGAAACTTAAAGGAGAGGATAAAGCATCTAATTCCAAAGTTTTAATAATCAGACTGGCAAAGCACGGATGGTGACGGGAAAGGTTTACATAGTTGGAGCCGGGCCTGGAGGCTTGGATCTGCTCACAAAGAAGGCTGAAAAAGTCTTAAGGGAGGCCGACGTCATCTTGTACGATGAACTCATCGGAGAAGATCTGAAGGAATTTTTGAAGAAAACTAAGGCCGAGCTCATAGACGTTGGCAAGAGGGCTGGAAAGCATAAGAAGAGACAGGAGGAGATAAACAGGCTACTCGTCGAGTACGCAAGGCAAGGCAAGACCGTTGTCCGACTTAAGGGTGGCGATCCATTCGTCTTTGGGAGAGGTGGAGAGGAGGCCGAGTTCTTGGCTGAGCACGGAATACCGTTCGAAGTCGTTCCGGGGGTAACTTCAGCAATTGCCGTTCCGGCTTATGCGGGTATTCCGATCACACATAGGAAATTCGATCCGGCCGTTGTCTTCATCACGGGAAGGGAGGCAAGAGAAAGGTTGAACTGGGAAGCTCTAGCTAAGCTAAATGCCACGATAGTTATTCTGATGGGAGTTTCAACGTTAAGAAAGAACGTTGAGAGGTTGTTGAAGCACGGGAAAGATCCAAACACTCCTGTGGCGATAATAGAAAGGGGTTGCACGAAGGAGCAGAGGGTGATAGTGGCTCCGCTGGGGGATATAGCAGATGTCGCGGAAAGAGAGGGAGTTAAGGCTCCAGCCGTAATAGTCATCGGAGATGTTGTAAGATTGAGAGAAAAGCTCGTTGAATTTCTGAGGTTTGATTGATATGCTGCCTGCTATGGTAGACATGATAAAGGTTGGAAGAAAGCTCGGACAGCTTAGGCTTATAGATGGAGCCAGCGGGAACATGAGTTGCAGAATTGACGACTGCATAGTCATAACAAAAACTGGAGCGATTTTGGATGAGTTAACACCTAAGGATTTCGTAACCCTCAAGCTCGGTGAAGGATCTAAGGAAGCTTCAAGCGATCTGATCGTCCACAACGCCATATACAGCAAAACGAATTATAGGGCCGTTCTTCATTGCCACGGAATCTACAACGTCGTTCTATCAATTATACGCGATGAGATCGTTCCAATGGATCTTGAAGGTAAGCTATTTCTAAAGAAGGTTAAGGTCGTGAAGGGGGAGTTCAAAAGTAAGGAATTGGCAGAGACGATTGCCAACGAGATCTATGAAAATGGTATAGTTATCGTTAGAGGGCATGGGATATATTCGGCTGGCAAAGACATATACGAAGCCTTCAACAGAGCTTGCTACTTGGAACACTCCTGCGAAATTATTTATAGGTACCTGGCCATCAGTAGAGACGATGCAGAAAAGACTTAAAAAAGGCAGAGACAGGATGATCTTCGGAGTTTGCAGCGGATTGGCAGAGTACTTGAACGTAGATCCCACGATAATCAGGTTGATATTTTTGATAGCGTTTGTGATCGATCCACGGGTGGCCTTCATATATCTGATCTTGGCGGTGATAATGCCAGAAGGAGGAGAATTCAGATACGATAGGGAGAGGACTAAGAGGATTTTAGCTTACGGGCTCATCGGATTGGGTTTGCTGATACTCATTAAAGGCTTGCTTCCGATCGTGCTGACGTCCGGCTTGCTGGGTTTGATATTGATCGTCATCGGCTTAAGCCTTCTGAGAAGATGAGCATGCTGTTGGCTGTTGCAAGGGCCAAGAAGGATGCAAAGGCGTTGAGTCATGCTGTAAACTGTGAAGTTTTTAGTTTGGGAGGAATCAGAAGTGTTGAGGATATAGACTTCTCGATATTCGGCAGAAGGATACCTATATTCTTCTTTGGAAGAGACGAGATCGACTTAGCCTTGGATGTCGAAGATAGAATTCGTAAGATCACACCGATCTACCAAATAGTGATCCTAAGTAAGAAGGCTGTTAGGAATGCAAGGATGGAAGAGATCCGTGAGGCATTCGAAATCGCTAAGGCTAAGCTCAGGCTCGGGTTTAAATTCAACGGTGAAGTGTTCCTATTCTCAAATAAAAACGAACTGGGTGTTGAGATCAACCCCGACTATGACGCTTACTTCATCATAGGCGAGGAGTTCGTCGAGAACATAAGACGTATCTTTGGAATAGATGTTGAGGAGGGAAATCTAATAATCAGAAAGTTGTTCAACGAAGAGTGGATATACACACCCGAGCTCAAGGCTGTTGTAAGAAAGAAGATCGGGGAACCGTTAAGCGTTAAGCTAAACCGTAGAGAGATCGAATCGAAGAAGATCAGTATAGGCAAGATGATTGAAAAGAATCGTAGCTGGCTTGAAAGATTGGAAAAGATTGCGATAGATTTCATTCGTAGAAGCGTAGAAGGATCTGTCGGAGTCCCGTTCAGCGGCGGAAAGGACAGTACCGCAAGCCTAATCCTGGCAAAAAAGGCTTTCAATGATGTTAAAGCTCTATACGTCAAGGTAAGCCACGAGATGCCGTACACAGAGGAATACGTCGAATACGTGTGTGAGAAGCTGGATGTTGAGTTGATTAAATCTGAGGTCTTCTTTGATATTGAGAAGTTCGGAACACCAACGCACGACAACAGGTGGTGCACGAAGCTTAAGATGGAAGGTTTGCAAAGGATCGCCACTCAGACACTCATAGTTGGAGATAGAGAAGCGGAGAGCAGAGTTAGAAGGGAGAGAGGCGAAGTGGAGTATAGGGTTGCAAAGGAGATTTTCCCGATAAAGTATTGGAGTGGTTGCATGGTTCAGCTTTACATCATTATGAACGGGCTCAAGCTGCACCCACTTTACTACAAAGGATTTTATCGTCTAGGTTGCACAATTTGCCCATCGCTGAGTGAATGGGAGAAGATTCTACTGGTTAAAAACGGTTAACCCTCATCGTTCGGTTGATTTAGGATCCTTGGCTTATAGGTGTATAAAACATTGTTATGTATAATGAAATAACCCTCCCGTTCAACATCGTATATTATCCTCTCGTTTGTATCCACAGCAACGTTAAACAGATCCTCAAGTGATTCCAACTCGATCTTCGTTGTAATTTCAATGTTCTTAAGTCTTCCGTAGCTTATCCGCTTTTTAAATTTTCTCTCAAGCATGATCCTTTCCAGAACATCCTTCTCTGGCTTAAATTTGATACCTACTGTTATTAAAAATCCAAGAACTGACGCCGAAGTTATCAGGGCTATTGCAGGAACCATCTTTTTTGTAAGCGTGGGCTGAACTGTGATCTTCTTGCTCACAGTTCTTGTAACATCTTCCGTCCTGTTAAATCCTTCGAAGGTGTACGTGTTCCCGTCCACCGCTATCGGAAGTCTGTACGTCCTAACACCACTAAACGGAAAACCATCGGCCTTTCCTTCAAATTTAACCAACGTTATCACCTCAATAGATTTCTCTCCGTTTTCGTACCCAATAGCCCTTTCAATTGCGACCATGCTATTCCAAGCATCTCTAACATCGATGGTAATCGTATCCGAGATCGAGCTTCCGTCTATTTGACTCGTGTTTTCCAAGTATACGACGGACCAGATGTATCCATCATCAAGCTTGGAATGTAGTATGACGTCGGTCTTCTTAAGTATCGAAACATCGCTCAAGTTTTTCGCATAAATTTCGAAGTCAAATGTTACGCTTAAATTCGGTGCCACTCTTAAGATGTATTTGGGTTTATCTTTAAGAGTTGCATTGACGTTCCAAATAGAATTTTCAGATTCTACAACGGCATAACCATCGTACTTCGCTTTTATCGAATAAAACGGAATATCGGCCTCTGAAATCATAACTACGGGTTCACTGACCTTATACAAGGCGTAACCAGAAGTTAATGTGGCTACTAATGCTGCCAAGATCAGTATGATCAGATTTTTCTTTACAAATATAATTATTTTATATTTTCTGTACTTCAAAACTATCACCCCATCAATTTCAAATAATATTATTATTTTTTCGTCAAAGTATAATTGAGATTATAAAAATATAAAAGGGTTCTGAACCCTTAGTCCTTACTAGGGGTACATAATTACATAATATAGTAATGATAATCATGATATAATAGTTGGAGAAAATTTTATATTGTTTTATGAAAATTTTAAGAATTGGTTGAGGTGCTTGAGATGCGTAAAAGATCGAAATTAAAAATAATTATGGATATACTTGCGATTGCAAATGGAGGTGCAAACAAAACCAAAATTATTTACAGCGCCAATCTCAATTTTAATAGGGCAAATAAATATTTAGAAGAGTTGACCGAACTTGGGCTGATAGCCATAGAAAACGTCAACGGTAGGATGATATATAAAACGAGCGAAAAAGGGCGGGAGTTTCTAAAAAAGTGTAGAGAGTTGGAACTGTCGATAGATCTTTAAAGCTTAAAAATTTTAAGGATGTGTGTAGATTGCCTTGAGTTCTTCGTCGAACGACTCAAGCTTA
>CAYMEG010000006.1:16295-27181 GCA_964389535.1 uncultured archaeon | reverse complement strand
GGATTTGTCAAGACCTTCAGCATGATGTTCACTGATTTTCCGATCTATTTAAAATTTTAATCGGTAAATTTATATAGGAGGTGACACAACAGTTCCCTTCTAAAGGGGGACTAAGTTGTGATTGAAAGGGTTTTGTTTCCGGTAGATTTTTCGATGGTATCTGAGTACGCATTCAGCAACTGTATTCCGAGGTTCTTCAGCACGGGCGTGGCGGAAAAATTGATACTTGTTCACGTGGTTGAAGTTCATTTGACCGGTGAACACTACCTGGATGTTGACAGAATCGAAACTGAAACCAAAGATAAGCTGGATGAGGTTGCGGATGATTTTAAGAAGGATGGGTATAAATGTTACCAAGACAATCGTCAGGATAGGTACTCCACTGGAGATCGCAAAGGTTGCTGATGAGGAGGATGTAGATCTCATATACATGCCCTCAAAGGGGGAGCACATACTCAGAGATATGTTCGTTGGAACTACAGCCGCAAACGTTGCAAGGGTTGCCACGAGACCCGTTCTGTTGGTTAAATACGAATGGGATAAAGCCAGACATCCGGTCAGATGCATATGGGATGCGAGGAGAGTTTTCGATAACCGTTAATCGCCTTAGACTTTTCGCCATGCTCCAACAGTGTAGTTGAAGCCGTAAACAAGCTGTTTGGTGATTATGCAAAGAGGGCAACACTCATGCATGTCATCGACTACGGAAAGCCAGAGGACATTAAGCTGATCACTGAAGATGCCTTAAGGATGCTTAAGGAGTATGCTGGCAGGTTCAAATTTGAATGCGACATTGAGATCGGTACCGGTATCGCCTCAAATGCGATCATGAACGAATCCATAATCAAGGGTTCAACTGTGATAGTGATAGGTAAGAAGGGAAGAAGTGTGATTAAAGATCTACTTTTGGGTAGTACGGCCGATGGTATCATGAGGATCTATGTTACCGGTTTTGCTCATTTCATGTAAATATTAATTTTTTATTCTTTTATCGACAGTAAGGCAAATTAATCGAGTTAGATCTGCTAGATCGATGCGATTTTATGCAACCCTTCCACCGGGACTTGAACATGTTTCTGCAAGAGAAGTTGAGGAGTTGGGCGGAAGGATCACCGAGATAAGAAAAGGAAGGGGTAGGATCTTTTTTGAAGGTGATCTGAAGCTGATGGTTAGGCTGAACTATATGGCGAGAACTTTGGAGAGGATAATGATACTTCTGGCTATTGAGAGGTTCGAAACGCTTGACGACATCTATCGTATCGTCAAGAATTTGGATTTCAGCTGGATAAAGCCAAACCAAAGTTTTGCTATCCGTCCGCTTAGGGCCGGTGAGCATGATTTCACATCTCTGGATGTCGGAAGGATTGCCGGACAGGCTGTGATAGATAGCTACATGGAATCTAAGGGAGTTAGGCTCAAGGTCGATTTGGATGAGCCAGATGTTATCATAAGGGTCGATGTGATCTTCGATGAGGTTTACGTTGGAATAGATACCACCGGGGATGAGTCGTTGCACAGGAGGGGTTACAGGGTTTACGATCATCCCGCTCCGTTAAACCCTACGATAGCATCTAGCCTCATAATGCTTTCCGGCTGGAACCCCGATAAATCTCTGTTAGATCCCATGTGCGGAAGTGGAACGATTCTGATTGAAGCTGCCATGATAGGAAGAAAAATCGCTCCTCAAAAGTTTAGGAAGGAGAAATTCCTGTTTACGAACATATACGACAAAGGTATCCTTGAAGAGGTAAAGGAGGAAGCTGAGAAACTTGAAAAGAGAGATGTTAAAATGACGTTGATAGGCATAGAGAGATTCAGGAAGCATATAAGGGGAGGGATTACGAATGCTAAGGCTGCCGGAGTTAAAGATACGATCGATTTCATTCAGGCCGATGCTACAATGGTATGCTTGAAAGATGTCGATATAGCAATTACGAATCCGCCGTACGGCTTAAGGATAGCAAGAAAGGGTGTGATCGAAGATCTTTACGATGGATTCTTAAGATCGACCAAGGATGTTGTTGCTGAGAGGATCGTAGTGATAACTGCCGAAGACAAGATCTTGAGAGAGAAGGCGTTAAAGAACGATTACGAAATTGAAAAGGAGTTCTGGGTTAGATACGGCGGATTGGACACAAAAGTGTTCGTTCTCAAGCCTTAAAAGATTCCAATAAGCTTAAAACTTCCCTATTCTTACTTACATAGTTCTTTATCAGATCAGACGTCATGTAATCAACCAAACGTAACAACTTCGACTTACTTTCACAATCTTCAAAATAATCCAAGGCATCTTTACTCTTCCTAGCATAACTCCTTATCAACTCTAGAACCTTAATAACGGCCTCCTCAAATCCGAACTTCTCGGCATATATCATCGGTAAGGTTAGGGATTCGAACTCGGAACTCTTATCTTCATACATGTCCAAAAATTCAAGCAGATCATCGACAAGCTGATACGCTAAGCCCAAGTTGTTTCCATAGTTAAACAATCTTTTTGCCGCTATTTTGTCATCCGAAACAACCATGCATGCGTTCTTGGCGCTATAGGCAAATAGTGCAGCCGTTTTTGTTGAGATGCACCTGAAGTAATCCTCTTCGCTAAACGGTTCCCTTATGCTGTAGACATCCAAAACTTCCCCTTCAGACATCCTCATTCCAACTTCGGCAAATCCTCTTATTATCTCCTCATCGTAGACGGAAACTAATTCGACGGATTTTGAAATGAGCCAATCTCCCACCAAAATCGCAAGGGAAATGTCATATTCAACATGTAAAGCTTTGACGTTTCTCCTCATAACACCCCTATCGATGACATCGTCGTGGGCTAAACTAGCGGTATGAATAAGCTCAACGGCTAAAGCCATGTTCATTACATCCTCATAACTACCTCCGCATAGCTTACCGCTCAAAAGGACGATGATAGGACGGGTTCTTTTACCACCAGCCTTGATTATATGCCTGAGAGCTTTCTTTATCTTAGGAATAGTTTTAACGTTTTCTATGAGCTTGTTGAGTTCTTCGTTTATAATTCTGTATTCTTCCCAGCTTTCGATCATCGTTTCACTCCCTTTTTTTGAGGTTGTTTTGATATACTGATTTAAAAATATTGATGTTTTGCAAAAGTCTTTTAAATTTGGCAGTTTTAATAACTAAGGGTGGTTTTAATGGGTGTTCTTTGGCTCGATGAAGTTAATAAAGACGATGTTCCTATTGTCGGCGGTAAGGCAGCCAATTTAGGAGAGCTCATTAGGGTCGGAATTCCCGTTCCTGAGGGTTTCGTTGTTGATGGAAAAACATTCATGGACTTTCTTGAAAATTCCGGGCTTAAGGAAAAGATAATTGAAGTTCTTAAGGATTTAAACGTTGAAGATTCAAAGCAACTTGAAGAAGCTTCTAGGAGGATCAGGGAGATGATAGAATCGACCCCGATGCCAAAGGAAGTTGAGGAAGAGATCAAGCAGGCGTATAGGAAGCTCTGCGAGGAATCTGGGGAAGAGGTGTTTGTAGCCGTAAGGAGTTCTGCTACAGCTGAAGATTTGCCCGGAGCAAGCTTCGCCGGTCAGCAGGAGACATATCTGAATGTCAGAGGTGAAGAAGATGTCGTTGAAAAGGTTAAGAAATGCTGGAGCTCCCTCTATACGCCAAGAGCTATATACTACAGGGTTCAGAAGGGATTTAGGCATGAGGATGTCAGCATAGCCGTTGTAGTACAAAAGATGGTCAATTCAGAGAAATCCGGAGTTATGTTCACATCCCATCCAGTAACCGGCGATAAGGTTGCGATAATCGAAGCCGTTTGGGGGCTTGGTGAAGCTATAGTGAGTGGGATGGTCACTCCAGACCATTACGAATACGACAGAGTTCAGAGAAAGCTGGTCGTCGTTAACATTGCGGAAAAGAGGTTCATGATCACGAGGCAAGATTCTAAGACGGTTAAGGTAGAACTGGATGAGGAAAAGGCAAAGGCCAGGGTGCTTGATGATGGCGAGATAGAGGAACTCGTTAGACTTGGAGAGATAATCGAAGATCACTATGGAAATCCGCAGGATGTCGAGTGGGCGATAGAGAGGGGTAAGGTCTACATCGTCCAGTCGAGACCCATCACAACCATCAGAGAGGAGAAGAGAGAGGAGGTTGAGGTTGAGGAGGGAGAGATATTGGTAAAGGGACTTGGAGCATCACCGGGAATTGGAATTGGAAGGGTTAAGATAGTTCTAAGTCCAGATGAGATCTCGAAGGTTGAGGAGGGAGATGTGCTTGTTACCACGATGACGACACCAGACATGGTTCCGGCGATGAGGAAAGCATCGGCAATAGTCACCGATGAGGGAGGACTAACATGTCATGCAGCCATAGTCTCAAGAGAGCTAGGTGTTCCGGCTGTTGTTGGAACGGAAAATGCAACTAAGGTTCTGAAGGATGGAATGCTCGTAACCGTAGATGGGGACAAGGGTGTGGTTTACGCCGGAGCGATCAAGGAGAAGAAGAAGGAGGAAGTTCCGGCTGTCGTTGCTCAGGCTCCTATCATAACGGCTACCGAAGTCAAGGTGAACATATCAATTCCGGATGCAGCTGAGAAGGTTGCTGCAACCGGTGCAGATGGAGTGGGATTGTTCAGGATAGAGCACATGGTTCTTGGGCTGAAGAAGCATCCCATGAAGTACATCAAGGACGGAGAGATAGACAAATACATAAACGAGCTCTACAAGGGGATGAAGAAGGTCGTAAAGGCGTTCTATCCAAAGCCGGTCTGGATAAGAACTCTCGATGCTCCAACCGATGAGTTTAGGGCCATGGAGGGAGGTGAGGATGAGCCAATTGAAGCAAACCCGATGCTTGGATTCAGAGGTATAAGGAGAGATCTTAGGGAGGAGGAGCACTTCAGGGCTGAGATAAGGGCAATAAAGAAGCTCGTCGACGAAGGTTACACGAACATAGGGATAATGCTACCGCTCGTGACATCGCCGGAAGAGGTTAGAAGGGCCAAGCAGATAATAATCGAAGAGGGGCTGCCGTTGGATAAGATAGAGTTCGGAATAATGGTCGAAACTCCGGCAGCTGCTTTGATAATCGAGGACATAATAAAGGAGGGGATAGACTTCATAAGCCTTGGAACGAACGATCTGACACAATATACGCTCGCAGTGGATAGAAACAACGAGAACGTTGCGTACCTTTACGATGAAACACATCCGGCCGTGATGAAGCTCATCGAGAGGGTAATAAAGATTTGCAAGAAACACGGCGTAAAGACATCGATATGCGGACAGGCAGGAAGCTATCCGCACGTTGTTGAGAAACTCGTTAAGATGGGGATAGACAGTGTCTCAGCGAATCCGGATGCTGTCCAAAGGATAAGAGAAGTTGTTGCAAGGGTTGAAAGAAAGCTCATGCTCGATAAGCTCAGAGAGAAGGAACTTGAGAACATCCCTATTTTGTAATTTTCATAATAAATTCATAAATCTCATTTTTGGTCATGTTGTGCGGGATCATGTAGATCACGTAGCCGTCGTTGCACCAGAAGTAATGAGTGACGTTTCTGCCGGGAGGTTTGACGTAGTAAACGCTTAACCCGTCGATGTTTTTAATCCTAACATCCTTCCATCCAAATTTTACCATAGACTTTGCCATCCTATCGGCCTCCTCCCTCGCAACACTCGAATTTGGATAAACAGTAACCCAAACCGTGACGTACCTAGAATAGGGATCCGTAACGTTCAGATAGTGCATCATGGCAATATCTTTAACGAACCTGATCTCCCCGACGTGCATCATCTTCACAAATCTCAAAGCGTCCTCTCCGGTTAAGCATACGAACTTGTTCAAACCCATTATCTTGTCTGGCGTTATGTTGGTGGCGTTCAGCTTAACTTCGACCTTCTGCTGAGCACATCCGATTAGGATCAGAGCTAGCAAAATTAGCGTGAGCTTTCTCATCCTCCCTAGATATGTACGATCGTTAATAACCCTTTTGAAAGTATGAAATGAGCAATGACGCTTACCAGCATAGACAATCCCAGATTTTCGTGTACGATAAAGACTGGAAATAGTTCTCCGAAAGAGATTCAATGCGTTGGCCATAGAGTTGATATCTTTGAAATACCAGCGATTTCTGCGAGTTCGGATGCTACCCCTTTTCCGATTAATACATAAAATTTATCGTTTGATTCAAAATTCGATGTGATCAAACAGAAGGATAACTTCTTAAGCAAAGAGTCCATCGTGCTGATATGAAGAAACTGATCGTTATGAGCGGGAAGGGTGGAGTCGGTAAGAGTACCGTTGCTGCTAACATCGCATTTGCCCTTACTATGAAGGGTTATAAGGTTGGACTGCTCGATAGCGATGTACACGGGCCTAGCATTCCGAAAATTTTGGGTTTGGAGGATGTTAAAGGTTTGGAGGTTGTTGAGGGTAAACTCAAACCGGCTGAAGTTGATGGGCTTAAGGTCGTTTCGATTCAATTTCTGCTACCTTCCAGAGATTCACCCGTAGTTTGGAGAGGCCCGATGAAACACAAGTTCTTAGAGCAGATATTTAAGGATGTCCATTGGGGTGAACTCGATTATCTGATCATCGATTGTCCTCCCGGCACGGGAGATGAGGTTATCAGCGTCGTTCAGCTTGCAAAGCCAGATGCAGTAGTTATAGTAACTACACCGCAGAGCGTCGCGCTTGAAGATGTCAGGAAGGCTATAAACTTTGCAAAGAAGGGTGTGAAGAAGATATTCTTGATAGAAAACATGAGCGGTCTCATATGTCCGCACTGCGGAAACAGGATCGACGTATTTGGAGTCGGCGGGGGAAAGAAGCTCGCAGAGGAAACCGGAGTCAAGTTCTTGGGAAGCGTTCCTCTGGATCCAGAGATAATGAAGAGCTGTGAGGAGGGAAAGCCGTTCGTTAAGCTGAACATGAACTCGGCCAAGATCTTTAAGGAAATCGTAGATAAACTTGTTCAGGAGATCTGATATGTTTGATCTCCACATCCATTCCATTTATTCCGACGGAACCGCTACGATAGATGAGATCGCAAGAAAAGCCAAGGAGATGGGCATGAAGGTGATAGCGATCGTCGACCATTCTGTAGAGCATAGGTTGGGAATCGATGAAAGCAAAGCCAAGCAAAGGCAGACTGAGATTGAGGAAGCCATGGACAGATATGACATAAAAATTCTGAGCGGTATAGAATGTGGAATCTTGCCAGACGGTGAAATTCAGCTTCCGAACTTCGAATTCGATTTGGTCGTAGCTTCGATTCACGATTTTCTATCAGTCGATGAGTATTACCATCGAATCAAGCGTTGTTTGGAGAAGTTTGGGGACTTAGTGGACGTTTTGGGTCATCTGCATTCCGATAGGTTCGGCTCAGCCGGAAGGGACATCGTTCAGGATGTTGAGATAATAGATCTCCTACTTGAGACGGATACAGCCATAGAGATAAATACGACGCACATGGCGCCTCCATTGGATTTCCTAGAGATGTGCTCGGGAAAGCCGCTGAAGTATTCGGTAGGTAGTGATGCGCACACTTTGGAAAAGGTGGGAGATGTAAAGTGGGGTTTTGAGATCGCAAGGAGATATTTGAAGAAGGGGAAGCCAATAGTTAAAATCTAACCGTTTTTCTAAGCTCTATATCCAGCAAAATCATCGAAAGTATTGCTATCATCAACGAAACTACGAGCAAACTCCTAGAAACGTTAATGTTGACCTGATAGGCCAGTGTTGAAGCCAGATAAAACATCATGAAGATCAGGAATACGAGAAGGGATGTTCTCATGTCTACTGGGATGACTATGAGACTTAGGATTCTTATGTATCTCGCAAGCTTTAGCAGAATCAGAGATATGATGAGAGCCAAAATAGCAATGGTAAAATCGACAACTATCGGATCGATCGTAACCTTTTCCTCAAATATCAGCCAAAGAACGGCGATGTAAAAAGGAATCTGGACACAATCCTTGCCCAGGGTAAGGTTTAAGGCTGATTTGATTATCGTATTCAGCAGAACCACATTGAACGTTAACACGTACAGTACGGATATCACGTTAACTACGATCTCCAAATTCCTCAGCTGCTGGATTGATGTGATGGCCTTTGCTATCATGATGACTGCCAGAATGGATAGAGCTTGAAAGGTCTCCTTAACCTTCCAGTTCAAATTTGTGATCTCGGTTTTGCTCAGTATGGAATAGTTTATAAATGAGATTGCGAATCCAATTGCAGATATGATCATTACAATTATTGAAATGAATCCCATATCATGTTAGGATAGATTCTCTTTAATTAGGTTTTCGAAAGTGATTTTATACATACAGTAAACTGACGGCCATGGGTAAAACTATTGCGGAAAAGATTCTGAGCGAAAAGAGCGGAAAAGATGCATACTCTGGAGATTTGATTGTGGCAAGGATAGATCGTATAGCTCTACAGGACGGAACAGCCCCTCTCGCGATAAGGAGGATCAGAGAATTGAACAGACCCGTCGAAGCTGCAGACAGAACCCACTTCTTTGTGGATCACGCCGCCCCTTCACCAAGAAAAGAACTAAGCAACGATCAAAAGCTGATCAGGGAATTTGCGGAGGAGATAGGTGCGGATTTTAACCCGCCGGGGGAGGGGATAATACATCAGCTGATGGTTGAGAGGTACGTTAACCCGGGGGATCTTGTCGTCGGTGCCGATAGCCATACATGCACTTACGGGGCTTTGGGATGCTTCGCAACCGGAATGGGATCAACGGACATAGCAATAGCCGTTGTTTTGGGAAAGAACTGGTTCAGAGTACCCGAGACTTTTAGAATCGAGATCTCTGGAAAGTTGCCTAAGGGTGTATTTGCCAAGGATCTGATCCTGCACATAATAGGTAAGTTGGGTGTTGACGGGGCAACGTATAAGGCCTTGGAATTCCACGGAGAGACAGTCGATTCTTTGGATATGGACTCACGTTTAACCATGGCAAATATGGTCGTGGAGTGTGGAGCCAAGGTGGGTCTTTTCAAGACGGATGAAGTTACCAGAAGGTTCTTGGCTGAAAGGGGAAGAGAAGACAAGTTTAGAGAAATAAGGCCAGATGAAGATGCGGAATACGAGAAGGAGCTTTACTTCGATGCCGACATCGAGCCTATGGTTGCGAAACCTCACAACGTCGACAACGTCTGTCCGGTCAGCGATGTGGAGGGGATCAAGGTCGACCAAGTATACGTTGGCACGTGCACAAACGGCAGGCTCTCGGATATGGAGGTAGTTGCAAGGATACTTAAGGGGAGGAAGGTTGCAAAGGGTGTTAGACTCATCGTAGCTCCAGCCAGCAGGGATATATACCTGAGGGCCATGGAACTCGGATATCTGAAGGTTATCGTAGAGGCTGGAGGTATGGTCATTCCGCCGGGATGTGGGCCTTGCGTTGGAATTCACATGGGAGTACTTGCAGATGGAGAGGTATGCATCTCAACGCAGAACAGGAATTTCAAGGGAAGGATGGGTAACCCAAACGCCTACATATATCTCGCATCTCCGGCAACGGCAGCGGCATCGGCTGTAAAGGGTGAGATAACCGATCCAAGAGAGTTTCTTTAGAGCACAAACCCTTTTATTTCAGCTTCACAAACTAAAAACGATGCGCATAATCCTGTTTACTGGAAAGGGTGGAGTTGGAAAAACGACGATAGCGGCAGCTACAGGCATAAAGACATCCCAACTGGGCTATAAAACCTTGATAATATCTACAGACCCTGCCCACAGTCTATCGGACTCGTTCCAGAAGGAACTCAAACCCTACCCCACGAAGGTCATGGAGAACCTATATGCGATGGAGGTGAACGTTGAATACGAGCTCGAGAAGCATTGGAACACGATAAAAGATTATCTGACGATTTTCTTTAAATCTCAGGGAATAGATGATGTTGTTGCCGAGGAACTTGCGATATTTCCCGGTTTCGATGAGCTTGCAAGCCTGCTCCATCTTCTGAGTTATTACGAGAAGAGGATGTTCGATGTGATAATTCTGGACTGCGCTCCCACCGGTGAAACCTTACGCCTTTTGAGCGTTCCGGAGGTTGCGAAGTGGTACATGAACAGGTTCTTCGGAATAGAGAAGAAGGTGTTCAAGCTCGTTAAGCCGATAGCCGAACCCATTATAAACGTTCCCCTTCCTTCTGAGGAGGTTCTGAACAAGATTCAAGAGCTGTACGTTAAGATGAGCAAGCTTAAGGATATACTGGAGAGCGAGATAACGAGCATCAGAATTGTCGTAAATCCCGAGAAGATGGTCATAAGGGAATCTGAGAGGGCCTTTACATATCTAAATCTGTTCGGTTATCGGGTGGACTGCATAATCGTAAACAAGATATTTCCAAGGGAGGCTGGGAACTACTTCGCCAAGTGGTTCGAGTTACAGGAAAGGTATCTGGAGGAAATTAAGGAGAGATTTCCGCTTCCGATCTTCAAGATACCTTTCAAATCGACGGAAGTCATTGGAGATGTACTTTTCGAGCTTGCGGATGAGCTTTACGATGGGGAAGATCCGACTAGGATTTTCTACTCCGAGAAGCCGGTAAAGATCGAAAAGGAAGGAGATTTGTTCGTTCTTTCGATAAAAGCTCCCTTTGTTTCGAAGGAAGATTTGAAATTGCTTAAGAGAGGAGAGGAGTTGACAGTCATCGCTGGGCAATGGAAAAGAACGATATTTCTTCCTCAATCTCTGGCTTTGAAGGAACCGGTTGAGGCAAAGTTTAATAAAGGTGAACTTAGAGTATACTTCAGATGAGGTGTCAGTTTATGCCGAAGGAGATAAAGATTAGGATCCCAACGCCGGATGAGCTCGTGCCTGAGGAGTTCAAGAGCCACGTGCTAAACGCTTACAAAGAACTCTTACTTGCGATGAGGAG
>CAYMEG010000006.1:0-16195 GCA_964389535.1 uncultured archaeon | reverse complement strand
AGTTCAAGAGCCACGTGCTAAACGCTTACAAAGAACTCTTACTTGCGATGAGGAGTCTGATCGATGAGGGAATAAAGAAGATCGAAGCTAAGGAGAAGAAGGAGGTCAAAAAGATCGAAGTGAGCTAATATCTATTTTTTAATGTGACGATCAAATTTTGAATACAAGGTCTGTCAGAGTTTAAACAACGTTGAGCCCATCAAAAGATTTCTGCCCCCTTTAAACAACTAATCTAAACCCTTTCTGTGATCACTTCCAGTCTTGATATCTACAACACCCAGCTTAAAACATGTATACCTTTTTTGTCAAGGTTTCATGCAGAAGTCGGGGCTGTGATAACACAGTTGACGGAGCGTAGATAACGCACAAAATAAAAAAATAAAAAATTACGCCCTAACTTCTACTCTCTCCGGCAGTGATGTCAATGCAACCATAACCATCCACGTGAGCGTTATTACGACGGCCATCGCGGTCCCTATCGTAGCCATCTCGTGAAGCATAACAGGTATATCGGCCGGATTCTCCATAGCTGTAAGGAACGGTGGCCAGGGAACGACCTCACCATGCCAGATATGTTCGATTGCAAGCAGTATCACCCCACCCCAAAGCATAGTATTTAGCCAGTTCAGCTTCCATCTCTTTGCCTTTTCGCCAGCCATCTTCTGTATGGCCGTAGTAACTATGGCCTCAGCCATCGGAACGAGAAAACATGCCATAGGTTCACCCCCTAGATTTTCCTAAACTTACCCTTCGGATCCTCAAACAGTAAGGCTATCTCCCAAACTATCAAGGCAACTATCACAAGCACGATCCCGAGTAAGGTTGCTTCTGGTGTTATCTCGAGGTATTCTCCACCCTCCATAAGATATCCGATCGTGTGGTCGACGAAGATCATTATCGTGGCTCCCCAGAGGATCATGCTGAGAAATCCAAGCTTATACTGCCCATCATCCTTCGCATACCATATCGCAGTCACAACTGCCGCTACAAACGCTAGAACTACTAGCCACATGTTGGATCAGACTTTTCACAATCATGTTATATAAATTTTGTCACGACAGATGTAGAAATTATTAACATTTATTACAATGTTTGGATTTGATATGATCGATTAAGCTTTTAAGTCTGACCGTGCCAACTAATCAAAATGCCCAAGATACTCATAACGAACGATGACGGCTTCTATTCAGCCGGATTGAAAGCTAGCTATGAAGCTCTAAAGGATTTGGGTGATATTTACATAGTTGCGCCTTTGGTTCAGAGGAGTGCCGTAGGAAGAAGTATGTCCGTCATGGAACCGATAAGGGTTTCGGAAGTGTACGTAAACGACATGAAGGTTTACGCTGTAGATGGAACTCCAACAGATGCCGTAATAATCGGGATCTTTAAGGTAATAGGTGAAATACCAGATTTGGTCGTTTCTGGCATAAACTTGGGTGAAAACCTCTCAACAGAATCCGTAACGACTTCTGGAACCGTCGGTGCTGCATTGGAGGCAGCAAGCCAGGGAAGTCCGGTCATAGCGATCTCGCAAGAGATGGACGATTCAGCCAAGTTCGAATTTGCGTTCAAGCCTTACGACTTCTCCCTAGCAAAGAGGATCCTCAGGATGCTTGCAGAGATAGTGCTTAGAAATGGTATGCCTAGGGGTGTTGACGTTTTGAACGTGAACGTACCGCTGAAGTTCAGCGGAGAGATAGAGATCACGAGGCTTGCGAGGAGATTGTACAAAACGAGGATAGAGGAGAGGCTAGATCCTAGGGGTAGAAGGTATTACTGGATAACCGGGGATGAGGTTGAGGATGCCGAAGAGGGGACGGACATCCATGCCATAAGAAACGGTAGGGTTTCGATAACTCCAATTACGATAGATTTAACTGCAAGCGTCGACTTCGATGAGCTGAGAAGGTGGTTGTATGAGGGCCAAATTGAACTGCGCTAAGGAGGCTGTAAAGCTCGTGGAGGATGGCATGCTTCTGGGAATTGGAAGTGGAACAACCGTAGAGCTTTTTTTAAATGAACTCGGTAAAAGAATTAAGAGTGAAGGGATTGAGGTTTACGGCGTTCCTTCTTCATACCAATCGCACATCACAGCCGTTAAAAACGGTATCAAGGTTGTGGATCTATTTCAATTTCCAGAACTCGACCTCTGCATAGATGGAGCAGATCAGATAGACTCATCGCTGAACTGTGTGAAGGGGGGAGGAGGAGCTCTGACGAGGGAGAAGATCGTGGCTTCGGCATCTAAGAGATTTGTGATCATCGCAGACGAATCGAAGCTCGTGGAAAAACTTAGCATGCCGATTCCGTTGGAGATAATCCCGTTCGCTTACGGTTTCGTCGCCAGAGAGATCGAAAAATTGGGCGGTAGGTGTGAGCTTAGAGCTGGTAGTGGGAAGGTTGGGCCCGTCATTTCTGATAACGGAAACTTCATAGCAGATTGCTACTTCGGGATCGTAGAGGATCCAAAGGGACTTGAAGCTAAGCTGAATATGATTCCCGGTGTCGTTGAGAACGGTATATTCCGCAACGATATGATAGACAGGGTTATCGTAGGTACAGAGGATGGTGTCAGGATTTTGGAGAGACTATAGTCTTTCAAACTCTTTGTTTCCGCAAATGGGACATTTAAAATCTCTCAGTTCTTCAAACGGGGTCGGTGGGATTCCCAGCCAAGGACAACCCTCGTTCTCATCGTACACGTATCCACAGACCTTACACTGGTAGAGCATGTACGTCGGTCGATCGGACTGTAGAAATATGTTAGGGTTTGACCTCAACCTTCTTCGGCACTTCAACCTCCTTTAAGACATCTTCGATGATGGTTTCAGGCCTAACACCTTCAATCGCATACTCAACATCCAAAATTATCCTATGCGCCAGAGCTTCCTTTGCAATCCTCTTAACATCGTCCGGAATCACGAAATCCCTTCCATCCATGCATGCCAAGGCTCTTGAGAGCTTAAGCAAAGCTAAACCACCTCTAGGGCTTGAGCCGATCTCAACCATCTCGTGCCTTCTAGTTGCCCTAACAAGCTCCGCGATATACCTAAGGATGCTCTCATCAACGTATATCCCCTCAACAACCCTCTGCATCTCCCTGAACTCATCGATGCTCACGATCGGCCTGATGTCATCTGTGGGATCGTCCTTCATCCAAGCTATCCTCCTCCGTAAGATCTCAATCTCATCCTCAACGTCTTTGGGATATCCGGGACTCATTCTGATGAGAAATCGATCCATCTGAGCCTCCGGTAACGGATAAGTTCCTTCCTGCTCGATTGGATTCTGTGTGGCTATTACGAAAAACGGAGCTTCGAGCTTGAAAGTTTCACCTTCAATTGTGACCTGTTTCTCCTCCATAGCTTCAAGCAGAGCTGCCTGCGTTTTTGGAGGACTTCTGTTTATCTCATCGGCCAGCAGAACATGGGTAAATATGGGCCCCTTCACGAGTTCGAAGCGGTTGCCCCTCCAGACCTTAGTTCCGATTATGTCAGCCGGTAGAAGGTCTGGTGTGAACTGGATCCTCCTGTAATCCGCCCCTATAACCCTTGCAAATGCCTTCGCAAGTAGAGTTTTGCCCAAGCCCGGATAATCCTCGAACAGGACGTTCCCGTTGCAGAGGCAAGATGCAAGCATCTTCTCAACCAGATCCCTATCTCCGACGTATATCTCGCAAACGGCAGAAACTATCTCATCGCACCTCCTTCTGAATACCTCAAGATCCAAAGCCGACACCCTCCTTTAAATATTTCTCCAAACTTTTTATAACTTCTTCCCTCCTCTTTCTGTTCCTTCTCTCTATCATTCTCCTCTCCCAACCGAATGCTAGCTTTGGAATCTTCTCATCCTCATGCGAGATTATGAAGGATATAACCCTAGCAACTTCATCAAGCTTCCAGCCAGCAGATAACAGAACCTGAGAGATGACGGCTATGAGTGGAGATTTGATTCCCCTTTCGATGAATTCTAGCTTAGCTCTTTCGATGCTTTCAACTATCTCCTCCTTCTTGAGTTTTACCTTGAACTCGTGAATCTTAACAAGTTCGCTTTCATCGATCATCATCGATCTCCTTACGATCGAGCTGGCTTTGAAGAAGACTCCGGCAACTATGAACCAGTCTACGATGTTCATCAGTCCGGGCCTATTAAACAGGAGTGGTCTGATTAGGATGAAGTAAACCGAAACAACCAACGCCGTTGTGATCATGAACGACCTCATCCGCCTAAGAAATTCGAACCTCCCATGAACCGATGGGAGCAAAGTTGTTATCGCAAGCAGAATGAGCAGAACAGCAAAAATTAGGCCTATCTCTTCAGATTGCTTAAATGGAAGCTTAAAAATAAGCTGATATCCGAAGTACGCTGAGAGTATCAGGCCAGTTGTTGTTACAACTGGCTGAAACCTTACGGGCAATTCGAACCTTACCAAAGCGAGCGAAAACAAGAATGGGAGGATGATAGGTTCAATCGGTTTTAGATAAAGTTCAAAATCGGGTAGATTTATCGAAACAACTCTCAAGGCTAAATAAACTGAAATGGCAACGACGAACGGTCTAAATGCAGATGTAAGGCTGTGAAATTCCATGACTTCGTATACTACATAGAGGATGTACATCGTGATCAGGTATTCAAGCCCTCTCACAGCATACATGCTACTTCCGGCCAGCGCCATCAGGATCAACACAGTTGCTAGAACTATTCCACCGATCTTACGCACGGTAACACCTCCTGAGGTTCAGATAATCCTTAAAAGCTTCTATGAAATCCGAACGGCTGAACCCCCTCCTGTTGCCGTATCTGTAAAGTTCGAATAACTTAAGCAGTAGATCCGCCCTGCAGGGCTTAAGCAGGTTTAAAACCTCCCTTGGAGTGGCATCCTTAAGATCGACGTTTTTAATTTTCTCTACATTGCTGACGAGGTTCCTGAATATATCTACGATCGCCTTTCCGTAATCGTCAACCACACGGATTTTAACCTCCTTAGCCCCCTTTACCTTTCCATCTTTCACCCTTTCAGCCCTTATAACGTGTAAACCTTCCCTATCGAATACAACGGAGTTTCCTTCAAAGATGTCTCCGTCAACGAAAACCCTATAGCCATCTTTGCTTTCAACCCTGAATCTTATCTCCTCTCCCACCTTCCAGATCAGCGGTAGGTCTTCTAACTCCCTCTCTACAACTATCTTCAAACCTCCCCGCTTGAGCTTGTAGTACCATAGCATCATCGCAAGGCCTATCGGAATTAGCAAAAGCCAGAGCGGGAAGGATGGGACTTCCAAAACCTTTCTGGCTGGGGTATGGAACTCGTCTCCGGGATAGTATATCTCGAACCTCGAACCTGATAGGTTTATCCTTGCAACTCCGTTTTTGAGTTTGTATTTCTCCCCATTAACGAATATAACTCCGTTTAACATGTTTCCCAAGGAATCCACAACTTTAACGCTTAAAACTCCGTTGTCGTAGCTTGCAGAGATCTCAACGCTGGCGACTGATTTTAGCATGATCATCTTGTTGTACCCCAGAACGTCGAATTCGATCGGAATCATTCCGATCGTATCCAGCTTGATCTTAAATCTGACCATTCCCCTCTCATCGGTTTTCGCAAGTATCTCACCGTCATGCCATACTATCCTTACGTTCTCATTCTTAATGGGTCTACCGTTAAACAGCACGGCGGCAATCAGTTCGTTCTCTTTATTAGCCAATACCGTCGTATTTGAAATTATAACGTCGATCTCTCCAGCTTCAACGATCTTCTCATAGCTTATCGGCAGAATGAACTCAGAACCGGGATAGAACAGCTCGATCTTATGCTCGCCCTTAGATAGTCTTACGAACGCTAGGAAGTAACCCTTATCGTCGGTCTTCGTTTCATCGTATACATATCCGTCGACCTTAACAACTATCCTAGCATTCGCTATCCCCGTTCCGTTGAAGTCCACAAGTCTTCCCCTGATGGTCAGGTTCGTGGATACCCTATCTGGAACGTTGACTTCGAAGTGCGGTGAACTGTATATCTTGATTGTAGGATCGCTCCAAGATGGCATGTAAACTAGACTACCCACGTAGTGGGCTAGGATGTAGTACTCCCCAACTAGATCCGGAGCCGTGACTTTGACCTTGAAGTGTCCATCCCTAAACGGAACAAGCTTGAGCAGAATACCTTTCTCATCGCTCTTGTTTTTCTTTAGAAATATTTCAACGTACCCGCTTTCAACCGGCTTACCATCCTTGGTTCTGACAACTCCCTCGACTGTGAAGTTCTCGCCCTTCCTAACCACGGTATCGACGTTCGTAATTTCCGTAACGGTTGGAATCCTAACGGGGGGAGGTGTTGGATCGAACTCTATCCAACCTTCTTCAAATCTAGCTTCAGCCCAAGCGTGAGCTTGAGACGCAAATACCGTCTGATTCTGCGGAGTAGGTTTGGCCAAATATCCGACCACGAGCCTAGCTGGAATCCCTACGGAGTTGCACATTATCACAAACGCTGATGCGAAGTGCTTGCAGATTCCCCTCCTTTCCTTAAATAGGAACCAGTAAACGGGATCCTCATCCGCCAGAACCGAAAATTCGGGATCGTACCTGTAGTGTGTCTTTAAGAATCTCTGTATGAGTAGTGCCTTCTCGTAATCGCTCTCGGCATCTTTCGTAATACTCAAAGCGAGTTTTCTTATAGCATCGTACTCGTCTGCCCCCATCTCTATCCTCGCAAAACCATCCTTTGCCGCTTTCGTCGCATTGATCCTATGAGCGATCGAAACAGCCAAATACGGGGTTTCGCATGATCGAACGATGTAAGTTCCCGTGCTCATGTTGAATTTGGCATCTATCGAAACGTAGCATGTGTCCTTCGAAACTGGGATGTGTCCCTCAAATTTAACTATCGGAGTAACCCTGTACCTTGTAATGTGAGTTGAGAGTACGAGTTCCGGCTTATCCTTATAGCTGACGTTGTCCTCCATCCAAACCCCGTTGATGTATGCTGAGGCTGTGTAGAGTCTCATACGATTCGTGTAGGCGTTCAAACCTTCAACGAAGTAGATTGGAAGTTGCGATGGATTGCTGTAATTTTTGAGATCGCACATGTTCGATCTCGCAAACGTTGCTGAAAGCTTCCTGACAGCCTCTAAATTTTGATCTTCTCCTCCGGCATGTCCCTTATATGGCCCGGCACCTATGAATCCCTCGAATCCGGTTTTACTGAAGTTTAGTGATGTAATGAAACCGAGTAAGAACGTTAGACCTATTACGAGTAAAATCAAACCTGCAATTTTTTTAATAAGCATGATGTTGCATATTTGTTTTGATCAGTATATTAAGCTTATGATCGTCGTCCTTCGTCTTGATCGACAAAAATCTCAGCCCCCGAATTCTTAGCCCTCGTAATTAAGGTCTCGCAGCCAATTTCCCTATCCTCAAAGAACAACTCGATATCTTTGGCTATACATCTAGCATTCGAATCCGTGATGGCATAGATCGCAGGCCCGGTTGAACTCATTCCTGTAGCTTTGGTAAAATTACCAACGTAATCCAATGCATTCCTGATCAGATCTCCGTATCTGTCTATCTCAGCCTTCTTAAAGCCTAAATGCTGAATTCTCCATATAGCATCGCCAAATTCATCCAAATCCTCTTCAACAACAGCTGGCAAGAGCTTCATCAGGATCAGATGGCACAGCTCTCTGACTTCATCAAGCGGGATCGGACAGACATCTTTAAAAAGATTGATCTCCTTAATCCCATAAAATCCCGTCAAATCTGGAACGGCTACGACTATATCCCAATCGGGGAACTCGTGCCTTGCAATTACCGGGGCTGGTTTGGCTTTGCTCGCTGAAGATGGAAGAAAATCAGATTTCTCCCTCTTCGAATGACCACCGTCAACTATGAATCCTCCCATTTCAAATGCTGCCACACCTATCCCAGAGGTGCCACCTCTCTCAACGATATGAGCCAACTCTCTAACACTAAATCCTAAACCGTACATCTCGTTGAATGCCGTAGCAACTGCCAAGCTTATCTGAGTTCCACTACCCAATCCAACGTGAGCCTTGTAGTCGGAGAGTACTTCGATTCTGATCCCTTTACCAAATCTATCCGATAAAATTTTCGCTATCGTCTTAAATCTGTCCAAATTTAAGCATTCTCCTTCAACTACTACCTCATCATCTTCCTCCGCAACGATCTCAACGAACGGATTTTGAAGGGTCAGACCCACTCCTCCATCTATCCTGCCAATTGATCCGTTCAAATCGATGAGCGTTATGTGGATTCTTGATGGAGTCTTGATTCTAACCCTCATCCATCATTCCAACCCCATCACATTTTAAATAATTAATCGTTCATGACTTTGAGTTCGACCTCCCTCAAATAGTTCTTCGACTTCAGATCGACGATCATAGCTTTTGGAGCGATAATCGGCATCTCGTAGCCGGTAAGAAGTCTCAAAACCTCACAAGCTTGAATAGAGCAGGTTAAAGCGTAGCTGATCGGATCGAATTCGATCTTAGGTCTTTCAACTTCGAAGAACGAAACCCCATCTGGCAAAAATGTTGTTATGAAGTTCGGTATAAAAGGTACCCCCAACTCCTCAGCGATTCTCGCCGATTCTTCCAAATACTTATGAGCTATCACCAAATCCACCCCCCTCAACTGCTTTCTCATCTCTCTGTGATCGTTGGGATAAAGGTATGAGATCACGTTCGTTTCTGCTACGGGATGTACGACATCGTAATCATTCGCTTCAAGTGGCTTTAAGCTGACATCCATTCTGACATCGTTTGGAGTTATGAAATCACCTATATAACGGATACAGCCAATACCTATCCTCCAAAGAAGTTCCAAGATCATCCTACTTCCAATTACTCCGATACTAAATCTGCTCAGGTAATCGATCTCCGATTCGTCGATGAGACCGAACCAGAAGACGTTTTTCATGAAGAGAAGTTGGAGTTATTGGTTTAAACTTTTCCGGCCTTATTCCGCCAGGCGGTGCCTATGAGGCACAACATGTTACATGTTTGATAACCAATCGAAGGTTTTCTTCGAACGGTTAAACGCTCACAATGACATCCTTAAACCTGATCGACGGTGCAATCGTATTCTCGATCTGTCTTACATCTTTGCCAAAGATTTCAACCTTCCTTAATAGATCGTAGACGTTTCCGTAGATCATCGCAGATTTCACAGCCCTTCTTTCGCCATCTTTAACCAAAAATGTGTTTATGCATTCCAAGCTGAAGTCTCCGCTCACTGGATTGGATGTGTGTGCTCCTATAAGAGCATGAATTACCAAAGCATCGTCCTCTATATCCCTCGATTCTTCCTTAAATTCGAAAACGACATTCGTAGGAGAGGTAACTGGATATAGGTCATCTCCCCTCAATCCGTTTCCAGTAGGCTCGATTCCTATTTCTAAGGCGTGTCTGAAGTCTGTTATGTAGGATTTGAGCACACCTTCCTCGAAAATTGTGGTAGATTTTGGCTCAACACCTTCATCATCGAACGAGAAACTAACCAGACCGTACGGAATCGTTCCATCGTCTATAAGCGTAACCTCTCCGATGTAGTTCTTTCCGAGCTCTGTGAGGGGACTTCTACCTTTAATAACATTTTCAGCAAAGAATGCTGGATACAAAGTGTAACTGAGTATCTCATGAACGGCAATTGGTGATAGAACTACATCATAGCGACCACTCTCAATCCCTTCAGCTTTAAGCGACTCTACAGCAAGTTCAGCTGACCTTTTGCCCACAAACTCTAAATCGATCTTTGAAGTTCTACTCTGATCGAATTCAAAGGCGTTGCTGTTTTCAATCACACATTCCAAAAAAGCCTCACATACAGTTAACTTTTCCTCTAAGTACGTTCCATAGGAATTTATCAACCTTATCTCATCGACCGAAGCTTCCACGTATCCTTGGGCTGGATTGACATCTCCTACCTCTTTTGCAGAGTTTATGAGAACTTCGGCGGATTCGATAAGCCAGTTGGAATCTATACCCTCAACTCTGGCGTCGTAAATACCTTCAACATTAACTTTTTTACCCTCTGGCAATTCTTTAAGCTCCTCCTCCGAAATTCTCGCTATCTTTATAGCTCTCTCGCACAGATCGATCGAAAGTCTTGAGGAAGTTGCAAAACCGACTTTTCCGTTCACTATAACTCTGACAGCGTAGTCTACATCCTCCGAAGATTCGATGATCTTTACCCTACCCTTTTCTATTGATATCGACTTTGAAGTGGATCTCTCACGGTATATCTCCCATCCATCGGTGTTTTTATCGAGAAATTTGATTATCTCGTCCATTTAGGCACCCCCAACCAGAGCCTTGATCAAAGCGGGAGGAGAGCCATCAGCCACTGGCACAAGCTGTCCATTCTTACCACAGAACCCTGGATCGAATTCTAAACCCTTGCCCAACTTTATTTCTCTTAGAATTTCAAGTGTATTTCCGCTCAACGAAACATCCCTTACCATCTCCGCAAGCTCTCCATTCCTTATGACGTATCCGAATTGGGCGTTAAACTGGAAGTAGCCAGTAGCTGGATTTGTCTCCCCACCTCTCGATCCAACGAGGTAGACTCCGTTCTTAGCCTCTTCAAGCAACTCTTCAAAACTCAGATCCCCTTCGGCGATGAACGTATTGCTCATTCTGACGATCGGAAAGTCTAAGCCTTGGGCTCTGGCATTTCCGGGCTTGCCGTTAAGCAATGCCGATGTCTCACGGGAATGCAGAAAGCTCTTCAACACACCGTTCTCGATTATAACCCTCCTCTCCGCCTTGACACCCTCATCGTCGAAAGGATAAAAACCGAACTCCTTGAGCGTGGGATCATCGTAGACGTTTACACAATCGTTCGCAACCTTAATACCGATTTTATCCGCAACTATGCTCGAACCCTGCAGAACATGGTCAGCTTCGACAGCATGCCCAAACGCCTCGTGAATGAAAACTCCGCCCAAGGATGGATCAACAACGACGTTCATCTTGCCTGAAGGAGGAGATCTGGCTCTGACCAATCCCCTGAGAACGTTCCTAACCTCCTCAGCCATCTTAAAAACGTTGTCTCCCAGAGCTTCGTAGCCAGCTGGCTTTAAGATCCTCTTTGAATAAAACTGGAGGGTTTTATCCTTAGCAACTGCCTGAATCATCATGCCTATGCGCGGAACTATGTAGTGTACCTCAACGCCGAACGAGTCCCTGTAGCTTAACTCCCTAACGTTTTCGATGTAGACTATCTTCGTACTCACGATGGAATCATCCCTAAGGGTTTTCTCCACATCCCTCATCAGCTGAACCTTCTCCTCTAAAGATACATCGGCCGGATCTATCTTCGGCTTTAAAACGAATTTCCCATCTTTAACTTCGACCTCACAGATGTTACTTCCACCTCTCCCCTTAGCATTCTCCTCAGCCTTTTTGATACCTTCCCTATCGTCTATATCGGCAGAGGTGCTGAAGAATCCCCAGAATCCATTCTTCAAAACTCTGAAAGCTTTTCCACTCGATTCGTCGTATTTAACCTTTTCAATTTTCCCGTTCTCCAACGAGATCGTTAAAGATTTTGTCCTCACAAACCTCACATCGTAGAACATGGCAAACACCTAAAGTCTTAACAGATTCAGAAGGTTCCTTATATCCTTAATCGACTGCTGAATGCTTCTCTTCGATTCTATCGAAACGACCTTAGGCAAAAGCCTTAAAGCTGTAAACTTCTTTCCAGTTTGAACGGCCCTAACGAACTTGTGCTCCTGTTCGATCCACCAGAACTCATCCAAAACTCTCCTCTCATATTCTTCGAGTTTATCGTCGACAAGGCATTTGTAGAATATCCATGCACATCTCAACGATGGTGCATTTCCCTCACCACTCCCGCTTACACAGCCAATAGCTTCTCCAACTCCATAGATGTTTTTGTGGACTATCGGCTTGCATTCCGACGGTGGCAACATCCTAATCCTTCCTTTGCAGTAACATTCGTTTCCTCTGTCTTCAATTCCGTAGACCTCTCTGAGCTGATGAACAAGCTCCTTAGCCCTTTCATAGCTTAGATCTCCAGCACCCACATGCCAGCCATCACCCAAAGGAAACGCCCAAGCGTATCCAGTTCTCCTCATTTGAATATATATGTTCTCATCCAAATCCTGCCTTTCGATAGCTTGAACCGTGCAGTATATGTTATCGTTTTCTATCTTCGGTAGAATTGCCCTTTTAAAGCCAGTGGCATCGACGACTATATCGGCACCGACCCTCTCGAATTTAACATCTCTCCAGAGTTCTTCCAAAAGTCTCCTCCTATCGAAGATCACAATATTTCTATTTTTTAGTTTTATTTTATTATTAATTATAACTTCTTTAGGTTTTGAAAGGATGTAGTCGTCTAAATTTATTCCGATTTTCCTGTAGAGTTCCTTAGCTTCACTATATGCAATTCCCCAGGCACATCTACAATCTGGCTTGGATCTGATATCGTAGATATTAACATCGAATCCGTTCCGAGCTAAAAGCTCATAGAGATAACTTCCAGCAATTCCAGCGCCGTAGATCTGAATCTGCATCAGTCATACGATAAAATTAAAGGGCTTTAAGCTTTACTAAATTAAAAATTTGGAGAACTGTTCATTCCTTATGAATCTTTTCTGCCAACCTCTTGAGCATCGATTTCGGCAGACAGTTTTCGCAGACTGGAATAACTGTAACGTAGTTCTTGTATAGTCCCCTAACCCAAGTTCCTATGTACCTTATGTCGTTCAAGCAGACTGGGCTTTTGCAGAGTGAACATCTTCTCCACGTTATTCCTTCTTCCTCTTCCTTAAGCTCCTTTCCACAGGTTACACATTTTAAAACCATTTACACCACCTCAGAAGTCTAGAGGAGCCTTAGCGATTGCCTTGGCTAGATCAGATGCCGTAAATATTCCGACGACCTCGTCATTTTCGATGACAACGAGCCTTTTTATTTTCATGTCCGCCATTATCTTTGCAGCTTCCCTCAAACTGTAATCGGGGGAGACCGTTATGAGCGGTGATGATGTGTACTTTCCAACCTCATCATCCAAGTTGCCTTCGAGTAAAACCTTGGAAACCAGATCCCTTTCGGTGAATATCCCGTAAGGTTTCCCCTCCCTCGTTACCAAAACGCTACCAATTCTTTTCTCACCCATAATTCTGCAAACTTCTCTTATAGGGGTTCGATAATCCACCGTAACGATGTCTTTAACCATGGCATCTCCGACTTTCATCATATTTTTAAAGATCTTCAACATAATATTTAAGCTTTACCAAAATTTTATGTTAAATTCCAATACAAATTTTTCGGTTATGTATAGATTAAAGGATGAAAACAGCAGTCGCAACAACAGTGGTATAATTACCATCCTCAACCTTAGCCTTCTTTGTAACGTTAAACTTCTTCGCCGGATTTATGCCAAAAGCCGTCTTAAGCATGTACTCTGCTCTATCCTCAGCGTATTTACCTACATCCTCATCTTCATCACAGTATCCGTAGTATTCCGTGAGATAGCCGTTTAAACTGTCGTCTTCCGGAATTGCAACTCCAATGCTTGCGTAGATGGTCCTTCCAGATTCGTTGCTCGTCATCTTTGCCATTACGCAAAATACTATTTGACCGGGAATCAGATGCTTTAAACCTTCTTCTTTTTCGACTATCTCGCATTTTGGTGGGAATATACTGCTGACGTAAACTAAGTTGAACTTTTCGATGCCAGCATCCCTCAAAGCAAGTTCAAAAGATACCAAAGCATCCTCGTGATGCCCAACGCCAGCGGTGAAGAAAACCTTCCTTGGTATCAATTCCAATCCTTTTCCTCCTTGCTCGTTTGCTTTCATTTGATTGCAACGTTTTTATAATCGTTATTTAAGCTTTGCCCATCTGTCTTGCACTGACAAAGCATATATATTTCGGTTGCATATGTATCCATGCCGATGATGAAACGAGGGCGAGCTGATGGATGATGAATCCACCCGTTTCTGAGGTCATAGCAATAACTGGAACACCCGGAGTTGGCAAAAGCACCGTAGCTAAGATCTTGCAAAAGAAGGGCTATAAAGTCTTCTCCGTAAATGAACTTGCTGAAGAATTGGACTGTATAATTGGAGAGGATGAGAGTTGCAAGATCGTCGATGTGGATGTGCTTGCAGAAAAGATTGGAGGTGTACTTCCAAAAGGAATCGTGTTTTTGGAGGGTCATCTCTCCCATCTTTTAGATCCAGATAAGATAATCGTTCTCAGATGCAATCCCATCGTTTTGAAGGAGAGGCTTAAGGTTAAAGGCTGGAGAGAGGAGAAAGTCTTGGAGAACGTCGAAGCTGAAATCGTAGATTCGATTTTGATCGAGGCCCTTGAAACCGGAAAGGAAGTATACGAGATCGATACCACGAATATGAAGCCTGAAGATGTCGCAGATTTCATAGAAAAAATAGTTAAAGGAGATAAAGAAGTTAAAGAGAGATTCAAGCCGGGTAAAGTAGATTGGATCAAACACGTTGGAGATTGGATCGAGGAGTTGATGAGATTTTAGATAAATTTTAAGTTTAAATTTGTTGGCACAAGGTTTTTATACCGTTGCAATTAGATTCTATCGATTCCCGCCTTAGCTCAGTCTGGCAGAGCGCGGGCCTGTAGTCTGTCAGCCCCCAAGCTGGGGGCAGAGAGCCCGGGGTCCCCGGTTCAAATCCGGGAGGCGGGACTAATTCCTTTTTCTACTTTCAATTTATCATCGAATCGCTACACTCCGATAAGTCTAACCTACCGTCGGCGAATAAAGGCACCATTTGAAGTTAAAAGAGCTCTCAGGAAATGTCAATCAACCGATTTTCTACAAGGCTTTAAATTCGACAGGAAACGGAAAAATTTAAAGTAGTCAGACAGTCCCATAGTCATCATGAGTCAGTGCTCACGGGGTATCTTCATCCCACCATGCATCTCTAAAAGGTTATTTAAGGTTTGTTTAGCCATTTCCGATGCGTTTAGTAACGCATAATATGCGTTAACTTATCCGAATCCGTAATAGTTATCCCAACCTGGAGCTCTGAGATCAACTGTGGAAGTGTCTATGATCTTTCTAAGCTCGAGGTTTGTCAGATCCGGATAATGCGACCAAACCAATGCTGCAACTCCCGCTGCAAATGGGCAAGCCATCGATGTACCGTTTAGGTAGGCGTAGTTCAACGGAACATTCCTCGTAACATTAAGATACACGGGATAAGTCGGCATGGTCGAAAGGATTTCAACCCCGGGTGCGACCAACTCCAACCCTAAGCCGTAATTACTGAACGTAGCTTTCGTACCGTTGGGATTGATTGCTCCAACAGCTATTACGGTTGAGAATCCTGCCGGATAATCCACACCAAATCTTCCCTCGTTTCCTGCTGCAGCAAACAGTAGACAACCCTTCGACCAAGCGTATACGCACGCTCTCCAAATCGTTAACGATGGGAACGGACTGCCGAGACTCATGCTAATAACTCTGGCACCGTTATTAACGGCATGAACCATTCCTCTCGCAATCCATGAGGAGTAGCCGATGCCCTGTTCATTTAAAACCTTTTCAGCCATTATCCTAACCTGCGCAACCCCAGCAACACCGATACTGTTATCCATCACAGTGGCTATTATTCCAGCGCAGTGTGTTCCATGTCCGTTATCATCAAGTGGATCATCATCGTCATTCACAAAATCGTAGCCACCTGGCTGGTAGTTGGTTGCCAGATCCGGATGTGTGTAATCTATTCCTGTATCGATAACGGCAACTATCATCGAACCGTTACCCCTTTCGATATCCCAAGCATCTGTGGCATTTATGCTGAATAGACCCCACTGATAATTTAGATAAGGATCGTTGGGTATGTAATCCAATTGAACACCCGTGGCTCGGTAAACGTAATCCGGTTCCACATATTCTACGATTGAATTCTTGAGCAACTTACCTTTGATTGTTTCCATATCCCCCATAGTCTCTATTACGGCGAATTTTAGCTCATCGTCAACATGAATGATCTTACACTCCATCTTCGCCGATTTAATTACCTTTCATCTAGATACTTAATGGTGTCTATATCAAAGCCAATAATTACTCTTCTAGAATCCTTGTTTGGAGTTCCTGCATAGTTTGGTGTTGCTGAAAGAGCAATAACCAGTACTATTAACAAAATCATAGAACCTCT
>CAYMEG010000005.1:0-27257 GCA_964389535.1 uncultured archaeon | reverse complement strand
TGTGCAACTCTTCCTGATAGGTTATCGTTAGATCGTGGCAAAGCGCAAGTGTGTCATAGCATGAGAACTCACATAACGCCGGACCCATACAGGCTGACGGTGTTCTCAAAGCGGAACCTGAACCACCGAGGTCGAACGGTATCTCTAAGTATGCAAGACCGTTGACGGTTGGCTGCAAGTACTCTGATCTTGTTCCAAGCAGGATTATATCACCAGTAGAACCGTGGAAGTTTGTCAGACCAGATCCCCACTTCTCCCACACATCACATACTCCTCTCAAAGCCTTCGTCGTATAGAACCAACCAGCTGGCATGTTAACTCTTAATGTGTGGAAGTGCCAAACTTCTGGAACCTTATCTTCGAGATCACAGTACCTTCCTATAACTCCACCACCGTATCCTATAACTGAAACGATACCACCGTGCTTCCAGTGTGTTCTCTTATCCTTGTAGGATAATTCGAGAACCTTCAACAGACCTTTTGCGGCACCAGGTAACTTTATCTTCTTACCGGCCTTCATTGCTTTCTCTTGCTCAATTGCTGCCTTCTTGATCTCCTTCACAAAAGATGGCCATGGGCCCTTTTCTAACTCATCAAGCAGAGGAGTCTCGGGTAGCTCAACTCCTTCAACTACTGGCATCAAGTCACCTCCTACTATAACTGTATCTAGTCTTCTTGAATAAAATATATAAAACTTTCGAAATTGAGTTCAAAACTTACTCAAACAACTCTAAATTAATTTATGGAATTCGTGCAATCTACGGAGACATTATTGTTCTAAATCGAAGCGTTGTTGTTGCTCTAATATTAGCAATCATAACATTATTTTTTTTTAAACATATATAATGAAGAAAACTAAACTACATGAGAGAGAATGACAAGCTAAGGTATTATCATGGCGGTTATCTCTTTAGGTTATATAGGGTTGGGAATACCTAGGATTCTATTGATTTGGGGATTAACTGGAAATCTTTTGTTCTCTTCTTCAATCTGAAAAAAGTATTCTACGGTATTTCTCTTTCTGGTAGTGACACCACATGGTGGAAGATTTAAATATACCATCAGCAATGTTGCATCACACTACCCATTAGATTAAAAAATTTTAAAAATTAAAAACTAAATTAAGTATATTTTTCTATCTGTAGAATAATGTACTATCAAGTATATCTTTTTTCTTCTCATTTGCTAACTCCTTAAATTCATTCCAATCTTTTATACCGTTTTCATAGCACAATCCTCGGAGTGCACCAAGGAAGTATGCGATTACAGTATCCCCCGTAAGTAATACTCCAAATGCCTTCAATAAGTTCTTAAGTTCACCCTTTCCAACTTCCTTCTGCATCTCTATTATCTCATCAAGCTTCTTTCCTATTTCCTCCTTCATGTATGTGGCATGTATACTTTCAATACTTAAATTTTTACATTTACTTAGGTGTAAGCAAATTAAAAACGAAAAAGTTATAGAAGTATTTGGACGCTGGAGATTGAGTAAAGGTGATTAAATGGTCGGTAAGGTTTACATTGTGGGAGCGGGTCCTGGGGATCCTGAACTCCTAACGATCAAGGCTTTGAAGGCTATTGAGGAAGCTGATGTTATACTTTACGATAGACTCGTTGGTGATGAGATAGTTGATATGCTGAAGAAGATGGGTAAGGAGCTTGTATATGTTGGTAAGAACTGTGGTGAGAAAGGTGCAGATAGGCAGAAAGAAATAAACGAACTTCTTAAAAGACTAGTTGAGGAAGGAAAAGTTGTTGTTAGGCTTAAGGGTGGAGATCCTTTTGTGTTTGGAAGAGGAGGAGTTGAGGCTGAGTATCTGGCTGAACATGGTATACCGTTTGAGGTCATACCTGGTGTAAGTTCAATAAACTCCGTACCTGCTTGTGCTGGTATTCCTCTCACCCATCCCAAGCTATCTTCCTCTATACTCGTTGTAACTGGAAGAGACGGCGTGGAAAGGTGGTGTGAATCGATTTTAAATGGGACGATAGTAATTCTTATGGGGAGAAATAATATAAAAGAGATTTGTAATAATTTAATAAGGGCTGGAAGGAGCCCGGATACACCGATTGCAGTTATAGAGAATGGAACTTTGAAAAATCAGAGGGTATTTTTCGGTACACTGAAAAATATAGCTGATATTATTGAAAAAGAGGATGTGAGGGGGCCTACACTCATAGTCGTCGGTGAGGTTGTTAAAATTGCTAAAAAGATAAACTCTATCAATCCCAAAATCGTTTCGTCCTTATAAATCTCTTCTCAGCCTCAAGCAACTCTGCAAAGAATTCATCTTCACTTCTGAATGGTTTTGCAAGTATCTTTGCTGCCGTTTCAGCTCCCACCCCATACGTGTTTAAAGCATAGACAGCTCTCTTGCCATAGGACATGACCAAGTTTGCTATTCTGAACAGTTCCTTCTTACCAAACTCCTCAAGTTTTCTTCTCGCATTTATGCATGCAACGAGCCTCGATTTACATTTAACACATTCCAAACTTTCAATGGACTTAACCTTCATTCTGATCGTGCATCCGCAGTTTAGGCAATGAAGATAACATTCTTCCTCTTCAAGTCTCCTCTTAAATATGTTTAGAATAGCCTTCGTTGGCTTAGATGGGATCAGAAGATCTGTAAGCTGATTTCTTGCTACATTTGAAATTGGGCTGAGTTCGGAGTAAATGGAGATCTGAATTCTTCCATCTTTAATCTTTCTGATAACATCTTTTGTTCTTTCTATGTCCAACTTCTCAAAGAATAACTCCCTAATAGCTTCTCTGTAAATAGGTGTATCCTTAAGTTTTAAGACCAGCTTTCTGAGGTTTATCTTCGTTGTATCGATTGATTTACTTAGATATCCGAATTTCCTTGCGCAATGCACGATCTTCCACTGCATGAGCTTTGTATCAATTAGAGCTCTCTCCGCAAGGTACTCGACAGCTTCAGGCTCAATCGATCTTAAAATTTCCGCAACCTCCTCTGCTTTAGCTGGAGTCAGCTTAATTCTGTATGGATCCACTTCAACTCCAACGCAACTCCCCCTTCTTGCAGATAAAAGTAAGGCTAATATCCTTGCGAGCGTTTCGTTTACTCTATGCCCGAAACAGCAATTTACAACCACTAAACCCTTCCCCTCTATCGTAATTCTGTTATCCGTTGGGATTGCAAAGCCCTTTGCTATCTGCTCTCTCATTATCGAAACTACCTCCTTGCAAGCTTCTTCGTTGGTCTTAAATCTCTCCATTAGGATCTTGATGATTTCATCTTCTCCGATTCCGGAAATCAACATTCCAGCTATCCATCTCCTAACCTTTCCTACCTCTTGAGCAACTTCAAATGGAACGGGAATTTCTTCACCGATCCATGAGGGAATTACTCCCTCCTCTTTGACTTGCTCAACCCTAACAACATCGTTTATGGCGACGATCCTCCAAAGTTCCCCCTTCATCGCGAAAACTTCGCCCTCAAAAGATGAGACAAAGCTTTCATCCAGATAGCCTATCGCCTTGCCAGAGGCTATGTCTATGACCTTAAATCTCCTCTCATCCGGTATCATCGAGATGTTGTCGTAGAAGTATCTTCTCGTCTTTCTCGTCGGTTTTATGATCTCACCATCGAACGCTATTACTCTATCTTCAGCTAAAAAGTTACAGATCTCAACGAACTCCTCAAACCTGAGATTTCTGAATGGATATGCTCTTGATACTATTTCGTAACATCTCTCAGCATCGATCTGCTTGTACTCCAATGCGATTGCACAGATCTGGTTTGCCAGAACATCCCAGCTTAATTCGTGCATTCTTGTATCTTCGATTTCGCCTCTCTCGGCCTTACTAACTATGACCCAAGACTCCAATATGTCATCGAAGTTTTCTGCAATCACATATCCCTTGGAGATCCTGTCCGTTCTATGTCCGCTCCTTCCTACCCTTTGAATGAGTCTAGCAACTTCTCTCGGACTGTTGAACTGAATAACTACATCCACGTGTCCTATATCTATCCCAAGTTCCATTGAGGATGTACAGATCAAGGCTTTCAGTTCACCATTGTTAAACTTTTCCTCAGCTTCTATCCTCGCAGTTCTTGAGAGAGAACCATGATGAACCTCGACATTCAAGATCTGTTTCAACTTCAAACCCAAAGCTTCGGCAGTTTGCCTCGTATTTACAAAGATCAGAGCGGATTTATGCGATGTAACGATGTCCCTTATCACTTCAAGTTCCTTGGCAAACTCTTCGTTAACTCCAAGTTTCTCCGCTAAATCTGTCTCTTTTTCTGGTTTTATAACGTAAAATTCGTAAAACTTTCTACCTTTCCATACTAAAACATCCGAAATTCCAAAAAATCTTGCAACCTCTTTCGCATTCCTAACGGTTGCTGACAATCCGACGATCTGGAAATCTGTAAGCTCCTTTAGTCTTTCCAAAGCTACTGCCAGCTGTACTCCCCTTTCGGATTCCGCAAGCTCGTGAACTTCATCTATCACAACGAATCGAACGTTTCTCAAAGATTCTCTAAGCCTGGTACCTAAGAACAAAATTTGGAAAGTTTCAGGTGTTGTGATCAGAATCTGAGGTGGTTTTAGCGATTGTCTTCTTCTTTCAACTTCGGCCGTATCTCCGTGCCTAATGGCGATGCTGAAATTCAGCATCTTTGCAAGTGTATGTAATCTCCCAAGCAGATTCCTATTCAAGGCTCTGAGTGGTGTTATGTAGATTAGTGTGATCCCCTCAGATTTGATCTTTAACATTTTATTTAATATTGGAATAATAGCACACTCGGTCTTACCACTTCCGGTAGGTGCAACGATGAGAATGTTTCTACCCTCAGCTACTTTTGGAATTGCAATCTTTTGAAGCTCATTTAATCTTTCGATTCCAATTTCCCTCAGTGCATCGATGAGTCTTTGCATTTCACCCAAATTGAACAGATGGATATTTAAGGATTTGATCATAGTTGTAGCATGCATTTAAGGCTTGAATGTGTAAGTTCAGGTTACTTTGAAGATGTGATTAAGGAGATAAGCTTCGAAGCGCATGGAGGGGAGTTCATAGGAGTAATTGGTCCGAACGGTAGCGGTAAGACTACCCTTCTCAGAACGATCGCCAAAGTTCTAAGGCCTAGGAAGGGTGTCATCTATTTGAATGGGCAAGATCTTGAAAAAATGGGTATCAAGGATTTGGCCAAGATCGTTGCGGTAGTTCCTCAAAACCTTCACGTTGATTTCAACTTCAGCGTTGAAGATGTCGTTTTGATGGGTAGAACCCCGCATCTAGGCAGATTCGAATTTGAGAGTGATAGGGATTTCGAAATAGCGTTTAAAGCTATGAAGATCGTTGGCTGTGATCATCTAATTGGACGGACAGTAGGGGAGATAAGCGGTGGAGAGCTGCAGAAGGTGATCATTGCGAGGGCTTTGGCTCAAGAGCCAAAGATCTTGCTTCTGGATGAACCTACCGCTCATCTGGACATAAACCATCAGATCGAAATCATGAACGTACTCAAGAAGCTAGCAGAGAGCGGAGTTCTTGTTATAGCTGTGATTCATGACGTCAATTTAGCTCTACAGTTCTGCTCCAAGTTAATTTTGATGAAGGAGGGAAGGATAGTAGCCTTTGGTGAGCCGGAAGATGTTGCAACGTTCATCAAAGACATCTTTGATGTCGATTTAGTTATTAGAAGAAATCCGATTACCGGCAAATTTTACGTTCTACCGGTTAAGCTTGAAAAGGTTGGGAAGACAAAGGTTCACGTTATATGCGGAGGAGGAAGTGGAGCTAAGTTGATGCTTAAGCTTGGAAAGGGATCGACCGGTGTTTTGAACGTCCTTGATACTGATTGGGAGATAGCGAGTGGTTTGGGCTTTGAAATCGTTAGTGAGGCACCATTTTCACCTATAAGTGAAGAAGCACACGAGAGAAATCTTAAGTTGATAGAGAAGGCAGAAAGGGTAATCTTGGCGGACATTCCATTCGGTTACGGCAATTTAAAGAATTTGGAGGCGGCTTTATACGCTTCAGAGCTTAAAAAGCTGATAGTAATAGAAAAGACACCGATTGAGAAGAGGGATTTTACGAAGGGCAAGGCTACCAAACTATACAATCAGCTCAAAGCTAAATTTGTAAAAGATGAAGAGGAGGCAATTTCGCTACTTGGATAACTTCTCAACCGAAGTAACCATCGCATCCACTATTCCAAAATCTATTCGATGCTCCATCAGTTTGCACAAACCTTCTATGGTGGTTCCAGCTGGGGTTGTCACTCTTTCGATTATAGCTTCTGGCTCTTCCAAGTCCAATAGCTCGGAAGCCCCTTTAAAAATCCATGTCGTCATTTTTCTTGCCAAATCCTTACTTAAACCAAGTTTTAAGCCAGCATAAACGAAAGACTGGAAGATTTTGGCCATGAAGGCTATAGCACTCGAATAGGCTGTTATCGCATCTAAAATCCTCTCCTCGTCAACCTTAATCACATCTCCCATGCATTCAAGCATTAGCTCGAGTTCAAACTCCTCCTCTGAGGTTAGATCTTTCGTGTAGTATGCGGTTATCGAGCTTCCAACTTCGGCTGAGATGTTCGTCATAGCTCTAACGACCTTACAATTCACGATCTCCTTAATCTCGTCGATTCCAACACCTGCGACAAAGCTAACCAAAATCTTGTTATTTAAATTGTTCTTAACTTCAGATAAAACATCGAAAACATCCTTCGGCTTTAAGGCAATAAAAACGACATTGGAATTATCAACGGCACGGATGTTATCGGAACAAACCTCACAACCAACATCTTCCAAAAACCTGATCTTTTCAACGTTTCTTCTCGTCACGATAACCCTATACCTCTTAACCAAAGCCTTAGCGATTGCGCAACCTAAGTTACCACCTCCTATAACGGCTACATCCATGTATGCATTTCATCGTATGGGTTTTTGATACTTTCTTTCGATGTCATAGTGTTAGGGATGTCTAAATTCTAAGCCATGGTCGTTATTTTTGCTAACTATGGCGAACGGTCTTTAAGAGTTTAACAACACCATCGAATGAATATTCATCGGGCATCAAAGCCTGAATTCCATAACTTTCGAGCGTTTTCTTCGTTGGAGGGCCTATTGCAACGACGATCTTTCTCTTAAGTCTTTCAAGAACTTCATCAAATTTATCCATTTCTTTTGCAAGCTCAAAGAAGCTCTTAACCATCATGCTACTTGAGAAGACGATGATATCGAAATCCATCGAATCGATGAGTTTTTTCTGTTCTTCTCCGCGCTCAAATTCAATCCTATACAAAACTATCTCTTCGACGTCTGGAAGCTTAAGCAGAACCGGATCTCCTCTATCGCTCCTAACGATTGCAACCCTCTTACCCATCAGCTCATCTTTAAACTCTTCATAGAGTGTTGTGGAGTCGAATTTTGAAGGAATCTTAGGATTTATACCAGCGGATCTAAGAATTTCAGCCGTCTTCTTTCCAATCGCAATGACGTAATCGTGTTTAAATTCATGCTCAATCAGTATCCTTGCAGAGGTTCGACTTGTAACGATTACGGCGTCGAAATCCTTCAACTTGCAGATTTTTCTGATTCCCTCTTCATTTGGGACTACCTTAAGAAATGGAACGGCTACCACTTCAAAGCCTTCTCGTCTTAGCCTTTCTGAAACTTCAGCAAGGTAATCTTTTGGCCTTAAGATTGCAACTCTCACGCTTCAAGCTTGTTATGTCACTTTTAATCGTTTGCGTTAATGTAAATATCCAAGTCTGTTAGCTTAAACATATGAAGGTCACATTTCTAGGCACCGGAACGTGTGTTGATACTACCAAGGCACAAAGTAGTATCCTGATTGAAGGTGAAACAACCAAGATATTGGTTGACATAGGAGTTGGAGCATTTATGAGATTGAACGATAAGCTTATCAACGAAATCGATGCCGTTCTACTTACACATAACCATCTAGATCATAACGGTGATTTGCTTGCACTCTTAAAAGCCAGATGGCTTAGCAACGGGAAAGAATTGCTGATCTTCGGCCCGAACGGAACTAAAGCGTTTTTAGAGTCTTTGCTTGAAGCTTACGCATATCTCAGACGAAAGCTTAAGTTTAAGGTTTTTGAAGATCCAGAATTCGAGATCGGTGAGTTTAAAGTGAGGACTATACCAACGAGACATTCGATCATCAGCCAGGCTTACATAATCGAGTGTAATGGGAGGAGAGTAATTGTGAGTGGGGATACGAGTCCATTGAAAGAACTTATGGAGATAGGATGCGATGTACTGATTCACGAGATGTCCCTTCCATCTGGAAAATCGAACGATCATACTACCCCAGAGAACTTTGCCGATGTTCTTCCGTTCTGCAAGGCTGAGATCGTGTATCTTACACACATGTATCCGCATGCTTACGAGGTAAAAGATAAGATAATCGAGCAACTGAAAAGCGTTAGAAAAGATATTGAATTCAGAATTGCTGAGGATCTTATGAGCTTTGAAGTTTAAATCGGTATGCAAAACCTTATAATTTTTTGAGCGTTAGTTAGGATTGGTGAAAGCATGAGATTTATCGTGAAGAACTTTGGTCCAATTAAGCATGCCGATGTGACTTTGGGAGATTTTACAGTTTTTATAGGGCCAGGAGGAACCGGAAAGTCGTATTTAGCCTATCTGATTTGGATGCTTCAAAGCCTGATTGGAGGATTTTAGCGGACGAGATTTACTCTTTATGAGTTTCTTGACATCTGTTTTACGGTAAGTGGCGAATATGAAAGATTAGGATTTGATAAGACTGTAAAATTTGATGAGGACTTCACATACCGATTGCTTACAAAAGTTATGGAAATCTCTCAAAAAGCTTATGAAAAGGTAATATCTCAATACTTCAAGGATACATTTAGAGTTGGTGATGTTAAGGAGCTGATACATGATGGTGTGGATTTCTGTGAAATTAAGATCTGCAACAATGGATTATCGAAATACATAGATATCAAGCTCGATGAAAACGTAAAAATCGAGGACTTGAAAAGCTTATAGACAAAAGTGATTATCTTAATAGAGTTTGATAAATCAAAAAATAAGTTAATGTTAAAATATAAAAAAATAAATTTTTTATGAAAAATATATCTCGCCGAATATTGATATTAGAGATGTATCTGGCATAGTTTACGAGTTAGTTACCATGGCAATTATTTAGACAGTTTTTGTACATCAAGGACAAGTTTTATCCTTACAGATAGCAAATCAGGATTTCTTAGATTTGCTCCAAGCTTGATTAGATACGCCTTACTTGAAGCAAGAAGAAAAGGAGAATTTCCTATCGGATTTCTAGACATTCACATGCTTTCAAAGCTTGTAATAGATAAAATAAGAATGAAAAGATTAGTAAAATAGCTGATTTTTTGGAGGAGACTATCGGTGGTGAAGTTTACATTGAAACAGAAGGGGTTAGTGTTTCCAGAGAAGTTCTTTAAAAAGAGTGATTTGACCATACCGATACTTGGATCTCACTCAGGTGTGAGAGAATTGGCTCCTCTAATCGTTTATTTAAGGTACGTGATAGAAGAGGAGGGAGCTTTTGTGGTAATGGAGGAACCAGAAACTCATCTTCATCCATACATGCAAAGCATCGTAACGAGAGCTTTAGCTATGCTCAGTAAATACGCTGACGTTTTGATAACAACCCACAGTCCAATAATCTTGGATGGGCTTGATAATCTGATAAAGCTAAACAGGCTGAGTTTAGAAGAGAAGAAGAAATTAGGTTACAGAGAAGGAGAAGGCTTAAACCCAGAATCTTTAAAAAATAATATATAGATTTAAGCTTGATGGAACCGTTGAAGAGGTTAAAGTTACGGAAGATGAACAGAGGAGGAATTTTCGTCTGTGATAGCAGAATTGTCCAATAGACATGCCGATGTTGAAGAGGCTATTTGGAGGAAGCTTCATGGTAAATGAAATTGATAAGCTAATTGAGAAATTGAAAAACAAAATTGCGGAATAAAAGCCTCTGGATATAAGCTTAAGATTAGATTTGACGAATGTGCAAATAGATATTTTAGTGTTGATGGAGGATGCGACTGCATTTTCATTTTTTCAAATAAAGTTTGCGTGGTTGAATGTACGAGCGATAGTGATGCAAACGTCAAATTTGAGCAGTTAAGGAAGTGCTACAATCTTATCCGAAACTTAGGATACAATGGTTTTATTCAGCCAGTTATCTACCTCGGCAAGAGTGCTAAAGCTTCAGCATTAAGTAAAAAATGTCGTTCCAAGGATATGCAAATGTGATAGAGATTCAATAGGTTAATTTTTAATTCTAATCTCTACTAAAAATCAAACCATGAAAATCAAGCCGATAGCATTTGACTCGTTCGGAGCTAGAAGTATGTGCACAGTAGTTGAGATCAAAGACCTAAAAATCATCATAGATCCAAGTGTAGCTTTAGGCCCAAAGAGGTACGGTTTACCTCCGCATGAAATTGAGATAAAAAGAAAGGAAGAACTATGGCAGAGAATTAAACGGGAAACCCTTGATGCGGACATCGTCGTAATAACGCACTATCACTACGACCACCACAATCCAAACGAGCCTGAAATATTAGCTGGCAAAATTCTGCTGACCAAGCATCCAAAGAGTGCCATAAATAAAAGTCAGATGGGGAGATCTGCGTACTTCCTTCAGAAACTTAAAGAGTTAAGGAATCCGCCCAAGATCGAATTTGCAGATTCTAGGAAATTCCAATTTGAGAATGTTCAAATTACATTCTCAAAACCGGTATTTCACGGAACGGACAGTAGATTAGGCTACGTACTCGAGGTCTGCATAGATGATGGAAGAAAGAGTTTCGTTTATACGTCGGATGTTGAGGGAGCTACGCATGAAGAGCAGATAGCGTTTATCATCGAATCCGAGCCGGATGTAGTCTTTATGGATGGCCCTATGACGTATCAACCGAGGGTGTTTAAAACGCGACACCTTGAGATGTCCATAAAAAATGTATCGAGACTGATTGAAAAGACAAACGTTGGAGAGTTAATCTTGGATCACCATCTAACGAGGGATTTGAAGTGGAGAGACAAGATAGATCAGATTTTTAAGAAAGCCAGGGAACACGGAGTTAAGATAAAATCCGCGGCAGAATTCGGAAAAATTAGGGAAGATCTACTTGAAGCTAGAAGAAAGGAACTCTACAGCAAGCATCAATAAGGTATATATTGTTATTTACGGGAACTTAATTCGATGCTAACTCGGGCCGAGATTGAGAAGATTAAGAATACCCTTAATGATCTTAGTGAAGATGTTGAGATAATCGTTGTTCCAAACGAAAACTGGAAGGATTTTGAAAATTTTGCTAAGATCTTATCTAAATTATGTGATAGAATTTCCTATAGGGTTGAGGATCGGGGTGGGCTAATTGCAAAACCGGCGATGATCTTAAAGAAGGATGAGCAGGAAAACATAATCTACAACGCCATCCCATTGAGGGATGAGCTTGAACCTTTTTTAAGGACGATAATCAAGCTATCCAACGGGTTTGAAATCGAAGACGTTAAGGGTTTTGAAGCCGAGATCGTTGTTTTTGTGATGCCAGTCTGTCCGTACTGTGCAAAGGTAGTTGAAATCGTAAACAGCTTCGCCGTTGCAAATCCAAAGATAAAATCGATCGTAGTCGATGTGAGCAGGTTCGTCGATCTGATGTATAAGTACGATATATCCTCAGCCCCGACGACGATGATAAACGGTGAGATTAAACTAATCGGCTATGTCTCCAAGGATCAACTTTTGGAATGGTTAAAAAGGGTATCTGGGGATTACAAGAAGGATTATTTTGTAACCCTACTGAATGAAAGAAGGCTGGACGAGATAAAAGAGATCATAGCAAAAAACCCCAAAGATATAAGGATTTTAGCTGAACTACTTGCGTATGAAGATTTTATGATTAGATTCGGGGCTATGGTTGTTTTAGAACAGATTCACAGGGAGAATCCAGATGTAATTAAGCTTGCCAAGGATGTTATAAGGAATCACTTAAAGCATGAAGATTTCAGAATCAGGGAGGATGTAGCGATGCTTCTCGGTAGTATCGGTGATGAAACGGACGTTAAGTTTTTGGAGGAACTGCTTAAGGAGGATGAGGAAGAAGTTAAAGCTTCCGCGATAGAGGCGATCAAGGAAATCAGAGATAAGTACGGAAAATGATCTTCGCTGAAGTGAAACTAAAGAACGGTGAGATCGTTAGGATTCCATTCGTCTGCCAGAGATGTGGAAAGTGCTGCAGAGTTTTGAGTAAGGTCGTTTTTGATCCGATCGAAAGGAAACTTTACATGGAAAATATCGATGAGATTTCAAAATATGTAAACATCGATGAAGTAGTAGAAAAGATCAGTAGAGATGTTGATGTTAAACATCCTGTGAAGTTGCCTTGCCCGTTTTTTAGGGATAACGAATGCTCGATTCATCCTATAAGACCAAGAAGCTGTAGAATCTTTCCATTGGGTAAGGATTTCGATCATGGCATCGGCTGTCCTGGACTGAATAGGTTAAAAGAGCTAATTTCAGCCTTTGATGTTGAAAAAGTGGAGTACAAGTTTGTTGAAGGTGAGCTTCCGAAAGTTAGAGTTAGCAGAAGTGTGTTTGAAAGACTTTTATCATCAAGTCCGACGGATGAAGAGATTGAGGAGTTCTTTAAGCTGAATGAAATATGAGTTACAAGCGGGAGTGTAAATGATGTTGAATGAGTTGAGCTGTAACTAGAACTATAGTTTCAAAATCTTCGGAACGTTTTCCTCATAAGGCGGGTAAATTACTCCTTTCTCTGTGATTAATGCAGTAACGTACTTGAGTGGTGTCGCGTCAAATGCAGGGTTGAACACCTTCACGTCCTTAGGTGCTATCAGACTTTTTCTGCACTTCATGTGGCAGTATATCAGCTCATCTTTGCTCCTCTCTTCTATTACCACTTCATCCATGGTCTTCTTCCAGTCAAAGGTCGTGATCGGGGCGGCAACGTAAAACGGTACTTCATGCTCCTTTGCAACTATCGCAACCGTATAAGTTCCGATCTTGTTAAATACAGCATCTCTAACAATTCTATCGGCTCCGACGATTACCTTGTCTACCATTCCCCTCTGCATGACCATTCCTACCATGTTGTCTGTGATGAGCGTTACATCTATCCCATCCTGCATGAGCTCCCAGCATGTGAGTCTCGATCCCTGATTCAGGGGACGAGTTTCACATGCTATCACTTTAATTCGTTTACCTTCCTCAACTGCACTCCTTATAACTCCTAAAGCCGTTCCCCAGTCAACGGTTGCAAGCCTTCCGGTGTTGCAGTAAGTGAGCACGGTATCTCCATCATCAAGCAACTTAGCTCCATGCTTACCCATGAGCTTGTTTCTCTGAATGTCCTCTCCGGCGATCTTTTCAGCCTCCTCCAAAGCGAGCCTTCTGATCTCTTCAACGTCGTTCCCACTTAAAGCCTTCTTTAGCACCCTTTCAATCCCGTAAAATAGGTTTACAGCAGTTGGGCGGGTTGAGGCTAAAAGCTCTGCTCGGCTCCTCAGGTACTCCTTCATCTCCTCGACATCCTTAAAGTCTCTCTCAAAACATGCCAAGGCTATTCCGTATCCTCCGGCAGCTTCCAAAGCGGGAGCTCCTCTTACTGCAAGCCTCTTTATTGCATCTGCCAACTCCTCAACCTTCCTGCACGTTATAACCCTGAATTCATCTGGCAAAAGCGTCTGATCGATCAACTTAACTGCATCGTCCTCCCAAAATATCGTTCTCATGCCATAAGGTTCACTTTCACAATATATATTTTAGCCAATTATATCTTCTTCAAAACCGACAACGTTTAACTTCTCACATGTGAATTATAGATACGATGCAGCTAAAGCTTACAGATTTTACCAAGCTTTTTGAAGAGCCTAAAGAGGCTAATAGGAGATGTCAGGTCTTGTTGGATGAAATTAAAAGTTATCATACTCATCTGCTTGAAGAACTGAACAAAGCTTACGAGGTTGCTAAAAAGGCAAGAGCTAAAGGCTTTGATCCATCAACGGAGGTTGAGATTCCGATTGCAAAGAACATGGCTGAGAGAGTTGAGCAGCTAATGAAAATTGAAGGATTGGCCAAAAGAATAATGGAATTTGAGAAGGAAGGTTTAAGCAGAGAGGAGATCTGTTTTAAGATAGCCGAGGAAATAGTTAAGGGAAGGTTCGGTAACTTCGACAGACTCACGGCAATAGATAAGGCTATAAGAACAGCCGTTGCAATTCTTACCGAAGGTGTTGTTGCCGCGCCTATTGAGGGTATTGCTAAAGTTAAGATCGATAAGAATCACGATGGAACGGAATTCCTCAAGATCTATTACGCTGGCCCAATAAGAAGCGCCGGTGGAACAGCTCAGGTCGTATCTGTGCTCGTCGGTGATTACATAAGACGTCTTGTTGGCTTAAACCGTTACATCCCTACCGAGGAGGAGGTACTTAGGTACTGTGAGGAAATTCCGCTCTACAAGAGGGTGGCGAATCTTCAGTATCTACCGAGTGATGCCGAAATAAGGCTGATAGTTTCAAACTGCCCAGTTTGTATAGATGGAGAACCGACTGAAGATGTAGAAGTTTCCGGTTACAGAAATCTGCCGAGAGTTGAAACGAATAGAGTTAGGGGTGGAATGTGCCTTGTTATAGCTGAGGGTATCGCTTTGAAGGCTCCGAAGCTTAAGAAGATGGTTGAAAAATTGGGCATAGATGGCTGGGAGTGGCTTGACAAGTTGATAAACAGGGAATTCGATGGGCAAAAGGCTGAAGAGGTTGAGAAGTACACGAGCGGTCTTTACATTGCTAAGGGTAAAGAATCTAAGGAAAATGAAGAGGAGTTTGAATCAGAGGAGGAAGAACTGGAGATAGCCGAGAAGTTAGACAAGGATGAATCGGAAGAACTTGAAGCTCAGATAAAGCCGAGAGATAAGTATCTATCGGACATCGTAGCCGGAAGACCGGTTTTCAGCCATCCCTCACGCAAAGGAGGTTTTAGGCTTCGCTACGGAAGGGCGAGAAACTCTGGATTTGCCACGGTTGGCATAAACCCAGCGACGATGATAATTGCCGATGGCTTCATCGCCATAGGAACACAGCTTAAGGTCGAAAGACCGGGCAAGGCTGGAGGGGTTGTACCGGTTACAAGCATAGAAGGGCCTACAGTCAGACTGAAGAATGGGGATGTGGTCAAGATAAACACAGTCCAAGAAGCACTGGCTTTGAAGGATCAGGTTGAGAAGATCCTTGACATGGGTGAGATCCTGATAAACTTCGGAGATTTCTTGGAGAACAACCATCCCCTAATGCCTTCAAGTTACGTCTACGAGTGGTGGATTCAGGAGGTTAAGGACAAAATACCGAAAGGAGATTACAGGAAGATCGATGAAGATACAGCCCTAAAGCTCTGCGACGAATACGGTGTTCCTCTCCATCCAGATCACACATACCTCTGGCACGACATAGGCGTTGACGATTACTTCTACCTCCGGAATTACATAGCTGAGCACGGTAAGATCGAAGGAAGAGGAAAGCCATGCTTGGTTATCGATTACGATGAAAGGGCAAAGAAGATTCTGGAAGATTTGCTCGTAGAGCATAAGGTTAGGGAAGGAAAGATCGTCCTTGATAGATGGAAGGTTCTTGTTAGGTGTTTGGGCTTGACATATGAACTGAAGCCAGTCAGAGCCGGGGTTGGTGACGAGAAGGATGTTTTAAACATCGTGAGAAAGCTTTCTGGTTTGGATGTCAGAGCTAAGGCTCCTACCCGCATCGGGGCAAGGATGGGTAGGCCAGAGAAGTCGAAGGAGAGAAGGATGAGCCCACCACCGCATATCCTATTCCCAGTTAGCTTGGCTGGAGGAAAGCAGAGAGACATAAAGACCGCGATAAACTACACAGAATCGTACAACTCTGTTAAGGGAGAGATAACGGTTGAAGTTGCTTTGAGAAGATGTAAGGAGTGTGGAAAGGAGACATTTTGGCTTAAATGCGATTGTGGTGGATTGACAGAGCAACTTTATTATTGTCCGAGGTGTAAGATCAAGATCGGTAGTGAGATTTGCCCCAGATGCAAAGAAGAGGCTAGAGGATACATAAAGAAGAAGATAAACATAAGGGAGCTTTATGAGAAGGCTCTAAAGAATTTAAACGAATGGGACAGTCTTGAGACGATAAAGGGTGTAATCGGATTGACTTCGAAGATAAAGATGCCCGAAAGGCTTGAGAAAGGAATTTTGAGAGCTAAGCATGGTGTTTACGTGTTCAAGGATGGTACGATCCGATATGACATGACGGATCTACCGATCACGCACTTCAAGCCGAAGGAGATCAATGTAACAGTTGAAAAGCTCAGAGAACTTGGTTATACTGTCGATTGGCAAGGGAACGAGCTGAGAAGCGAGGATCAGATAGTGGAGCTCAAACCTCAGGATGTCATACTTTCTAAAGACTGTGTCGAGTATTTGGTGAAGGTTGCGAAATTCATAGACGACTTGCTTGTCAAGTTCTACGGTTTAGAACCGTTCTACAACGTAGAGAAGCCGGAGGATTTGATCGGACATTTGATAATCGGTTTAGCTCCTCATACATCGGCTGGGGTTTTGGGAAGGATTATCGGCTTCACGGACGTCTTAGCTGGTTACGCTCATCCCTACTTCCATGCAGCAAAGAGAAGGAATTGCTTTACAGGAGATACAGAAATTTTGGTGAATATCGACGGAGAAGTTCAGAGAATTACAATGAAGGATTTGTATGAGCTGTTTGAAAACGAGAGGTTTGAGAAGGGTGTTTGGGTTAGGGATAAGCCTAAGGCGAACGTTAAGGTTTATTCATTTGATCCAGAAAGCGGAAAGGTCGTTCTGACCGATGTAGTCGATGTCATTAAGGCAGAAGCTCCGGAGCATCTAATCGAAATTGAGCTTGAAGGCGTAAAGAGTTTCACCGTTACGCCGGATCACTGGGTTTTGACATACGATGGATCGAAGCTCGTTAGGAAGAGAGCATTTGAAGTTAAAGAGGGGGATCTAATGCTTTCTCCAACGGTCGAGTTTGATGAGTGTGATGTTGAAGAGATAGATCTACTCAAGGAGTTTGCAAAGCTCGAAGATCTGCACGATATCGTGATGATCAGAGGTGCGAAAGGGTTCTTGGAGAGAATTTTAACTAAGGAAGAGAAAAGGAGGTATTACGATGGACTGAGATACGATTCGATATCACTGAAAGATCTGCTCGAAATTCTGAACGCAAAGGGTTTAACGCTTGGGGATATTCCCGAAGATGTTTATCTGGCTGTTAAAAGGGATAAAGTATGGGTAAGGAGGTTCGTGAAGGTAAAACCTCTGCTCAGGCTTATCGGCTACTATCTCGCTGAAGGTTATGCGAGATGCAGTAAGAGTTGCTATCAGATAGTTTTCTCAACTTTTGACGAGATCGTAAAGAGGGAGATCAAGGAGTCTGTCAGAGAAGCTTTTGGGGATTGTATTGGGATTAATGAAAGAGAGTGGAAGCTTACAATTAGCTCAAGGATGGTTTACCTGCTGTTCACAAAAATCCTGAAGACTGGAAGCAACGCTCACGATAAGAGGGTTCCGAGCTTCGTGTTTAAACTGCCAAAGGAGAAGGTTAAGATCTTGCTGAGCGCATACTTCACAGGTGATGGCTCAGCTTTGAAGACTACACCAAGAGTGAGCGTATACAGCGTTAATCTATCTTTACTTAGAGATATCGAGCTTTTACTCATGAAATTTGGAATTAAAGGTTACTTAACTGTAGATAGGAACGCAAACAGAGGAAACAGCATAGCTCTGAGATACTATAAGCGTAGAGGTATAAATGCCCCGGTGTCAACAGTTTACGCGTTTAACATCGCTGGAGAATACTATGATCGATTTTTTGAAGAGATTGGCTTTAACATCGAAAGAAAGCAAAGCATTTACGATTTGCATAAAGATAAAACTCGCAGAAGAGACTTAAGAAGAACTGAGTTTGGATGGTTGCTTAGAGTTAGGAAGATCAGATATGTGAAAGCTTCTGAGCCTTTCGTTTACTGTTTAAACGCTCGACATTATCACAATGTTATAATAAACGACTATATAGTGTCCGCTCAATGTGATGGCGATGAGGATTCGGTCATGCTCCTATTGGACGGCTTACTGAACTTCTCCCGTTACTATCTACCAGACAAGAGAGGTGGACAGATGGATGCACCTTTGGTGCTTACAGCGATAATCGATCCTCGTGAGGTAGATAGCGAGGTTCACAACATGGATATCGTTGAAAGGTATCCGCTGGATTTCTATAAGGCGACTCTGCGTTACGCTGATCCAAAGGAGCTTGTTTGGATCATTGAGAGGGTTGAAGATAGGCTTGAGGATGAGCTAAGATTTTGCTGTCTTGGCTTTACTCACGATACGGAAAGCATTGCTTTGGGAGTTAAGGAAAGTGCGTATAAGTCCCTCGATACTATGAAAGATAAGGTCAACGCTCAGATGAGCCTCGCAGAGAAGATCGTGGCTGTTGACGAGCACGACGTAGCTGAGAGGGTGCTAAAGTCTCACTTCCTGCCGGATATAATCGGTAATCTGAGGGCATTCTCGAGACAGGAGTTCAGGTGCGTCAACTGTAACGCAAAGTATAGAAGGTTGCCCTTAGCCGGAAAGTGCCTTAAATGTGGTGGGAAGCTAACGTTGACAGTTCACAACAGCTCGATAACGAAGTACCTTGAGCTATCTAAGTACCTCTGCGAGAAGTACAACGTTTCGAATTACACTAGGCAGAGGCTCATGCTGATTGATCTTGAAATCAGATCGCTATTCGAAAGTGATACGAGAAAGCAGATAAAGATAAGCGATTTCTTTGGTTAATTAGTTTATGGTTATTTTTACCTGTATTAATGGGCGTGAGTTCCTATAATGTAGGGAATTATAGGCCAGTACGGTTGCAATAGTGGTGTGGTTACCTATTTTTACCTGAAGAAATAGATTAGTATAGGATGATGAATACGACCTGCGCTGAGCGAAAGCGATGAAGACATGCGCCACCACTGATAGTTTGTAAAAAAAATTTGATAAATATAAAAATCATTATTGAAATTTTAGTCTTTAACCAAATATAGCATTTTTTAGCTTCATATAGCTTTTGAAGCTGTAGTCTTTCTTATACTCCTTCAGTAGCTCTATAGGTGGTCTGTTTATTCCCGCTTTCTCCATTATCGGCTTTGAGCAAAGATACGTTACGAACTGTGTAACGTTGCTTGGATTTGGGGAATCGAAAGATCGTTCGAAGTCTATGAAGTAAACTTCTCCATTTCTAATCAAGATGTGCTTGCCTGGGTGGTTCATCTCCTCCTTCTGAATTCTCATTCTGTCCAGTCGGTAGCAGATATCCAAGCATCTCTGTAGAACTCGTCTAAGCTCATCACTATCACTTTCTTTAATGAAATCCCTGATAAAAACTCCGTCGATAAACTCCATCTCAATAGATAGCTCGGATGAATTAAAGCTAAAGAGCTTAGGAACGAACCTCTGTGATTGGAGGACTGTGAGGTACCTTACCTCCTTCCAGAAGTTGTATCTAAACTGAGGCTTGAACACCTTGATAGCTCTTCCGTTTTCAACGTAGATTGTAGAATGCTTTCCCTTCAATGTGAGCATGTCTAATATATCACTCTCTCTGCTTATAGCTCCTGCGATAATTTTAAGTCTAACTTGAGAAGATCGTAGATGTTTTCGACATCTCTGATCTTTTTGTAGAGGTTTCCTTTGGCGTTGTAGTTCACCGATAGAGCGGAGATGTACCCCGATGTTACCTTGATGAATCCCAAATCTTCCGGCCTAAGTACTCTACAGAGAGGACATTCCCTTTCCAAGTAGAATCCACCCAATGCTATGAGCTTTAATGCTCTACTTAAGGATTCTGGAGAAGTGAGAGATCCCACTTTAGGTTCTTTGGGATGGGGAACCTTTACGAAGTAAACTGAACAGCCTCTTCTGACCTCATGCGGGATAAACTTGGTCGCATCCTCCGCGTAGTATATTAGCTCTATCAAATCATTGCAGAACTCGAAGGATATGATGTGTCTGCCTCCTAAGCCGAGTTCACCCACTCTTTGCTCTTCGAGTATTTCACCGCCGATCTTGTCGATGTTGTTTCGAATTTCGGTGAGGGTTGTTTCGGGAAGGTGAGAATCAACAAAAATTAGCTTATCCCCCAAAATTATGGCATGCTCAACATCCCCTCCAGAACCAGCGTAGAGCACTGGAAGGTTAAGATTAGCCTTTTCGATCTCCTCAGCGATTCTGAGCATAAAATCTATTTCCTCTAGCTCTAGGATGTCCTTTAGGGCTTTGACCCTCTTTTTCATCGATTGTGATGAATGATGTCGCATTTTAGATGTTTTGTTTAATCGTTCTGTCTCTAATCCTTACAAGCCTTCTGACCCTTTCAACATCGACCTTACCATGCTTTTTGAAGTATGTTCCGACTATCACTCCGTCGCAATACTTAGCCAATTTCGGCAGATTCTCCGGTGTTACACCACTTCCTACAAGCACTGGCATATTCGCGAGCTTTTTGACCGTCTTCAGATCTTTGAGACTAACCTCTTTGCCTGTAGCTTCTCCAGTAACTATTAGAGCATCGACTAAACACCTTTCAGCGTTTTCGACGTATTCCTCCAAGCTTACAAAGTGATGTGCGTGCTTCACGCATATATCCGCAAAGATCATAGCGTTGCAGTCTATTGCCCTTTTATACCTTAAAATCTCTCCAGCTGAACACTCAAGCCATCCTTCTGGGCTAAGGGAAGCGTAGAAAAGCTGGTTGACTCTCACAAAATCCGCATCGACGGCTTTGGCTATGGCAAGAGAAGCCTTTGCATCGTTCCTCAGAACGTTTATACCTAAAGGCAAGCCCGTTTCTTTCTTAACCTCCCAAGCGATCACACTCATGCTTGCGACTATCTCAGCTCCAACTTCTTTCAAAAAAGGCTTATCTCCGAAATTTTCAATTATTATCGCGTCTACTCCTCCTTCGGCCAAAGCTTTTGCATCCCTTAGGGCGGATTTAAAAACATTCTCAAGCGATGAGTAGTTTGGAGAGCCGGGAAGAGGCTTTAAATGGACGACGCCTATAATCGGGAACATATCTCATCCAACTTCTTCTCTATCTTGTCAACGATATCCTTAATCTCCCTGATCTCCTCCTTTAACCTTTTAAAGACTTCATCCGCATCCTCTCTAATCATAGCCCCATGCTGTGTTGGCTCGATTATCCCGGATTGCTCCAAAACTCGAAGAGAGTATCTGACCTTATGTTTTGGAAGCTTGATGATCTCTGCAAGCTTAAAAATACCGATTGGCTGATTTTTTTCAACGAGATCTAAAACTTCCAAGTGTCTCAATGCAACTTCTGCTTCTTGCTTTAACTTTCTCAAAACCATATTAAATATTAACAAGAAAAATTTAAAACTTTTTTGTATCCCAACTATATGTATATTTTATAAAAATGATTAAGATTTGAATAGTTCGATCTCAAGCTTCTTAGGATCGTACTTCCAGTCCGGTGGAAGTACACCCTTCTCTTTATAGTAATTTGAAAGCCTCCATATCTTGGCCTCTATCAGCTGTAATCCTCTCATGTTGTGCTTGTCCTTCTTATGAACTTCTAAATGCTTTCTGAGTCTTATCGCCTTCTTGATGAGGGCTTTTAGATCTTCGGGTAATCCAGTGTATACACCATGCTCCTTGAGGATCTTTACAAGCTTTTTGCCAGTCACTTGCCTGACTGAAGGTATTCCGTATCTATCTCTGAGGATCATACCTATCATGCTCGGCTCGTAACCCTCCTTATAGAGCTCTACCACTAACTTCTCTACCTCTTCAGGCTTCATCTCTACCCATTCTGGGGGATGATCCCTATAGACTCTCTTCGATCCTGATTTACCCCTCTTTCTAGCATGCATTCTCGCCATGAGCGTCACCTCCTCTCAAGGTTTCTACCTACACATAAATAAGTTACGATGGTGATGAGAGCATCGATAAGACTTTATTCAAATCATGATTACTTCAGCCAATGATCTTCGACGACATAGGTAGCTTTCCACTGCCAAAGGGGATAACTAGAGAATGGGTAATGGAGAACCTTCATACCAAGGAGTATGAAGAGATGGTTCAGCGAGCCTTTCTGATGAAGGTCAATGCTGGAGTGGAATGCCCGAATTATCCGCAGTTTCAGGATATGGTTGAGCAGTTCATGAGGATCATCAAAAACTACCAGGAAGATGCGTACTTGGTTATGAAGAGCGAGGCAAAAATTGTTGAGCTTGAGTACGTTGAGAAGATCGAAAGCGATTCCGTTAGGGTTTGCGTAACTGGGCCATTTGAGTTGTACGTCAAAGAATTGGGAACCGTTATCTTCGATGATGTCCTTGAAAATCTCGCTAAATCTGTTGCGAGGTTTGTTGAGAATGCTTTGAAGTATCCAAATGTCGAATGCGTGAGCATAGATGAACCGAGTTTGGGTTTAAATCCTGACCTACAGCCCACGGATGACCAACTCAAGCTGGCCTTCGAGCCGTTGGACTTTGATGTTGATGTGCAGATACATCTTCACACCCCTTTGTTCTATGAGAGGTTGCTTGATATCGATACTATCGACGTTATTGGTGTGGAATCAGCTAAAGATCCTTCAGCTTTGGACTTTATAGACCCAGAGGACTTGGAATCTTACGATAAGAAACTAAGGATCGGAGTTGCGAGGAGCGATATAGATGGAATAATCGCCGAATTTAATCAGAGATACAACGTAAACGCCTGGGAAAGCGAAGAACTGATCATTAAGGCTATAAACGAAATTGAGAGTCCGGAAGTCATTAAAAGTAGAATTGAAAAGGCTTATGAAAGATTCGGGGATCTTATATCTTATGTCGGCCCGGATTGCGGTTTGTTCAGCTTTCCCTCGCAAGAGGCGGCTGTTACCCTTTTGAAAAACGTTAGGAGAGCGTTGGATCTATGGACTACATAAGCTACTTTATAACAGCCTTTACAACGATATTTGTAATCGTCGATCCCCCTGGCAACATACCCATGTTCATTGCCTTAACCGAAAGGCTTGATCACGATGAGAGAGAAAGAGTTTCGAAGAAATCGACACTCATAGCAGCTGTTTTGCTAATTTTCGTTGCAATAACTGGAGATCTACTGCTTAAGATATTTCACATTTCGATAGATAGTCTAAAGGTAGCCGGTGGCATTTTACTGTTCGCTGTAGCGTTGGACATCCTAACCGGTAGTAGGGGGAAAGAGGCTTATGCGAGGAGAGGACTCAAGCACGTCGATGTGGACTCGTTGGCCGTCTTTCCAATAGCCCTTCCACTTTATACTGGCCCGGGAGCCATAACAGCAGCGATAGTTCTAAATTCCGAAGCTACTGACGTTTTTTCAAAATTCCTTCTAATTTTGGCCATAGTTATCGTGTACGTCATAGTTAGGCTTACACACATCTATAGCGAAGCTATAATCAGGGTGTTGGGCAAGAGTGGTTCGGATATCATAGCAAGGTTGATGGCGATATTTTTGGCAGCCATCGGCGTTGAATTCGTATTCACGGGGTTAGCTGGAAAGATGAAGAGCTTATTTGCCTAATGGCTCTATTAGAAGAATCAAATATCCAGATTAACTATGAGCGTCTAAAATCTAATTTTTAACTAAACCTTTAAAAATCCAATCTCCATCATTTACAACATGGCAGGATTTGAGAGCATTTTCAGGAAGATTACCGATTACAAGTGGGAGCTTCCTAAAGGTTACAAACCGGGAATGAAGGTTCCCGCTATATTCTACATCAACCGCAAGCTTATGGAGATCTTGGAGAAAGATGCGGTAGAGCAGGCTGCTAACGTTGCTACGATGCCCGGAATTCAGGTTGCAAGCTTAGTGATGCCGGATGTTCACGTCGGTTACGGCTTCCCGATTGGTGGTGTGGCTGCTTTTGATGCTGAGGAGGGAGTTGTGAGTCCGGGTGGTGTAGGTTTCGACATCAACTGTGGGGTCAGGCTTATCAGAACGAATTTAACAGTCGATGAGGTTAGACCCAAGATCAGGGAGCTTATAGACGAGCTTTTCGTGGCGGTTCCTTCTGGAGTTGGAAGTGAAGGTAGGCTAAGGGTTAAAGACCACGAGCTCGATGAGGTGCTCGTTGAAGGTGCTAAGTGGGCAATTGAGAACGGCTACGGCTATGAGAAAGATTTGGAGCACTGTGAAGAAAACGGAGCGATGGAAGGAGCAAGGCCTGAAGTTGTGAGTAGGAAAGCTAGGGAGAGAGGAAGACCTCAGCTTGGAACCTTGGGCAGTGGTAACCACTTCTTGGAGGTGCAGTACGTTGATAAGATATTCGATGAGAAAGCCGCTAAGGCTATGGGACTTAAGGAGGGGCAAGTGACCGTGATGGTTCACTGCGGTAGCAGAGGGCTTGGACATCAGGTCTGCTCAGATTTCTTGGTTGTGCTTGATAGGGCTGTGAAGAAGTACGGCATAAGGTTGCCAGATAGACAGCTTGCTTGCGCTCCGATAAAGAGCAAGGAGGGACAGGATTACTTCGGAGGAATGGCCGCAAGCGCAAATTACGCTTGGTGCAATAGACAGATAATCACTCACTGGGTCAGAGAGACTTTCCAGAAGGTATTCAAGATGAGTGAGGAGGACTTGGGAATGGAATTGGTTTACGATGTCGCACACAACATTGCAAAGTTCGAAGTTCATAAGGTGGACGGCAAAAAGAAGAAGGTTTGCGTTCACAGGAAGGGTGCAACGAGAGCGTTTGGCCCGGGACATCCGGACATTCCGAGAGATTACAGAGACATCGGACAACCGGTGTTGATTCCCGGCAGTATGGGAACTCCGAGCTATGTTCTCGTTGGAACGGAAAAGGCTATGGAGGAGACCTTTGGCTCGACATGCCATGGAAGCGGTAGAGTTATGAGCAGAGCAGCAGCTAAGAGAAAGCTTAGAGGTAATGTAGTCAAGCAGAAGCTTGAGCAGAGGGGTATTTATGTAAGGGCAACTCATGGAGCTTTGTTAGCTGAGGAAGCGCCAGAGGCTTATAAGTCGAGCGATGACGTTGTAGATGTTGTGCATAGGGCTGGGATATCGAGATTGGTTGCGAGGTTGTTGCCTTTGGGTGTAGCTAAGGGTTAATTTATTTGCCTTTTTCAAAATTACCACGTTGCTCATACCGTATTTTCTTCTTTCCACTATTCCTTTGGCTTCGAGTTTGTCGAGGATTATGCTGACTGTGCTTTTAGGTAGCCCACTCTTTTCAACTATCTCGCTCTGGAACATAACACCGTCATTTTCAATTAAAATTTCAACGATCTTCTTTTCGTTGTCTTTTAAGCCGTTTAAATCTATCGTGTGCACTGGCCGTTCTTCAACCGGCAACATCATCAGGTATACTCCGGTAGCTCCTAAAATCACCGCAAAGAAGATCAGTAGAACAGCATCCGTAAATGTATAGAATCCGTTAAGCTGTTTTATTTGAAGTTTATCGTCGACAACTATAAACCAGACATTCGAGGGTGTAGAAAGCTTGAAGGATATAGACACAACAGAGATAAAAAATAGAAGTAATGCCAAGTATCTTCTATCGATGTTCATAACCTACCACCTTCTTTAAGTCTATTCTCACGAGGTCGCTTATGCTTTCGTTGTTCTTTTGAAGTACTATTTTCACGAGCTTAGGTGGTAGAATCTTTGCGGTAAGCATATATTGTGTTATATTTTCGGAATTGCTGGCATTGATGGGAACTTTTACGATTTCAGCTTCGATAACTGGTTTTATTTTCTTTATTGTGTAACCTTCACCCAAAAGCTTCACAAAAGTTTCGTTTTTCTTTGCCACATCCAATGCTTCACTTTCGATTTTTCTTATAGTTTTTATATCCATCGCCACGGCTCCCCGTCTGGGACTTGAGGCTTTTTCGGGTTTTACAAACGATGTGGCAATGCTACCGATGATGATCCCAAATACTGCAAGTGTCAGCATCAGTACCAACACTCCTTTCCTTTTCAAACTTCTCACCTACCTTTTATTTTATCACTTCTATTGAACAGCACTAATGCTTTGGTTTTAAACCAGTTTTAAAAGAAAAAATAAGGCTAAGGGTAAACATAAAGTGTTCCAGAACTTTCATCCGACTCCGATCCACGCCAGACCTTTCCGTGGTAGTCGTATGTATGGCCCGGATAGACCTTAAACGCGGGTGGACTTAGCCAACCACTCTCGGACTGGTCTCCCCAACATACTGTCGTGTATCACCTTACTGCTCGTTCCACCGTCATCTTTAAATTCGAAGTTCACATCACCAAATGCCCACCAGTCACTATCATCGAAGTCATAGCTAACCCAGAGTTTAACATACATACCTTCTTCTGGTACTTCTTTGAGAGTTACATCCCGTATGTATGCCAACGCGGGATTACTTCAAGATTCATTGAAATACAAAGAACCTACCCAGATCTCGATAGTCTTTGGATATACTCCATCCTTAACGTAATCTGACACATTTATAACATTGACTTTGCTGACATCTATAAATATTACATTGTTACGATAGCCATTTAACGTTTTATCATCTGCTGTGGCTGTAAAAACACTAGCAACCAGTATTAGTACCGTTAATATTGTTATCTCTGCTATTATCCACTTCTTCACGCTCTCACCCTCGTTCAGTTGGGTGTTTGTGTCATTGCGCCCCTCCTCGGCGCTCGTTAATCATTACGATTGAACAACAGAAATGCCTTAGTTTTGAACTGGTTTTGAACGCTGAATTATGGCAGAACCGTAACAATCATTCTGAAAAATGTGGTTGTGACAATACGTTGTGGAAGATTTAAATCCGACTTTAATTAAAACTTAAAATATTCTTTCAACATCTACTACCTTATCGAAATCACTATCGTTTGAGATGATTTTGTTGATTCTGTTTAGCTTCATCGTTGCGTAATGAATCGCATCCTCAAAATCCAGCTTTTCAACGTTCATTGCAAAGCTCAAAACGTCAGATGTTAAAGGAATTATATTGATACCTATTTCTCCGAGAATTTCTGGTAGGTTCCTCAATCTTGTCAGAACGTGGAGAATCCAGACCGTCAAGGCGGATGTGCAAAGGTTATCGAACTCCTCCAAATACTTCTTGGCTTTTTCACCAAATTCTGGATGAGCTGTTAGATAGT
>CAYMEG010000004.1:11600-30329 GCA_964389535.1 uncultured archaeon | reverse complement strand
TACAATTACTTAAGATGTCTGTGTTAAGTGGACATATCCCAACGCCTTTAACCAGTGTTGCCTGAGGCAATTTTCAAGTTGGATGTGTATGATCGTAGGAGCTTGCATCACAGCGAAACCTATAAAAATTTGTTTTGACTACGGTTTGCGATGGCAAAGGTGAAGATCGTCGATCTGACGCTTAGAGATGCTCATCAATCTTTGCTAGCTACAAGGATGAGAACGAGGGACATGTTACCAATTCTCGAAACCTTCGATTCTGCTGGCATTTACTGCTTTGAAGTTTGGGGAGGAGCAACGTTCGATTCTTGTCACAGATTTCTAAACGAGAACCCTTGGGAGAGGCTTAGGGAGATCAGAAAGAGAATGAAGAACTCTCTAATCTCGATGCTCCTGAGAGGTCAGAACCTCGTCGGCTACAGACACTATCCAGATGATATAGTCGAGAAGTTTATTCAGAAAACGGTAGAATGCGGATTGGATGTATTTAGGATATTCGACGCACTTAACGATGTCAGAAACCTCGTTACTTCCATAAAAACTGCCAAGAAGCTCGGAGCTCACGTGCAGGGAACGATCTGCTATACGATAAGCCCCGTCCACACCATAGAGAAGTACATCGAAATCGCAAACGAACTCGCATATCTTGAGGTGGATTCTCTATGCATAAAGGATATGGCCGGAATGCTATCCCCAAAGATGGCTTATCGCCTCGTGAAGGCTTTGAGGAAGGAGGTTGGATTGCCCATAGATGTTCACTCCCATTACACAAGCGGTATGGCTTCGATGGCTTTGTTAAAGGCTGTTGAGGCTGGAGCGAAGATGGTAGATACGGCCATGTCCCCTTTGAGTGGTGGAACATCCCATCCTCCAACTGAAAGCATAGTTTACGCCTTAAACGAGCTTGGATACGACACCGGAGTGGATTTGGACGTACTGTTGGAGGTTAGGGAGTACTTCATGAAGATAAGGGAGAAGTATTCCGGTTATCTGGATTGGAGATCAACCATTCCAGACACGAACGTCCTCGTATATCAAATTCCGGGAGGTATGTTCTCAAATCTCATAGCCCAGCTTAAGGAGTACAACGCTCTAGATAAGTTGCCAGAGGTGTTGAAGGAGGTTCCGAGGGTTAGGGAGGATCTGGGTTATGTTCCCTTGGTTACTCCCACTAGTCAGATCGTCGGTGTTCAGGCTGTTCTGAACGTTTTGATGGGTGAGAGGTACAAGGTAGTAACCAAGGAAACTAAGGATCTGGTTAAGGGGATGTACGGAAGGACACCGGCACCGATAAAGGAGGAGATAAGAAAGAAGATTCTTGGTGATGAAAAGCCTATAGACTGCAGGCCGGCAGATCTGCTCGAGCCTGAATTTGAGAAGAGGAGGCAGGAGCTGATAGAGATGGGATTCGAGAATCCTAGCGATGAGGAAGTGTTGATCTATGCCCTCTTCCCGCAAACCGGCCTGAAGTTCCTGAAGGGTGAGATCGAAGAGGAACCTTTCCCTGTCCCCGGCGGTAGGATAGAGGGCGCATTTGAGGTTGTCGTCGAGGGAGAGAAGTTTAAAGTTGAGGTCAAGCCGATAAGTGAGGAATGATTCCAAGAGATCTCGAAACACTAAGAATCTTTAAACTATTCTTCATCGGTGCTGGAGTTAAGGGTCTGGGCTATCTGTTGATCATCGCCGGAATATTCTTGGGCTATGGAAACAAACCGATGGGTTTGAAGCTTATATGTTTGGGTACAGTTGTTGTTGCAATCGGCTGGATCATTTTGTTAATAGCCTATAGGGAATCGAAGGGCTAGAAATATTTCAAAATCTTGTAGTAGGTATCTCTCAAGGCTACCGGTCTCCCTATCGATTTAACGGCCTTAACTATCTCCTCCACCTTTGCTGGCCTAAAAGGTTTGCCAGTTGCCCTTACAACGTTTTCTTCGAGCATGACACCGCCAAAATCGTTAGCTCCGAATAACAATCCCAAAGTTGCGATGTCAAAGCCCTGAGTGAGCCAAGAGACCTGAATGTTCCTGATGTTGTGAAGAACGATCCTCGAAATTGCCAGAACTTGCAGGTATCTGGTTGGAGGGGCAGGCTCCTTAACCACATCATGGAGCTCGGTTCTGTTGGGCTGGAAAGTCCAGGGGATGAAAGCTGTAAAACCTCCCGTTTTGGCTTGAAGATCTCTGATCTTGAAGAGATGTTCGATTATATCTTCATCTGTTTCTATGTGCCCGAACATCATGGTTGCCGTAGTCTTCATACCGATGCTGTGGGCTATCTCCATGACCTCAAGCCATTCCTGTGACGTTATCTTATTTGGACTTATGACCCTCCTGACTCTATCGGTCAGGATCTCGGCACCTCCCCCTGGCAGGGAATCCAATCCGGCATCTCTCAACCTTTCCAAAACCTCTCCTACGCTCATCCCTTCCCTCCTTGCTAAAAACTTAATTTCCGGTGCTGATAGGCTGTGAACGGCAACGTTTGGAAATCTCTCCTTTATAGATCTAAAGACATCTTCAAACCATTCTATTCCAAGCTCTGGATTTATCCCACCCTGCATCAAGATCTGAGTGGCTCCCGATCGAACAGCCTCTTCAACCTTTCTAAGAATCTCCTCCTTACTTAGAACATAACAATCTTCCTCGTTTTTGGCATAAAATGCGCAGAACTTGCATTTACATATGCATACGTTCGTGTAGTTTATGTTCCTATCGATCACAAATGTTACAAGGTCTCCGCACTTCCTTCTCCTGATCTCATCTGCTATCTTACCCAAAACTGGCAGAGGGAACTCAAAAAGCTTTAAAGCTTCATCAAAGCTCAAATTTTCACCTTTCAAATTCTTGTTCACGTAAAAATCGATAGTATCTTTCATATCTCACCTTCTCTCAGTTTCATCAGATCGCTCTCGCTCAAACCCGTTATCTCCATGATCGTCATTCCAGTTTTCAACTTCGATGCATCCTCCTCCTTCAACCTCTCTCTAAAAGCTTCGTCCGAAAGTATCAGACTGTTTCCGAATGGATCCTCAAGTATGAGTGTTAATTCATCCCTACCCTCGATCGTGTCCCTAATCCTCTTCAAAATCTGATCGCAGATCTTGACCTTCTCTTCATCGTTTGCATTCCACCTCTTTGCCATCTGGACGATATCTTCAACCCTTGCAAGGATACCCTCCAGGTTCGTTATGAAAGCCTGCGAAGCGGGGCCGGGTTCGATGTCTACTCCTATCTCCGGAATCCTTATCGTTCCGGAAGTTGATCGGATAACCTTCGTAAACAGTGTATCCTTGTTTATCTTTATTGTAAATCTTACAGGTTCCTTCACTTCGGCAACAACAGCATCAGCATGTTTGAATCCGCATTCGCAGGAGATCGATGTCAGTAGGACTTTTCCGAAGAAGGGTGTGTCGTACGTTGTCATTACGATCTTTAGCTCTCTACCACAAACTGGGCAGTTGAACATCCTACCTCCTTACCCCCCTTATCTTGTTTCTGTCTACCTTTATGCCCGTCGGTGTGATTATGATGTAATCGTCACCGAGTCCAACTATATCTCCATTCACATCTTCAGCCAAAAGCCTCAGATCCTTCAAAACCCTTTCAAACGTCAGTTTATCATGCTTTATGTACGCCACATCTGCGATTACGATGTTTCCCTCATATATCTGCCTTCTGATCTCTGGAATCTCATTGATTCCGGTAACTTCGGCTACCTTTACGTACGTAGTACCTTCACTCTCGATCTCCGCTTCGTATTCGCTTAGATCGAGTTCCTCATACTCCTCAACCGGAACCTTCTCGGACTTTCCTAAGAGTTTTTCGAATATCCCCATGTTATGCCATAAGGTATCAAAAATATTTAAATTTAGTGAGTCCAATCCAACACCCTTGCTTCGGGTTTGATCTTCTTCACAGTCGCCTCAACTGCCTTCTTGATCTCCTCGGCGTTTGGGCATACAAAGGCCTCCCCAACTGGATATCCCCTGGTTATGCATGACGAGATGACTATCGTATCTGCCCCCTTCTCAAGCAACGCTTTAACCTTGAAACTGACATTTTTCCCCGGACATCCTCCGCAGGTCATGAAACCCACTACGATGATTTCCTCCTCTACACCTTCAAAAGCTCCTTTCTTTTCCCTCATCGCTTCAAAACAGCTACTCCCAGGACAGTTCTCTGCTACAAGCTCGCACCTAATAACTCCTACCTTCATGTGGATTGGTAAATTTGGATAATTTAAAAAGCTTTTGATTTATTTATAAATAAAGTTTTTATTAAAAAATTGAAATTTAAAATTTACTTACTGGATTCCTTCTTAAGCTCTTCGATCCTCTTCTTTATATCCTCAAGCTCGGCTTCGAGATCCTTTTTGAACTCTTCGAGCATCTCAAGCTCTTCCTCTCTGGTCAGTGGATATGGCGGGCGGAACCACCACGGGTAGAAGTACGCCCATCTTATCCATCCTGGCAGTCCTGTTGCCCAGAACCACCATCTCCAACCCCAACCTCTTCCCCAGCCCCAAGGCATCTACCACCACCTCCAGCCGTACCTGTACCTTCTGCCAAATCTTCTTGCAAATCTCCAGCCAAATCCCCAGAGCGCCAGCCATCTACCACCGAACGGTGGAAAGACCCATCTGTTCATGAATCCCGGAACTGGGTAGCCAGAGCAGAATCCTGCACCTCTCCCGGTTCTCGGACCCCAGCCCCAGGGGCCGGTTCCATCACCCCAAGGCATATTGAATATGTATTCAAAAGAGGATATTAATTTTTCGGTCGGCCTAAAATTGGACATCAAAAATAAATATTGATTATCTAACCTGCACATTTGGAATTATGATGGATAGGGCTATCGATAGAAACACCGTTATTGCAAGGGTTCTCACTATCAACGCTGAAATTTCTTTGCCCTTCTCTCCTCTGAATATCGACATGAGGGACTCTTGGAATACCCTGCCACCGTCTAGCGGGATCGCTGGTAAACAGTTGAACAGCCCAACGTAGAAGTTTATCCAACCGATCCAATACAGTATGTTCAGCAGGTAGAATATCATGCTTCCTAGATCCCTCCAAAAACCTGTTGGCGTAAAGTAATTTAGCAGATCTTCACTAAAGCCTTGGAACATGAATGGCATCGCTATAACGTAAAGCCATCCCTTAAAGTTTAAGAGCTGGGTGGGAATAGATTTAAGATTTGTCAGAAGTCTGCCCGAGTATCCCAGAACTATACCTGAGAGATAATCTCCACCGATCAACACACCCATAAAACCGTAATCACCATGAGGTGATCTTGTGAGGGTTACGTTTATCGTTCTGATCGACTTTCCATCATATATCGATACAGTTACTGTTTCGTTTGGCCTTGTAGATTTCATGATTCTCATGAAATCCTTTAACGTTAAAGTTTCAATACCGTTAACGGTCATTATGACATCTCCTTTTTTAATCCCCGCATTCTCTGCCGGATAACCCTCCAAAATCCCAACAACGTAAACTCCGGCGATCTTTCTCAATTTCACGGTTTTTACTTCCGATCCCTGTCTTATCCGGATATCGACCACATCATCGATCTTCAAAGCTCTTTGGACATCGTCCTCGTCGTAAACCCTGATACCATTTATACTCAAAATTACGCTTCCGTTTTTGATACCTTCAACCTTAGAATCGACAACCACTACATGTGGCTGCAAAAATCCCAAGAAATAGAAGAAAGTAGAAAAAGCTATAAGGGCAACTATGAAGTTGCTGATGACACCGGCTGAGAATATTCTGATCCTTTGAATCCTTTTCAGCTTTTTTTCGTCCATCAGCTCACTCTCATCAGGCTCTGCAAAACCACCTATCGGAATCAAGGCTAGGAGAACACCCAATGCCTTAACCTTAACTCCCTCAACCCTGCACAGTATGGCGTGGCTAAATTCGTGAACTATCAACGTCACTATCAGACCTATCAACCCCCAGATAAGCGGTATGAACTGATTTATTCCAGGAATGAGCAAGGCATTTCTTGGGTTCGTAGCTGGAGACGGTTTCGGTGGACTTGTAACCATTATGTAGTCCATTATCAAAATCAACGAAAACATGAAGGCCATTCCGGCAAAAACGGCCGGAACGCCTAATGTGGCGATTACCCTCCAAAATTTCTTTGGTTTTGAAATCTTTTCAAGGAATTTGAGTCCCTTCGTTGTTCTGATCATCAAAATGGGACCTATTGCTGTGATGTTTCTACTCTTTAGATCTCCCTTTCTCTTCAGGATCTCAACGACTGCCCAGTAAGTTATAAATACGATTATCGCAAGGAGTTCGAGCTCACTTAAGTCCAAGTTCATCTTTAACATCAATCAAACCTCTTATTGCGATCTCATAAAGCTTTGGTAGCTCGATGCCCAACCTCTCGATCATCCTGATCCTGTTTCTATCACATCCTGCTGCGAAGCTCTTCTCTTTAAACTTCTTCTTAACAGTTTTCGGCGTAACTTCTGTGATCTTACCGCCCTTAACGAGGGCGCATGCTATTATCAGCCCAGAAACGGCATCAGCGGATTGCAAGGCTATTTCAACGGGCTTTTCGTAATCGCTGAAAAGTGTATGGTTGTGTCTCTTAACGATCTCGCATATCTCATCGTCAAGCCCATGCTTCTTTAAGATTTCAGCTCCAACGATCCCATGCCTACTCATATCGCCTTCGACGATCTCATAGTCGATGTCGTGCAGAATACCAATGATCTCCCACCTCTGTTCATCCTCTCCAAGCTCCTTAGCCAGTTCTCTCATTATGGCTCCAACCGCAATGCAGTGCTTGATCAGCTTCTCATTCTTAACGTATTGCTTAAGGAGATTCAGAGCCGAATCTCGATCCATAGCAAAGGAGGACAGATTCATCATAAAACTATTTCTAAGACGTAATAAGTAAGAGCTGAAGTCAGTGGAACTGTCAGATTATCGTTTATGTAGAATTTACCAACCTTTTCCAGCCTTTCTGCTAAGACACCAGCTACTATCGCTATCAATGCTGGAGGAGATAACAGATTGAGTATGGAGAGGGCGATAGCCGAAGATGAGAACATTCCAAATGAAGCTACATGCTTGCTTAAGTTTAAAAGACGTTTCAGAATTCCAGACGTTCCATCACCGAGCGATCCTACAACGATTCCAACGAAGCAAGCATCTCTCGGTAGTAGAGCTGTGATGATGGAAGCTGCAATGCCGAAATAGATGTAAGCTCCAATTTTACCCTTTTCATAACCTCTCAACAGAAACTCTGGAAGTACATTGTACCTATGTCTTAGAAACTCTATGAACATTGCAAAGATGGTGATAGCCCCAACTACCACAATCATGTTTTCTCTGCCCAAGATGTCATATGCCGGAATGTATATTAATCCTAGAAAGTGTATGAACTTTCTGAGAATCTCTCTATGGTGCATGACCTATCTATGGGCTGTGGCCACAATATTTAAACAATAAGATTATAAGGTAGGTGCATGGAGAAGGTTCAGGTGCTCGTTGAGGCGTTACCATATATCAAAGAGTTTTATGGCTCATGCATGGTCATAAAGATCGGTGGACATGCGATGGTGAACGAGAGGATTCTGGAGAGTACAATTAAAGATATATTGTTATTATATTTCGTAGGCATCAAGCCTATAGTCGTTCACGGTGGTGGGCCGGAGATAACGGAGAAAATGGAGAAACTTGGAATTAAACCGAAGTTCGTCGACGGACTTAGAGTTACGGATAAAGAAACCATGGAAATAGTTGAAATGGTTCTCGATGGCAAGATAAACTCCAAGATCGTAACGACGTTCATAAAATACGGTGGAAGGGCTGTAGGCTTAAGTGGTAAAGACGGGTTGCTAATCGTAGCGAAGAAAAAGCTCATAAGGAAAAGGAAAAACGGTGAGGAAATAGTCATTGATTTGGGTTACGTTGGGGAAACTGAGTACGTAAATCCAGAAATTCTAAGGATTTTGATCGATCATGGTTACATTCCGGTGGTTTCTCCGGTTGCAACCGATTTGGAGGGCAATACTTACAACATAAATGCCGACATAGTGGCGGGGAACATAGCTGCTGCTATGAAGGCTAAAAAACTCATAATGCTTACGGATGTTCCCGGAATTCTGAGGGATATCGAGGATAGATCTTCGCTGATATCAAGGATTAAAGCGGAAGAGCTTGAAAGGATGCTCGAGGAGGGTAGGTTGGTTGGAGGAATGATTCCAAAGGTTGAGGCAGTTTTAAAAGCCCTTAGGGGAGGTGTAGAGAAGGCACACATAATAGATGGATCTAGGGAGCATGCCATCCTGCTCGAACTGTTTACAAGAGAGGGAATTGGAACGATGGTTGAACCGTAAGTGATTTTTGATTTTTTTGATACCTTAAATCCGTGAAGAAAGGATACAGATTTGAAAGGGAACTGATCCACATGTTCTGGAGGAGAGGTTTCGCCGCTGTAAGAGTTCCAGCAAGCGGCTCAATAAGCTATCCGGTTCCAGACATAATAGCGGGAAATGGAAACAGATATCTGGCGATCGAGGTTAAGATGAGATCAAAACTGCCGGTTTATATTCCAAGGGAGGATGTTGAAAACCTGATCAAGTTTTCAGAAACCTTCGGAGCTGAACCGTTTATTGCCGTTAGAATACCCAACATGGGCTGGAGATTCTTAAGTCTAAACAACCTCAAGCGGACTAAGAACGGTTATAAGGTCGACGATGAAGTGTTCCACTCTGGTTTGGAATTTGACGAACTCGTAAGCAACGTTAGGCAGAAGAGACTCTTTGAATGATCTTCAGACTTCACAACCATCATAGATCTTTAATATTATTCATGAGAAAACCAAAGAACCCAAGCTGAATGAAACCCTATAACCATGGAGCTATTGAAAAATAATTTTAGGGATCATAAGGTTTGGATAGAGACAATTTCATATAATTTATTGTTTAAAATTATTTCGAAACATTTATTAGGTTTCATGATAGTCTCCTAATTGACGTAGCATGAAAAAATAGAAAACATTATATATGCTGCCGTTAATGACGGCATTGGATACGGAGTTGTTGGAGGTGAAAGTATGGCGTTGTTGAAGATGCCACCACCGCACGGTGGTGAGCTGGTTTATAGGGTTGTAAAGAAGAGGGAATTTGCTGAAAAGATGGCCGCCGGCTGTCCGACGTATGAACTCAAGCCGACAACGACACCAGATGGAACACCCATAAGGCACGTTTACAGAGAGATAATGTCCGTCTGTTACGGTTTCTTCAGCCCAGTTGAGGGTTCAATGACTCAGAATGAACTTGAGAAGGTTCTGAAAGAGAGGAGACTTGAGAGTGGATGGATATTCCCCTATCCGATTCTCTTCGACATAAGCGAGGAAGATCTAAAGGCTTTGGATGTTAAAGAGGGAGACAGATTGTTGCTGTCTCTTAAGGGTCAGCCGTTTGCCGTGATGGACATCGAGGAGATCTACAAGATCGATCCTAAGGATGTAGCTACGAGGACGTTCGGAACTCCAGAGAACAACCCGGAGGTTGTTAGAAAGCCTTTCGATGAGAAGCATCCCGGTTGGCTTATCTATAGATGCATGAACGAGTACGTTATTGCTGGAAAGTGGACGATCATAAACGAGCCGAAGTTCAAGGAACCGTACGACAGGTTCTGGTTCCCGCCGGCTGAGTGCAGAGCTGTAATCAAGAACGTCAAGAAGTGGAGAACTTGCATTGCTCACCAGACGAGAAACGTCCCTCACGTCGGCCATGAGATGCTGATGAAGTGTGCAGCCTTCACTGGAGATATTGAGCCATGCCACGGAATCCTTGTGAACGCCATCATCGGAGCTAAAAGGAGGGGAGACTACCCAGATGAGGCCATATTGGAAGGGCATGAGGCAGTTAACAAGTACGGATACATAAAGCCTGAAAGACACATGGTTACGTTCACGCTCTGGGACATGAGGTACGGTAACCCGATAGAATCGTTGCTGCATGGAATCATAAGGCAGAACATGGGTTGCACTCACCACATGTTCGGTAGAGACCATGCAGCAGTCGGAGACTACTACGACATGTACGCAACACAGATCCTGTGGGCGAAGGGTATTCCAAGCTTTGGATTCGAGGCTCCGCCAAACGAGGTTGACAAGGGTCTCAAGATCCTTCCACAGAACATGGCCGAGTTCTGGTACTGCCCAGTTTGCGGTGAAATAGCTTACAGCGAGAGCTGTGGTCACACGAAGGAGAAGCAGAAGTTCAGCGGTAGCTTCATAAGAGGAATGGTTGCTGAGGGTGTATTCCCACCGAAGGTCATCTTCAGACCAGAGGTCTACAAGGTCATCGTAAAGTGGTGGAAGGTCTTCGGATATCCGTTCGTGAACAAGAAGTACTTGGAGATCAAGAACAAGGAGTTGGAGGTTGACGTTCCGCCAATGGAGATTCCAAAGGCGTGAGGTGATAGTGATGGTTTACTACATAGGTTTGATTTTGGATGAGAAGAGACTCGAACAGATCAAGGGGACACCACTGGAGGAGAAGGTTCAGAGCCTCTTCGGTGGACAACTCAAGATGCTCGTGGTTGAGGTTCCAGAGGACAAGGCAGATCAGATCCTAAAGGCCTTTGACAGAGCTAGAATAGACTCAAGAGGCTTCCTTGAAGATCTACCGGTTGCATTCAAGAGGGCTTTGTTCGAAGAAGTTGCAAAGGCCAAGTCGTTGGATGTTATCGACAAAGTTCTCGAAAGACTGTCAGAAATCCAGGAGGCTGCCAAGAAGGAGGATGAATACATACCACCACCTGAAATCGAGTAAAGGTCATTGACGAATGCCTTAAGATCGAAAAAAAATAGTAAAATTTTTAAATTTTTAAAACTCGGGGTTTATAGAGGTGTGAGAACCGGAGTCTTGAAGATTGGAGGTGGAAGGTATGCCAAGTTATGTAGACCCCGAAAAGTGTGATGGCTGCAAAGCTCTGGAGAGGACGGCATGTGAGTACATCTGCCCGAACGATCTGATGACACTGGACAAGGAGAAGATGAAGGCTTACAACAGAGAACCAGACATGTGCTGGGAGTGCTATTCTTGTGTTAAGATGTGTCCACAGGGTGCAATTTCCGTGAGAAGCTACATCGACTATTCACCGATGGGTGCAGAGTGTGTACCCATGAGGGGTACGGATGCTATCATGTGGACGATCAAGTACAGGAGTGGAAAGATTCTGAGATTCAAGTTCCCAATCAGAACGACACCGTGGGGTTCGATCGTACCTTACGAGGGATTCCCAGACCCAACCGAGGACATGTTGAAGACCGAGCTACTTGCTGGAGAACCGGACATATTGGATCTTAAGGAGTTCCCGAAGGTCGAGTTGAGAGATAAGCCTCTCACGAAGTTGGGTTAATGGGGGTGGGTTGAATGGTTTATGTACCAAAGAAGGTAGAAGTATATAAGGCAGATGAGGTTCCAACGGAGACTGTAGAGACGGATGTCCTCATAATCGGAGGAGGTTTCTCGGGCTGTGGAGCTGCCTACGAAGCGGCTTACTGGGCCAAGGTAGCTGGACTGAGAGTTGTACTCGTCGAAAAGGCTGCTATTGAGAGAAGCGGTGCAGTGGCTCAGGGTCTATCTGCTATAAACACGTACATCGACAACAAGTACGGTGGAAGGCCCGCGAGATCTGAGATCCAGAACACGGTTGAGGACTACGTAAGATACGTAGTATTGGACATGATGGGTATCGCAAGAGAAGACTTAGTTGCAGATTACGCAAGACACGTTGACGGTACCGTACATCTCTTCAACAAATGGGGTCTACCGATGTGGACAACACCGGATGGAAAGTGGGTAAGAGAGGGGCAGTGGCAGTTGATGATTCACGGAGAGTCGTACAAGCCGATCATCGCTGAGGCTGCAAAGATGGCACTCGGTGAGGAGAACATATTCGAGAGAGTGATGATATTTGAGCTCTTAATGGACAAGAACGACCCGAACAGAGTTGCCGGAGCGGTTGGATTCAGTGTAAGAGAGCCGAAGTTCTACGTGTTCAAGGCCAAGGCCGTGATCCTTGCCACGGGTGGTGCTACGCTACTGTTCAGGCCAAGGAGTGTTGGTGAGGCAGCCGGAAGAACATGGTATGCAATATTCGACACTGGAAGCGGTTACTACATGGGAATGAAGGCCGGAGCCATGCTAACGCAGTTCGAGCACAGATTCATACCGTTCAGATTCAAGGATGGATACGGGCCAGTCGGAGCATGGTTCCTGTTCTTCAAGTGTAAGGCCAAGAACGCGTTTGGTGAGGTCTACATCGAGAAGACGGCAAGCGAGCTTGAGAAGTACAAGCCTTACGGAACGGCCACACCAGTTCCAACGCCATTGAGAAACCACCAGGCGTTGATCGAGCTCATGGAGGGTAGAGGCCCGATCTACATGGATACGCCAGAGGCTATGCAGGTTTGTGCTGGTGGAGATCCTGCAAAGGCTAAGAAGGTATACGAGGAGGCATTCGAGGACTTCTTGGACATGACAGTTTCACAGGCGTTGCTGTGGGCAAGCCAGAACATCGACCCACAGGAGAAGCCATCTGAGGCTAACTTGGCTGAGCCGTACATCATGGGTTCACACAGCGGTGAAGCTGGATTCTGGGTCTGTGGGCCTGAGGATCTGATGCCAGAGGAGTACAAGAAGTACTTCCCGCTCCACTACAACAGAATGACAACGGTCAAGGGGCTGTTCGCAGTAGGAGACTGTGCTGGAGCCAACCCGCACAAGTTCTCAAGCGGTTCGTTCACGGAGGGTAGGCTTGCAGGAAAGGCTGCAGTTAGATACGTAATCGAGCAGAAGCCAGAGCCTGAGATCGACGAGGCCAAGGTCGAAGAGCTCAAGAAGAAGTGCTTCGCACCGATGGAGAGGTACATGCAGTACAAGGACAAGACAACGGATGAGAACGTCAGCCCGTACTTCTTCTTCCCGTGGCAGGGTCTCGTGAGACTGCAGAAGATAATGGACGAGTACGCTGCCGGAGCTTCAACGTTCTACAAGACGAACAAGGCCATGCTTGAGAGGGCGTTGGAGTTGCTGCAGTTCCTCAAGGAGGACTGGGAGAACTACATCGCAGCAAGAGATCTCCACGAGTTGATGAGAGCTTGGGAGCTCTGGCACAGAATCTGGACGGCTGAGGCTCACGTGAGGTTCATGCTATTCAGAGAGGAGACGAGGTTCCCAGGATACTACTACAGAACTGACTTCCCAGAGCTCGACGACGAGAACTGGCACTGCTTCACACTGGGCAGATACGACCCAGAGAAGAACGAGTGGACGTTCGAGAAGGTTCCAGTGTTGCACATCGTTAAGTACGAATTATAACCAATTTTTTAATATTTTAATTTTATAATGTTATAAAGTAAATGATCTGGTAGTGATACTACATTGTCGATGGAGTATTTAGATTGTCCACGATGTGGTGTTATGATGTATGTTTAAAGGAAAAATTATCGATTACAGCGCCGTGCGATCCAGCATAGTCTCCTTAAACTTCTCCTCTGACAGTTTATAGTACATCGTAGCCCCCTTGTAATCTCCCATCTCCTTCTTTAAATCGGCGAGATGTCTCAGAGATGTAGCCACAAATTGTGCAAAACCTTTATCTCTACTTTCCAATTCCATGAATATCTTGACAGTTTCGTTGAACAGCTTCTCGGCCTCCTTATACTTTCTCCTAGCCTTGTAAAACATCCCAAGGTTGCTTAGGGTAATCGCCAGATCAAACTTCAAATACTCCTTCTCATTGACCAGCCTTCTGTATATGCTTTCAGCCCTCTTAAAGCAGTCTTCAGCCAGATCGTACTCTCCAACCTTTCTGTATATCTCTCCGGCGTTGATAAGACATTCGGCAAGTTTCTCCTCATTTCCCAATTTCTCTCTGATCTCCAACGCCTTCTGAATCCTGAACATAGCCTCTCTGTGTCTTTTCTGATTGTAGTAGAATATGGCTAAATCGTTCTCTATCTCGGCGAGCTCGTTCAGATCTGACACCTTTTCGGCGATCCTTTCAGCTTCGATATAAAACAACTCCGCTCTATCTTTCATATCCATGAGTATCAAAGCTCTTGCGGCGTTTCTAAGATACTTTGGAATCAGATAATGTAAACCCAATTCGTTGCTCAACTTTACAGCATTTACCGATGATACCACACATGATACCAAGGATTCCTTATCGGTCTCCTTAGATGTAAATGCGGATGTATATGAAAAGTATACGAGCGTTACAAGCGTCCTCCATATCCCATCCAAGTTCTTGATCTCTTCAGGTTTCTCAAACATGTTCTCAACAACATTTTTTACATCTTCTGGAGCATTTTTCTTTATAACCTCAAACGCTTCGAGATGCTTGTCCTCTTTTAACAATCTTCCGATCTCCTCAATCAATTCCATAAACTGGCATCCTTCAGCCAAATACTTAAAGCTTTCGATTCGAAGGGAAAAATTTTAAAAAAACAAAAATAAAAAGGGATAGTATGCCGATGTTTATCGAGATAGAGTGTCCGGTGTGTGGGGACGGAAAAAAACATAAGGCGGAGATAATAAAGATAAGAAAGGGTAAATTTAGAAGGGGGCTTGCGGAATTTGACGTGACGGTTATGATCGTGAAGTGCTTGGATTGTAAAACAACGGGATTGTACAAGAGGGTTGAAGATTTAGGAATGGAAAGCTATGAGTTCCCGTATGAGGGTGATATTTGACAGGAATATAGGTTCAGATGTGATTTACGCGTGGGGAGTTAGTGTACCAATTTTTAGGAGATATCTCTTTGGGAAAACGGAGGAGGAAAGGAAAAGGAAAATCAAAGAGAAGATCGGCGACTGCTTGGATTCTATAGTTCCGATCATCGAAAGGAAGATCGGTTCGGAGGTCAGGGAGGTAAGGGTGTCTTTGGAATCCGCTTGGACGAGGTACTACGTATTCAAGCTTAACGTGAACAACAGGTTTAACTTTGCGTTAAACATACTCTCCCCAAATTCACCGATCAAGTCGTTTAAGAGGTACAGAGATATAGCGGAAGACGTTTGCAGGAGGTTCAAGGATAACGTTGCGGAGGTTATCGCAATCGATCGTGAATTCATGGTTCAGAGGTGGGTGGATGGCGTACCGCTATCGAACTTCAAGGATGGGAACGTAATTGTAGATGTCGAGAGGGCGAAGATGTGCATCCCTCTGGTAGTTAGCCTCCTATATAGGTTGAACAAGGCTGGGTACGTTTACACACCTTGGGATGACTATGAAGCTATGCTTAAGGACGATAAGATCGTTTTACTCGACATAACGAGGTTCGTTAGAAGGAGATTGGATGAGGAGGAATTTTTAGAATTCTATTACGGTGTCCCATTTACGTCACCAGAGATCCTGAAATCAAGTGATGATCCATCGCATAAGCTCTACTGGAGGGGAGTCTGTGAGAAGGATTACTTTGGAACGAGCAGAGATGAGTACGTAAGGCTGTTCATGATTGGAGTTTGTCTCGCATGCGAAACCTTCGATGAAGTCGAAAGGGTTTGCAAACCCTTGAAGGATAGCGTGGCCGTTCAAGACCTTATAAATTATGTCCTTACCAAAGAATGGAAACGTTTTTAAACTTTTTAAAATAATCCAAAGATGCTGAAGGGAGGGTTATTATGGAAGCAGACATCGTAGTTATCGGCGGTGGTATAGCGGGACTAACTGCCGCTGTTGAAGCTGCAGAAACGGGATATAGCGTTATTCTCGTGGAAAAGAACCCTTATCTTGGAGGAAGGGTGACACAGTTAACCAAGTACTTTCCGAAGGTGTGTCCACCGTACTGTGGTCTTGAGATACTGTTCAAAAGGCTTCAGAACTGTAGGAACCTCAAGTATCTGACGATGGCCGAGGTGAAGAGGGTATCGGGTTCTCCAGGAGACTTCACAGTAACGGTTGAGAAGAAGCCAAGATTCGTTACAGATGCTTGCACGGCCTGCGGAGCTTGTGTTGAAGTTTGTCCAGTTGAGATACCGAACCCCTTCAACTTTGGAATGGACAAGTGCAAGGCCATATACTTCCCACATGAGATGGCGTTCCCACCGATATACGTGATCGATGCGGAAGCTTGCAAGGGTAAGGAGTGTGGGCAGTGCGTCTCAGCATGCAAGTACAACGCGATCGATCTGGATATGAAGCCCGAGGAGATCACGATAAAGACGAAGGCGATCATCGTAGCAACGGGTTGGAATCCGTACGATGCTACCAAGCTCGACAACCTCGGATTTGGTAAGTATCCGAACGTGATCACGAACATGATGATGGAGAGGCTTGCATCACCGAACGGCCCAACAAAGGGCAAGATCCTAAGACCTTCAGACGGTAAGGAACCGAAAACCGTAGCATTTGTTCAGTGTGCCGGTTCAAGGGATGAGAACCATCTGCCCTACTGCTCTGCGATATGCTGTTTGGCATCGATGAAGCATGCCTTATACATCAGGGAGCAGATCCCGGATTCAAAGGTTTACATATTCTACATCGATCTTAGAGCTTACGGAAGGTATGAGGACTTCTTCCAGAGAGTTGCAAGTGATGAGAACGTTCAGTTCATAAAGGGTAAGATCGCAAAGATCGAGGAAACAGAAAATGGAAATCTGATAGTTTACGCTGAGGACACAGCAACTGGCAGAAAGGTCAGCATGGAGGTCGAGATGGTTGTATTGGCTACGGGAATGCAGCCTACGACGGCCGTTAACAAGATTGAGGGTCTTGAATACGACGAATACGGCTTTGTAATTGAAAGGGAGGGAATAATCCCGTGCGGTGTGGCAAGGATGCCTGCGGATGTTGCATCGAGCAATCGAGATGCTACTGGAGCCGTTCTTAAGGCTATTCAGGTTATTAGGGGGTGATCTAATTGGCTGAAGAAAAGAAGGTTGCCGTTTACATCTGTAAGGGTTGTGGGATTGGTGACGCTATAGATGTTGAGAAGATTAAGGAGGTTGTTGAAAACGAGTATAAGGTTCCCGTTAAGATTCACGAGTATCTCTGTGGAAACGATGGTGTCAGTATGATTAAAAATGATATAAGTAGTGAGGGACTTACCGCAGTCGTTATCGCCGCATGTTCACCGAGGGTCAAGAAGGAGGTCTTTGACTTTGGAGATAACGTGTTCGTCGAGAGGGTAAACCTCAGAGAGGGAGTAGTCTGGTCGCACGAGCCGAACAACGAGGATACGCAGATGATGGCGGAAGACTACGTTAAGATGGGTGTTGTAAAGGCTCAGAAGGCCGAGTTCCCAGAACCCTACATCGAGGAAACTTCAAAGGATATACTGGTCGTCGGAGGTGGAGTTACAGGCTTAACAGCTGCGATAGAAATTGCAAAGGCCGGATACAACGTCTATTTAGTTGAGAAGGAGCCGGAACTTGGAGGTTGGGTCAGGAAGTTCGCGAAGATTTTGCCTGGCAAATATCCATACAGGGAGCTGATGGATGCTTCGGCATATCTTGAGGAGAAGATAAAGGAGGTCGAAAGCAACGAGAGGATCAAGGTATACACTTCAACGAAGATAAAGTCCATATCTGGACAGCCGGGAGTGTTCAACGTTATCGTAAGCAGGAACGGAACTGAAGAGAGCTTTAAAGTTGGAGCGATCATCGTTGCAACAGGTTGGAAGCCTTACGATGCATCGAAGCTTGAGAAGTTCGGTTATGGCAAGTACGCGAACGTGATCACGAACATTGAGCTTGAGCAGATGCTCAAAGAGGGTAAGCTCGTCAGGCCTTCCGATGGAAAACCCGTAAAGAATGTAGCCTTCATTCTATGTGCCGGGCAGAGAGATCCCGAGCACATACCGTACTGTTCCACGGTCTGCTGCATGACGTCACTCAAGGAGGCGTTGTGCATAAGGGAACTGAACAGAGATGCAAACGTCTACATCTTCTACAGGGACATGAGAACTGTAGGAATCTATGAGGAGTTCTACAAGAGAGCTCAGGAGGATGAAGCGATATTTCTGACAAAGGGAGAAGTTAAGAACGTTTACGAGGATGAGTATGGAGATCTCGTGGTTGAGGTTGCAAACACCTTACTCGGCGAGGATATCAGTGTTAGAGTAGATCTGGTAGTCCTTGCCACTGGAATGCTATCAACGATGTACGGTCTCTACACGATCAAGGAGGAGTATCCTGAGGAGGAGGGTGCAACCATATACAAGCACGTGAAACCTGCTGTTCCAAAGGAGGTTGCTCTTGAAAAGAAGGGTAAGGAGTGGATTCTCAACTTACAGTACAGACAGGGACCCGAGCTTCCAACGCTCCGCTACGGCATGCCGGATTCGCACTACATCTGCTTCCCATACGAAAGCAGGAGAACGGGAATCTATGCGGCTGGTTGTGTTAGGGCACCGATGACGATCAGAGATTGTGAGATCGATGCAAGGGGAGCGGCACTGAAGGCTATCCAGACGGTTGAATTGGTTGCTCAGGGTAAGACAATATTCCCGAGAACTGGAGATATCGACTACCCGAACTTCTTCCTACAGAGGTGTACGCAGTGTAAGAGATGCACCGAGGAATGTCCATTCGGCGCGCTGGATGAGGATGAGAAGGGTACACCACAGCCGAACCCACTCAGATGTAGGAGATGCGGCATATGCTTCGGTGCATGTCCAGAAAAGATCATATCGTTCAAGCAGTACAGCATAGACATGATATCCTCGATGATCAGAGCTGTTTC
>CAYMEG010000004.1:8952-11500 GCA_964389535.1 uncultured archaeon | reverse complement strand
TGATCAGAGCTGTTTCTGTTCCTTCCGACGAGAACAAGCCGAGGATAATGGTGTTCGCATGTGAAAACGACGCCTATCCGGCGATAGATATGGCAGCAAGGAACGGACTGAAGTTCAGTCCGTTCGTTAGGATAATCCCGGTTAGATGCTTGGGTTCTGTGAACGTAGTGTTCATAGCGGACTCACTTTCGAGAGGAATCGACGGAATACTGTTGCTTGGATGTAGGTTTGGTGATGATTACCAGTGTCACTTCATAAGAGGTTCTGAGTTGGCGAACAGGAGAATGGAGAACGTCCAAGAGACATTGCAGAGGTTATTCCTCGAGCCCGAGAGGGTTAAGCTGGTGGAGGTTGAGATATCCGATTGGCCCAAGATACCTGAGATATTGGACGGCTTCGTTGAGGAGATCAAGAAGATAGGGCCAAATCCATACAAGGGATTCTAAATATTTTTATATCATTTTACGGGGTGGTTTGTATGGCGGTTCAAGCCGATCCGAACTTTGTCAGGGAAGTTATGCGGTTGGGTGGAAAGACTTTAAAGAGATGTATGCAGTGTGCCACATGCTCGGTGGTTTGTCCACTCAGCCCGGATGACAACCCCTTCCCAAGAAAGGAGATGATATGGGCTCAGTGGGGACTTAAGGAAAGGTTGCTGAAGGATCCGGATGTATGGCTGTGCCACAACTGCAACGATTGCTCGAAGTACTGTCCGAGAGATGCAAGACCGGGAGACATCTTAAACGCCTTAAGGGCTAGGATGATTGCGGAGTACTCATGGCCGGGCTTCATGGCGAAGATAGTGAACAACCCCGTTTACTTCCCGTTATTCGTACTGATACCGATAATAGTCATCGGTGGTCTAATCTCGATCTGGAATTTGAGCATTCCCACCGATGGAGAGATAGAGTACGCTAAATTCATACCGATAGAGAAACTGGAGATGGTAGCGATCCCACTCGGTGGCTTGATCATCCTGATAGCCCTCATAGGACTGTGGAGATTTTGGAACGCCTTAACCGAAGGTGGTGGCAAGTGTGTCATAGTCGAACCGAAGGAGGGAGCCGAGCTTGAAGTTAGAGGTGGAATGTGCTTCATCGACGCTGTTGTCTATGCACTGAAGGATATTCTAAAGCATTCTTGGTTTAAGATGTGTGAGGTCAACAGGAGTAGGTACTACGCGCACATACTGATGTTCTACGGTTTCATAGCCCTCGGCATCGATGCTGGTGTTGACGTCATAGCCAAGTACATGTTCGCAATGCCACATCTCCCGCTTTGGCATCCGGCGAAGATCTTGGGCAACTTGGGTGGAATAGCACTGTTCCTGGGATGCACACTTGCGGTTTACAATAGATTAACGAATAAGGACATCAGAGGTGGTTCGTACTTCGACTGGTTCTTCCTGCTGATCCTATATGCCGTGGGTATAACGGGATTCATCACGGAGTTGGCAAGACTTGCCGGAAGCGTTGCAGCGTACTGGCTGTACGTGGTACATCTGATAGTCATATTCATGCTGATAATCTACGCACCGTACTCCAAGTTTGTCCACCTCGTTTACAGAGGAGTTGCGATGGCCTACGCGAAGTCGATCGGAAGAGAACCAAAGATACCATTCTAAAAATTTTTAAAAAATTTTTAAAAATTATCTAACTATCATAACCGGCACTTTTGCTTCATCGGCGACCTTCTCGGACACGCTTCCCATCAGTATCTTCTTCCATCTGCTTATTCCCCTGACTCCAAGTACTATCATGTTGACGTTCTCTTCGTCTGCTATTCTCAGTATCTGTTCTGCTGGATCTCCGAACTCTATTCTTGTTCTTACGTTAACTCCGATCTCCTTAAGTTTCCTTGCTATATCGTTGAGCATGTTTTCTGCCGCTTTTCTCAGTTCCTCTATGAACTTCCTATCTCTCGCTTCTATCTCTGGAGTCACCCAGATCGAAGGCGGGATACGTGGATCCATGGCCACAACGTGAACGAGCAAAACCTCGTAGCCCTTGTCTATGGCTAGGCTTGCGGCGTATTCAACGGCTTTTATCGATTCTTCTGAACCGTCGGTTCCGACTAGGATCGTCATCGATCTCTTTTCGCTTTTTTGTTCGTCTTCCAGTCTGACAGAAGTTTCTACTGTATCGTTGATGAATGCTGAGAGGGCAAGCAGTGCTATCAGTAGCATCACCTCCTTGGTTGCGTTTAGCAACCAGGCTAAGGCCATGGCTATCGTGGCTAGAACCATTGCGAGGATCGTCATCCTTTTACTCAACATGCGCATACTATCACCTCCTATCATATTGATACATATACTTATGACTTAAAAAATTTTTCTTATTAATTTTGCACAATTATGGTCACTTTTGAGTAGTTTTGCAAATTTTTAATAAAAGTTATTAAAAAAGATAAAAATTTAAAAATATAAATTAAACTATCAAAACTGGGATCTCAGATCTCCTAACTACGCAATCGACTGTGGTTCCGAAGAATCCTTCAACCTTCGATCTTCCAACGACTATCAAGGTACATTTCATATCATCACCGACGT
>CAYMEG010000004.1:0-8852 GCA_964389535.1 uncultured archaeon | reverse complement strand
TCAACCTTCGATCTTCCAACGACTATCAAGGTACATTTCATATCATCACCGACGTTCAGAATTCTCTTGCATGGTTTTCCTTCAACCACTAAATATTCGGCGTTGTTCAATTTCATCTCTCTCAATCTGGATCTAACTTCGTCCAAATCTTCTCCTCCTTCAAGAACGTGTAACACCACTATCTCCTTTGGATATCCGTCGATGATGTCAACGACCTTAGAGTACTCTGAAAAATCTGTCGCGTAGAGAACCTTGTCAAACAGTCTACCGTACATGAGTTCGCAGTAGTATGCACCACCCTTCCTCTCAACAACCCTCAGCTTTGTAATCAAAACCGGTATCTTGGAAGATCTAACGACTGCCTCCGAAACACTACCCAAGAAGGTGGCACTCAGAGCGTTCTTACCCTTTGCACCCATCAAAATCAAAGAGAAACCTTCTGAAGCTTTAACGATCTCCGTAGCTGGGTCTCCGATCGCTATTTCATATTTAGCATCTATACCCTGATCCTTAAGCATCTTAACCCTCTCTTCAAGCTTAGCTCTAGCCTTCTCTCGTATATCCTCGAGTAGGGTTGGTACGTCAACTCCATACAGCGCATCGACGTATTCGGTTATCTCCGGATCTATGACGTGCAGCAAGACTACCTCTCTCACACCCAAACTCTTAAGTTCGAGCCCGCATTCGAGGGTTTTGTCTGCGTAAGGCGAAAAATCCGTCGGAATCAAAACACTTTCAAACATCTTCCCCACCCCATAGATAAAAAAAATAAAAATTTAATTATTTAGCTAAGGCACTTCCAGATCTTACGCTTGCAACCCATTCGTGTATGCCTTCGTATCCCTTTTCGCTTATCTTCTTTGCGAGATCGTCTTTCAGTGCGGTGATCTTTATCAGGTCGAGGACGCAGTGTGCAAACGTACCGTGAACTATCGACCAGTATATCGCAAGGAACACCACACCGGTTGAGAGCAAGATTGCAGTCATCGGTGGCGCATGTGGGATCGATGTTATGAACGTAACCCAAGCCCATTCATCCTTGAACAGTAGGTAGTAGTTCGTTAGGGTTAAGGCTAGGAATATTATGGTCTTTGGAATTAATCTGCCCTTATGCTTTGGAACTACCAGAGCCTCGTTCAGTACTCCAAGCCTTGCTAGCGTTCTCCTAACGTTGAGCATCGGTACGAGGACCATTGGTGTAACCGATATGAGTGCAAGGATCATCAACGGGAACACTAGCGAATCTAAGGCTGCCCTCAATCCTGGATCGATCGAGATCCATCCCAGATCGTATAGGTAGCCTGGAATTGCACACGCTCTGCTCACTGTTACTATCAGCATGACCGTGGCCATAGCAAGCTTTATGAAGTACTGCCTGACGTATGTCGTTCCTACGGCACCGATCTGAACACCTATCAGAGATGTGGCGAGTATCAATGTTGTGAGCCTGAAGTCTACGGCTCCGACGAAATACGCCCAAGTCCAAGTCCCCGTCGAACCCATGACGAACGCAACTCCCAATTCCGTACCACTTGCGACGAAGCTCGGAGCCCCTATGACGTATATCATCGTCGGAACGCCTATGAAACCTCCTACAGCTATCGTAGCTGCGAGGAATCCGGTTCCGAATCCGCATGGAATCGTTAACCATAGCGACTGTCTTCTTCTAGCGGTCTTGAAGTATATCATCGGTGGAATTCTGAACTTCTGTTCAAGTTTCTTTGCGAACTGGGGTTCCACATCCTCGATACCATACTTCCTAGCTCTTATCACATCCCTGAGGCATATGGCCGCAACTATCGGCAGAACTACTACGAACGCCAGGCTTACGTATAGGTTTGTCCCGGTAACACCCAACGTTTTGAGTATGAGTCTTTGGACATATATACCAACCTGAACTCCAACTATCGCGGATATCGCAAACAGTACTGCAAGCTTAACGTCCAAATGTCCGACCTTCATCCTCCTCCATGCACCTATCATGGCCTTGGGGAACTTGTGGCACATGTTAGATGCGATCGCCACGGGCCCTGGAACACCTATGGACATCATTCCTGGCGTTAGTACGAAAGCTCCACCGCTACCTATGAATCCACTCAGCATTCCTCCAAAAAATCCTAAAGCTAGTAGGAACAAAGCCTCTTCCAGTCCTATGTGTATGAACGCCTCAGGTGGAATCGCTGTCAGGCCACCCGGAGGAAGACCACCCATCTAGCTCACCTCACTTGACGAGTAGAACCGGAGCTTTGGCCTCCTTCGTAACCTCCTCAGAAACGCTACCCATCAGAATCTTCTTAAGCGTGGAAAGACCCCTCGTGCTCAGAATTATCAGATCAGGCTTCAGCTGCTTCTCAACCCTTAATATCCTCTCGGCAGCGAATCCGAAGTGCATGCCAACCTCTTCAACTTCGATTCCCGCAGCCTTCAACCTCCTAACGGCATCATCTACGATCTTCTTCCCTTCCTCCCTGAGTCTGTTGTACACCTCCCTCTCGATATCCTCGGGCACTATCGGGGGCAGTTCCATGTCCACTGCGTAGAGAACGTACACCCTTGAGTTTCTGCCACTTGCTATGCTTATCGCATTTTCAACAGCCTTCTTATAGTCTGCGTCGTTTCTTAAGACCAGTAGTATCTTTGATATCTCCGGCAGACCGATTGTGATCTCTCCCTCATATACCCTGGGCATTTTACATCACCCCCATTTTTTTGTTTGTTTTTTCTTTAATATAAATTTTGTTGTTATTTATTAAATTTTGTTAATAAGTAATAAAATCTTTATTAATTGGAGCAAAAAATCAAATTTAAATTATTAGGTAATATAGATTTTATTTGGTGTGAAAATTGAATAAAAATAATAAACAAAACTTAAGTAGGAGAAGTCAAAATAAATACAACTATGGAGTACATGGAATGTGGAAGTCACGAAGGTATTAGGAGAATTTCTGTAGCTTTGGATCCTGAAACATTTAGAGCTCTAAGAGAATTAACTAAGAAAAGAGGTCAGACGATATCACAAGTGGTAAGATCATCAATCATGATGGCATATCAATCTGAACTTGAGGATACTCCGTCACTTAAGGAACTGGTTATATACGCTGAACTCCTTCACGGTGGCGATCATGTAATCCTCGATATCGAGCTTTGGGATGCCATGCTCAGTGAGATAGAAAGATCGAATTCGGAAGAGTTCTGGAGACTTACCGAGGAGGAAGGTTATAGGCATGGTATATACTTTAAGAGTATAGATCTGACCGATCTGAGGGAGATACTGAAGTATATGGAGTATAAGAATTGGTTCAAACTCAAGATAAGCTCGGGTTGCTATACGCTCGTTTTACCGATACCGCATTCGAAGAACTTCGTCAAAGCATTTCTCAAGGGACTGTTTAGAGCCCTTGGTATAACCGTAGATATAATTGAAGCTCCAAGAACTCTACTGCTTGTAGAGAGAAAGAGGGGGTAGCTTCACATTTTTTAACAGGCTATTTGGCAGTGTTTGTATATTTTATAAATTTTTTATATAATTATTAAAGATAATATTCTATAAATATTATAGAATTATTTTAAATTGTCAGATCCCAAGGTCGCCTTATCCTACCATCTAAATAACTGCGGCGTTCTCTTTTGTTATGTAGCATATCTAATCTTAACAGTTATTAATTGTGGAATATAAATGGCAAATCTTATATATTGTTATTATCGATTCGCCGTTAACAAAGGTATCGGATACGGAGTAAAATTCGGAGTTGATCTGGGGGTGGACATATGGACTGGTGGTTCTGGCCTCTATGTCTGTTTATATTCACACTGGTGATAGGAATAATAGCACCGATATCCGGTGTAGGCGGTGGAGTTCTGTTCGTTCCACTGACAACAGCATTCTTTCCATTCCATGTAGACTTCATAAGAGGTGCTGGGCTGATAATGGCTCTCACAAGTGCTCTCTCCTCAGCACCTCAGCTTACAAAGAAGGGTTTGGCTAACATCAGGATAATGGCACCGGTGGTCATAGTTTCCATCGTAACATCGATACTTGGAGGTATAGTCGGACTCTGGATAACTGCAGCGTTTCCCGAAGGTAAGTATTACGTTACGATAATGCTCGGAATAGTGCTGTTCATAATATTCGTAGTCATGCTGACCTCGAAACGAGTGGAATTTCCAGAAGTTAAAAAGGTTGACAGCATATCCCAGAAGCTTGGAATAGCAGGTGCCTGGTTTGAACCGAGCCTGAACAGGGTTGTGGAGTATAGGACGACAAACATGGCGATAGCCCTTCCAGCGTTTGCAGCTGTAGGATTCATCGCGGGGATGTTCGGACTTGGTGCGGGTTGGGCGAACGTCCCAGTTTTGAACTTGGTCATGGGAGCACCGATCAAAGTTGCAACATCGACCAGCATGATGATCATAACCGTAAACGATGCTGCAGCTGCCTGGGTTTACCTTTCCAGAGGTGCGGTTCTGCCAATCATAGTCATACCGTCCGTGATAGGAATAACGATCGGTGCCAGGATCGGAGCTAGACTGGCCGTGGTGGCAAGACCCAGAATTGTGAGGTATGTGGTACTGGCTGTTATGCTCATGGCTGCTGTTCTGGACATACTGAAAGGTCTGAAGGGGTTGGGTTACGTTCAGCTCCCGTTCTAAGGTGATAGGTTATGAAGGAGGTAAAGGTAGATCCGATGAATACGGTCTTCGCCAGGACCATGGAGATACTGACTTACATCGGACTCGTTCTGATGTTCGTACCTGGTATAATATACATAGTTTACGGAAACGGGTTCGTAAACACAGAAGATGCTATAAGGTATTGGAATCAATCCGCTGCCGATTTCTGGGAGCTTACAAAGGGTGTAAAGATCAGTGGATACTCGTGGTTCCTGAACAACTTATACTACTTCGATTGCCTAAGTATAATTGGGATAGTCCTTCTGGCGTTGGCACCGCTTGCAAGCATAGTCGTCTCCATATTTAGGGCAGATGCGAAGTACAAGGTTATATTGGTGATAGTGACGATCGAATTCATAATCGCGATAGTCAGACCTCTTTTCATGCACGTTACGGGGCATTAAAACTAAATAATTTTATTTTTTAAATTTATATTAAATTCCAGAAAATACTTCCTCCCTTGCATGTACAACTATTCCCCTATCGGTTATTTCAAACGGATGGATCTTCTTGCTGTGATTTGTACCCCTCATCTTGAGTATCTCGATACTTCTCACTCTGGTGTTTTCTATCCTCGTGTAGTAGAGGACTATCGTACCTTCGGTTACGAAGTTCTCAACTCCGAACCTCGAGAACTTGTTCTCTCCCTCAACTATCTCACACGTGAGAATCGATGTTAAGCCTAAAACCTCCATGGTCGTTGAAATTTTTAGCAGTTCGACTCTAAACTTTGCGATATCATTGATGGCAAATCCGATCGATGTTGTCGAATCGACTACAGCTCTCCTAGCTCCGATCTCATCCTGAATCGTTATTATCTGATCCAGCAAAGATCTCGTGTCGAACGGCCTTATATCGATGTACTTCTCATCCGATGGTAATCCTATCTTGGTTGATGTCGCATCGACTATCGCAAGCATGTTTTCATCTTCGTACTTTTCAAGCTCCCAGCCAAACGTCCATGCATGTTCTCTTATGTGTTGAGGCCTTTCCTCCGTCGCTACAAATATACCGGGCTCTTTGAACATCTCTATACCGTTTACAAGAAACTGCAGAGCGAATATGGTTTTACCGCTACCCGATGGGCCTGAGAGTAGGTAGCTTCTATCCCTAACCAACCCTCCCTCGCATAACTCGTCAAATCCGGGGATTCCAGTAGGACACCTTTCAAGCTTTCTAACCACTTGACCCGTCATATTTCGACACCATTATGATTCTAATGAAATGTTTATTGACCCCAAAGTTTAAATTGTTTACGCATTATACGTATAAACATGGGTGAAAAAATAACTGTTAGCGTTATCAAAGCAGATGTCGGCAGTGTTGCTGGGCATACAACCGTTCCAGATGAGATAAAAGCTGTTGCTGAAAAGAAGTTAAATGAAGCGAAGGAGAGGGGTGTTTTGATTGATTTTCGAGTTTTAAATGCTGGAGACGATCTTGAACTTATAATGACGCACAGAAAGGGTGTTGACAACGAGGAAATCCATGGCTTGGCTTGGGAAACATTTGAGGAATGTGCAAAGAAGGCTAAAGAGTTAAAGCTCTACGCAGCTGGCCAAGATTTGCTGGCAGAAGCTTTTTCTGGAAATATCAGGGGTCTAGGCCCGGGAGTTGCTGAGATGGAGTTCACGGAAAGACCGGGAGAGCCGATAGTTGTATTTATGATGGATAAAACGGAGCCAGGAGCTTTTAATTTACCGATATTCAGGATGTTCGCCGACCCTTTCAACACCGCCGGTTTAGTGATCGATCCTTCGATGCATCAGGGTTTCAGGTTTGAGGTTTGGGATATCATGGAGCACAGGAAGGTGATGATGGCAACGCCGGAGGAGATGTACGATCTTCTGGCTTTGATCGGAGCAAAGAGCAGATACGTAATAAAGAGAGTCTATCCGAAGGAGGGTAGCCCACTTCCAACGGACGAACCCGTTGCGGTTATAAGCACGGAAAAGTTGTATCAGATAGCACACAAGTATGTAGGAAAGGATGATCCCGTCGCAATAGTCAGAGCTCAGAGCGGTTTACCGGCAGTTGGAGAGGTTCTTGAGGCTTTTGCTTTTCCGCATCTCGTCAGCGGTTGGATGAGGGGCAGCCACAACGGCCCGATACTGCCAGTTCCGTTCAGATACAGCAAATGTACGAGGTTCGACGGGCCACCGAGATGTATAGCTGCAGGATTCCAGCTCTGCAACGGAAAGCTGATCGGGCCGGTGGACATGTTCGACGATCCAGCGTTCGACTACACGAGGATGAGGGCTATGGAGATATGTGATTACATAAGGAGACACGGCCCGTTCGAGCCTCACAGACTACCGCTTGAAGAGATGGAGTACACTACATTGCCCAAGGTCTTAAACAAGCTTAAGGATAGATTTGAGAAGGTCGAATAAACGATCTTCTCTTTTTTACCTTTCACTTTACAATTTTAATGTAACCTGACCATTCGATCGATTCTGTTGATCACCGAAAGGGTAGTATATCTAACCGCATTCCATGAATACGTGAAAGAGGTGGTAATGAAATTCGTCGCTTTAAACGCTGCAAAATACGGTAAACCGAATGAGAAAGCTGTTATGGGAAAGATAATGGCTGAGATGCCAGAGCTTAGAAGTAAGGCCAGAGAAGTCCTTGAAATCGTTAGGGAATGTATAGCCGAGTTTGAATCTTTAAGCGAGGATAAGAAGAAGGAACTCATCGAGAGGTATACCGCTGAGCTAAAGCCAAGGGAGGAGAGGAAGGAGCAAAGACTACCGCCACTTGAAAAGGCTGAGAAGGGTAAAGTTGTGATGAGATTCGCTCCAAATCCGAACGGACCTCCGACACTCGGTTCTGCAAGGGGAATCATAGTGAACGATGAGTACTGCAAAATTTACGATGGAAAATTCATCTTGAGATTTGACGATACCGATCCCCGCACAAAGAGGCCGATGCTCGAAGCCTATGAGTGGTACCTTGAGGATTGCGAATGGTTAAACGCTAAACCGGATGAGGTGATCTACGCTTCTAAGCGGATTCCGATCTATTACGAGTACTGCGAAAGGTTGCTTGAGATGGAAAAGGCCTATCCTTGCTTCTGTTCGAGAGATGAATTTAAGAGGTTTAGAGATTCTGGAATCGAATGTCCTCATAGAAACACCCCCGCTGAGGATGCGCTTGAAATCTGGGAAAAGATGCTGAACGGTGAGTACGAGGAGGGCGAGGTTGTGATAAGGATAAAGACCGACATGAAGCATAAGGATCCCGCCATAAGGGATTGGGTGGCGTTTAGAATTATACACGAGGATCATCCACTTGTGGGTGATAGATTTTGCGTCTGGCCGACTTTGGACTTCGAATCCGCCATAGAGGATCACCTTTTGGGTATAACGCACATAATAAGGGGTAAGGATTTGAGGGATTCGGAGCTCAGGCAGAGGTACATCTATCAATACTTCGGCTGGGATTATCCGATCACGAGGCATTGGGGTAAGGTAAGCATTCATGAATTTGGAAAGCTTTCGACGAGTGAGCTTAAGAAGGAAATAGAAGCCGGAAAATATGATAGTTGGGATGACCCGCGTTTACCGACGATCAGAGCTTTGAGGAGGAGAGGATTTAGGCCTGAAGCCATTCGAAATTTCATTCTGTCCTTGGGAGTGGGAGAAAACGATGTAGCCGTGAGCGTTAAGAATCTCTACGCTGAAAACCGTAAGCTTATAGATCCGATCGCCAATAGATACTTCTTCGTTTGGAATCCGATAGAAGTTAAGATCGAAGGTCTTGAAGGGGAAGTTGAAGTAAAGATACCACTCAACCCAACTAAAGGAGGATACAGAATTCTCAAGGGAACCAGCAACGTTTACATCTGCAGAGATGATTTCGAAAGACTGAACGAGGGAGAATTGATCAGACTTAAGGATTTCTGCAACATAAGGTTGATGGATAAAGATAAGGCGATATTCAAATTTGAAGGATTTGAACTCAAAGAAGTTAAGAAAGGTAAGAACATCGTTCACTGGTTACCGAAGAACGACGTGATTAAATGCCACGTTTGCGGTATCGAAAAGGATTACGATGGTTTTACAGAGAGGAACGCGTTGAACGATCTCGGCAACGTTGTTCAATTTGAAAGATTTGCATTCTGTAAGCTTGAGTCGTTCGACGAAGAACTCAAGGCAATCTACACACATCCTTAAAAT
>CAYMEG010000003.1:24485-30346 GCA_964389535.1 uncultured archaeon | reverse complement strand
CATAAACGAGATGCTTCTCATCTATGTAAATGTTTTGGAATTACATCCAGCGATAGTTACAACAATAAATAATATATAATATAAAAATATAAAATATTTAATTAAAATAAAATTGGAGGACTTTACCTTTAAGCGTTTTCTAGTATGCCAACGGGTATCCAACACTTCAGAGCTTAATCGTTGAATGCTCCGACGTTAAGCTTGACCACTGTACCACTATAGGAATGCAGTGCAGCTTCTATACGATAATCCAAACTTTCATTGCAGATTTAAAAAATAAACTTAAAAGCTCGAAAGTGAAGTTCGTTTTATGGACGAGAAGGATAGAAAGATCATCTCGATACTTCAGAAAAATGGAAAGGCTACACTTTCTGAGATAGCAAAGGAGGTTGGTCTGTCTGTTATGGGTGTAAAGAAGAGGTTGAAAAAATTGATCAATAGCGGCGTTAAGATCAAGGCCTTGCTAGATGCGGAGAAGCTTGGGATTATAATTGCGATAATAGCGATGGAGGTTGAGAGTTCGGAGGCTTTGGAGAGGATAATAGAGAAGTTTAAAGATTGTCCAAGAATAATCAAGTTCTTCGTAACCACCAGCGGATACAACCTCTTTGCACTGATCTTTGCTGAAGATTATCATTCTTTGGAGAGTGTAAGCCTTGAGAAATGTTCTTTAAGATCTCAGCCCGGAATAAGGAGATTCGAAATCTATCCGGTGCAGAGGATATACTACGATGGTCTGCTGGATGTAAGGGTTACGAGTGACAAGAGCAGAGAAATTGCTCCTTGTGGTGTGTACTGTGGAGATTGTAAGAGGTACCTTAAGGAGAGGTGCTTGGGCTGTCCGGCGACGAGGCTCTACAGGGGAAAACTTTAGTTTAAAAATTAAACCAATAAAATTTTATACATTTAAGTTTTAAACCAAATGTAAAGAGTTTGGAGTCATGCCACTGGATTTTTCAAAAGAAGCTGGAAGATTTGCAGAGATGGGTAAATGGATAGTAACATCACCCGCGCTTGAGAATATGTACCTTAGACTTCAAGAAACCTGAGATCTGAATGGCTGGAAGGGATGTAAGAACGACGGAGGAGATACCTAATATTCATAGCGAGGTGACGCCATAAACGCCACTATGATCTTTCTGATATGGTTAACCGGATTGATAATAGCGGGAACATTGGGTCTACTTGGAATAGGTGGATGTGTCATGATGTTACCAGCGTTGGCCTTCGTACCCCGCCAGTTGCGATAGGAACGACTATAACTGCCGTAATACTGACAACATCTAAGGCTATGCTCCTCAGCGATAAGAAAGCTCTTGGGAGTCATGTTCTACATCCTCGTAACCAGATTCACTCTGATATTAACTTAAATCCTTACGTACAACTTACCCTTGGCCTTTCTCTCGGCATGATCTCCAGAGTAGACCTTAAACCTACCCATAAACTTCTCTCCCTCAATTTCCGGATTTTCCTCCTCTCCTTCCTCGAAGAATCCGGGCAAAAGTTCCTCAACATCGTTGACAACTATAGATCCTCCGATCATGGATGCCCCAAGCCTAGCCTTAGCTTTGTTCAATACGATAAGTCCACCCCTCATGCAAACCCCAGCGAACTCATCTGCCAACCCTTCAACTACGATCTTTCCTCCCCTCATATAGCTTCCAAGCTCCTTGCCAACGTCACCCTTAACTATCACCGTCCCCCCACTCATTCCCCTCCAATCCCCACGGTAGCTTGCACATAGGTAATCTCCAGCGTTCCCTTCAACAAATATCTCTCCTCCCCTCATGTTTAGGGCAGAGAAATGACCAACATCACCTTCGACGATTATCCTGCCACCGCTCATGAAGGCACCAAGATACATCCCGGCGTTACCCTTGACGATTATCTCACCATCCTGCAATCCATAGCCGATCCTCTTTACTCTGCTCATATCTCCTTCAAAGATTAGCCTGGGACTCTCAGATTTTTCAACGTAGACGTCGAAAAATTCGGAAAGCTTGACCTTTCGATTTCCATATTGAATTGGAATATTTTCGATCTCTTCAACGCTCTTATCAGCGATAACGTTGGGTAGAATTCCCTCAACCTCCAAGCAGATGTCTGGCCTCTCTTTAAGCTTCAAAATCACTTCGCGCATATCCTTTCACTCCTTCTGAGTTCATCCTCTCCAACGATGTAATTCGAAAGACTCACGGAGTAGTACCTCTTGAAGTAATAGTCCAGATCCTTGTCTATGAGAGATCTGTCTACCTTTTTCATCGCATCAACCCAAAACGTCTTGCCGTACGTTATCTTGACGATCTCACCCTTCTTAACCAATATCTCCCCACCCTTAATCGTAAGGTAGGCATTGCTTAGAGCTTTCTCAAGCTTCTCGTAATCGTTTGGATCAAACTCCAGCGGGTTTATGTCGTAAACGGCTATGTCGGCATCCGCTCCAACCCCCAGATGACCCTTGTTTGACATGCCAGCAGCTTTTGCCGGATTCGTTCTGGTTACCATTGTAATTTCATAGAAATCATACTCCTTATCGATCGTTGGCAGAATTGTCCTGTGTTCGGTGGATCTATGAACCTTCGCAAGTTCATCCTCTCTGGCTTTTCTGCTCATGAGCCAGGTTATGATTTTTGGATAGTTCGTGAATATTCCACCGTTCGGGCTATCCGTAGTTAATATCACCTTCTCAGGCTTGATCAGCAATGCAAGCTCGATTCCAACCGCCCACTGGACTGCGTTAACGAGCACCTTCGGCGAGTATATGTATGGAGTGACACCCGGAGCGGTTTCAAGCTCCACATCCCTATTTGCCCACTTCAAGCCAGTTAGCATGTGAAGCTCGAACTCCATCGGAGCATCGGCTGTCATCGTCGTCGTATCTCCGAATATAACGTTTCCAGTATCTACGATCACGTTATCGTTCCTGTTAACCTCCTTTGCCACATCATCCGCTTTGGATTCGAACGTCTTCCAGCTGTCTCCGCCGTAACTGTGGAACTGAAGATGGGTCACGTACAATGACTGTCTTCCGTCGAAATCCTTATGTCTAACGAGCTGAAGGGTTTTTATCGTGATCTCATAGTTCCCCGGTTCTCCCAGGCAGTTGCAGTGGAGATGAACAGAGTGAGGCAAATTCAAATCGTTGCAGGCATCTACCAAGCTGGTGATTATCTCTCTCGGCGTAACTCCGAAGTAAGGCACTTCATCATCCAGATCATGGACGTTCTTTCTCCATCCCCAAGCTTCGGTTCCGCCGGGATTAACGAGCTTTATAGAGTACCCCTTAGTTGCCCAGAGGAGCCATGCAACGTAAGCCTTAAGCTCATCGAATCTCTCCTCGCTTATGTACTTCATCACGAACCAGTTTCCGTCGTAAAGTGGCAACGCAGCTTTATCTATCATCGGAATCTCGTTTAGCTCGTGATGGGTGTGTCTCGCCAAAAGCGGAGGCATAGCAGGGGTTATGACAGTCGTGTATCCCATCCTCGCATAATCGTAGCCGATCAAATGTACGGAAGGAACGGAATAACCGCTACCACTTCTCAAACCGTTTTTCCTTGCGACGAGCCTCCTTAAGCTATCCTCTGGACGGAAGAACCTTCCAACGTTCACCTTACCTCCTGCGATGTGGCTGTGGATGTCGAAGCCAGCAGGCATCACTAGCTTGTTGCTGACGTCTATGACCTTCGCAAACCTAACCTTCTCAACTATCTTACCGTCCTTGATGCATATGTCCATCTTCTCCCCGTTTATCCCGTTTGCAGGATCGTAAACTATTCCGTTCTTAAGTATGAGCTTCATAAATTCTCACCAACCTCAACAGCCTTTTCAATCATGGCCTTACTTTCATAAACCTTAAGCGGGCTTGGGCCGAGCCTCTTAAGCTCTTCAACGAACTCCCTAACGACCCTAGCGAACTTCTCTCCCTCTGGGGCAGAGATCCACTCCAACCTCAATCTCTCCCTACCGATGCCTAGATCGTCCAGTAGCTTCCAGAGCTTCTCGATCCTCTTCTTAGCCTTGTAGTTGCCGGTTAGGTAGTGACAATCTCCCAGATGACACCCCGCCACAAGGACACCGTCAGCTCCGCTCACAAATGCCTTCAGGATGTATAGGGGATCGACCCTAGCCGTGCACATGAGCCTTATAGCCCTTACGTTGGGAGGATACTGTATCCTCGCCAATCCGGCCGTGTCTGCTCCGGCGTAGCTACACCAGTTGCATAGAAATGCTATTATCTTTGGCTCTATCTCCTCATTCGGCAGGAATGCGTTCTCGATTTGAGCAAATATCTGCTTATCCGTAAAGTTCCTAATCTGAATGGCCCTTGTCGGGCAAGATGCCGCGCAAGCTCCACAGCCCGTGCAGACCGGCTCCTTGACATATGCGGTTCCGTAAACTATTCCAATCGCGTTGAAGTCGCAAACCTCCTTACAGAGTTCACATCCGAAGCATAGCTCTGAATCCGCTATGTATGCCGTAATCGGCTCAACTTCGATCTCACCTCTAGCCATCAAGGTTGCAGCTCTGCTAGCTGCGGCGGAAGCTTGAGCTACGCTAGTAGGTATATCCTTCGGCCCCTGGCAAGCTCCGGCCAAGAACACTCCAGAAACCATAGTATCGACGGGTCTAAGCTTTGCATGTGCCTCCATGAAGAATCCGTCAGGCGTTGTGGCCAAGCTTAGGATCTTCCTGATCTTTTCCGAATCAGCCCTCGGCACTATGGCTGGAGCCAAGACAACCATATCCACGACTACTTCCATGAGTTCGCCCGTGATTGTATTCTCAACGAATATGTGCAGGTTGTGATCCTTGTCTTCAACGATCTTGCTTGGCCTCCCCCTGATGAACTTGACCCCCATATCTCTTGCCCTCGCATAGAACTCTTCGTATCCCTTTCCTGTGGTTCTTATGTCTATGTAGAATACGTATACTTCAGCATCTGGCATCTTCTCCTTGATCTGCTGTGCATGCTTTAGCGTGTACATGCAACATATCCCAGAGCAGTACCTCTTGTGCTTCTCGCTCCTACTTCCGACACACTGGATGAACGCTATCCTCTTTGGTGTTTTTCCATCTGAAAGCCTGACTATCTTTCCTTCCGTCGGGCCTGAAGCGTTTATCAGTCTTTCAAATTCTAGCGATGTTATGACGTTCTTGTAGCGCTTGTATCCGTATTCTTTAACCTTGCTAACGTCGTATATATCGAATCCCGTTGCTACTATTATCGTTCCGACCTCGATTTCGATTATCTCATCCTGCTGGTTGAAGTCTATCGCGTTTCTCTCGCAAACGGCAACGCAAAGTCCGCAGCCTATACAGTGCTCTGGGTCTATAGTGTACTGCTGGGGAACCGCCTGAGGAAAAGGTATGTAGATTGCCTTCCTCTTGGCCAATCCGCAGTCGAATTCATTTGGAACTTCAACCGGACAGAACTTCGCACAGACCCCACAGCCGGTGCAATCTTCCGTCACAAACCTCGCCTTCTTCCTTATCCTAACCTTGAAGTTTCCCACGTAACCCTCAACGCTCTCAATCTCGGAGTAAGTGAAGACGTGGATCTTCTCATGCTTGTAAGCGTCAACCATCTTCGGGCCGAGGATGCAGATCGAGCAGTCCATCGTGGGGAATGTCTTATCTAGCTGAGCCATATGTCCGCCTAGAGAAACATCTTTTTCAACCAGATAGACTTCGAATCCCATATCTGCCAAATCTAAAGCGGCCTGAATTCCTGCAACTCCACCACCTATAACCAAACACCTCGGTATTACCTTGACCTTCTTCTTTTCGAATGGTTCCAAGTACCTTGCCTTTGCAACGGCCATCCTAACCAAAGCCTTGGCCTTTTCGGTAGCCTCCTT
>CAYMEG010000003.1:0-24385 GCA_964389535.1 uncultured archaeon | reverse complement strand
TTGCCTTTGCAACGGCCATCCTAACCAAAGCCTTGGCCTTTTCGGTAGCCTCCTTTGGCTGGTTCATGTGAACCCAAGAACAGTGCTCTCTTATGTTTGCAATCTCAAGCAAAAATGGATTAAGTCCGGCTTCCTCAAGCGTCTTCCTGAACGTTGCTTCGTGTATCCTCGGGCTGCAACATGCTATGACCACTCTATCGAGGTTGTACTCCTTTATAGCCCTTTTGATTTCATCCTGCCCACTGCTCGAGCATACGTACTTGTTATCGATCGCAAAGACTACATCTTCAAGCGTTTTCGCGTATTCCACAACCTCCCTAACGTTTACAGTTCCAGCTATGTTCTTCCCGCAGTGACAGACGAAAACTCCGATCCTTACCATATCTTACCACCGCTGAGGTATCGAACGTTCAAAGCTCCTAGCTGCTGAACTGCTTTCTCAAAGCTGTCGAACTTCTTCAGCAACTCCTGCCTGTTCCTCTCTCCAGTTTCCTTCTTTTTCTCAGCGAACCTCCTAAACTTCTCTATAATCTCTTCTCCAGGATCTCCGATTTTTAAATAACCCTCTCTTGATGCGGATTTTACGAGTTCCTCACCGAACTCTGTTCTCGTGATGATCAAGGCCCATCCCTCCTCGGCGATGTGACTGACAGATATATCGGCGAACTCTGCGTAGAAGTCAGTGCAGAGCTTGCATGCAAGCGGAACCTTTCCCTTATAGCTACCTCTTGGACAGAACAAGCCTATTATAAGCTTTAACTGCTTCGTTCCGAGTTTCTTAAACTTCCTGAAGGCCAGTACATTACACGGAACACCTACAACACCAATCGAGCTAAATCCGATCTTCAAAGCCTCTTTAAGCATGGAGACGTTCGGAACTATCGAAAACTTCTCAGCACAGCTCAGCACTTCATCAGCTTTCGTAGCTAACATCGGTTTTTCTCCATCCGTTACGATCGCGCACTCGATTATTCCCTTATCCAAAGCGTACGCAAGTAAGGAGGATATTACACCATGTCTCTTCTCATCACCGAACTTACCTTTAGCCAAGTAAATTCCGATCTCACCGTTTGGTTCGACGTTAACAAGTGAAGTTTTCGGGCATCTGACTATGCAGGATGCACAGTTAACGCAATCCCTAACCAAAACCGGAACGTCCCTAATTTCTATAGCATCGTTTCCGCAAGAAGCTACGCAAGCTCCGCAGAGGGAGCAGAAATCGTTAACGATTATCTGCTCCTCCAGAATTCCAAATACATCTCCTCTCCTCTCAAAAACTTCTATCAAATTTCTCATCTCAGCCGGAGCAAGCTCAACATCCTCCTCAAATATCCTCCTCATCAATCCAGTGGAGAGACATTCGGCAACTACCTGCATCCTTCTCAAAAGCTCATGGTTGATCTTGTAACTTATTTCAACCTTCCTTTCCACTTTTTTTTCTTCTACCTCCTCCTTAACCTCCTCAAAGATCTCCTCAGATTTTTCAAACTCCTTGACCTCTTTAGTTTCAATTCTTAAAGCTCCGAAGGGGCAGAACTTAACACATAGCCCACAGCAGGGACACTCCTCAACCTCAACATAGCCATCTCTAACCTTAACGCTTATCCCTCCCCCCTTTCCACCCATCGCCCTAACATCGAGTGATAGGTTGAGAGGACAAACAACAACGCAGTTCCCACAGCCCACGCATTTTTCCTTATCGTAGATGATCCTCATCCTATCACCCTTTTGAAGGCCTCCTCGTGAACCTTCGTCCAAGGTCCCTTGGCCAATGAGATTACGCTTACGGACTTCCTCCTCACCCTAATCGCCTCAACCGCACAAACTCTTTCGCAAGCTTTGCAGTAAAGGCAGATCTCCTCTTTGATTTCAATCTTTCCATCTTTTGGGAATTTTATCGCATTCGTTGGACAGATCTCAGCACAAGCCCCACAAATCTGACATCTATCCTCATTAACTTCGATCTCACCCACGATCGGCTTCTCCACGAGTATGGCATCCTCTGGACAGGCAAGCTTACAGTTGGTGCAGTATATGCAGAGATCCTCATTCCTAAGGATCACGTTCTTTCCATCCTTGGTTTCGCACCTTAGAGCATTCCTCGGACAGGCCAACTCGCATGCGTTACATCCTGCAGAGCATTTCGAGGTGTCTATATCGAAGACAACGGCATATCGTGGAGAGCACGGGAAGTCCTTGATCCTCCTGCCATTCGATGTGACTTCGATCGCGTTGAATATGCATACCTCGCTACAAATTCCGCATAGATGACATTTCTCGGCATCTATCACGATGAGAGGAACTTCTCCCTTCAATAGAGGTGGATTGAGTTCGATACAGTTTGCCAAACAAGCTTCCGCACACATACCGCATCCTACACATAGATCGGCGTTGTAAACAAGTTTCCTCTCTTCTAGATGGGTTTTTCTAGTTATGATGAATCTGTTTCCTTCGACTTTCATCGAGATCGTTAGTTTATTGTCGATTTCCAATGGCTCACCCCCTTGATAGATTTGAGCTTGATAGGGCTGTTTGTTATGGTTCTTGATTGAGTATTTAAGATTTTTGCAAAAATTTCATAATCAATAAATGTAGATACTTAGCCCATGGAATTGATTATGAAAGTTAATGATATATCTAGGTGCTACCAGTGTGGGACTTGCACTGGCGATTGTCCGGTGGCATGGGTAAATTCTGAGTTCAATCCGAGAAGGATCGTTCTAAATCTACAGACTAACGGCCACATTTTGGAAAACGAAGCCGTATGGCTTTGCTCCATGTGCTTCAAGTGTTTACGCTGTCCGCGGAATGTGAAACCGGTTGAGATATTCTCCAACTTGAGGAAGCTGGCCATAGCAAACGGTGTCGATAACGTTGGTACGAAACTCGTTAAGGCATTTGTTGAAGTCGTTAAGGAGTACGGTAGACTTGTCGAGACTAGGTTTATGATGAAGTTCATGGGGTTTGATTCACTTAAGTTGCTACCTCCGAGTGTTGCGTTTAAGATGTGGAAGGCTGGAAAGATCTCACTCTCAGCCAAAAAGACCGAATGTGCTGAGGAGGTTAAGAAGCTCTTTGAGGTGTGCGGGCATGTTTAGATATGCGTACTTTCCTGGCTGTTCAGCGGAATCAAGTGCAATAGAGTACGACATGTCCACTAGAGAGGTCTGCAAGAAGCTTGGAATAGAACTTGTGGATATCCCCTTTAACTGCTGCGGAACGCACATAGTCGAAGAGTTTGACGAATGCTCATGGTTGGCTTTAAATGCCAGAAATTTGGCTTTGGCTGAAGAGCTCGGGCTGGATATGGTTACAATCTGTTCAAGTTGCTTCTACAATTTGAGGAAGGCCAACGCGATGATCAGACAAAGCGAAGAAGTTCGGAAGAGGATAAACGATATCCTTGGCAAGATCGGAAGGATGTACGATGGCAAGGTTGAAGTCAAGCATATTCTGGGCGTTTTGGTTGACGATTACGGCATAGATGGAATAATAAGAAACGTTGAAAAGCTTATCGAGATAAAAGCATCTCCATATTACGGTTGTCTGATCCTAAGGCCCGAGGAGATCGTTCAGTTTGATAATCCCGAAGCTCCAAGGAAGATGGAGGATCTGCTTGAAACTATCGGCTGTGAGATATTCGAGAATCCGTTTAAAGTGGATTGTTGCGGGGCTCCGATAATGCTGATAGATAAGAAGACGCATCTAAAGATGGTTAAAAAGATCCTCGAAGGTGCTAAAGGAGCAGACTGTATAGTCACCGTCTGCCCACTCTGTCACTACGCTTTGGATGTTGGACAGGCAGTTATAGGTTACGAGCCTAAGATCCCCGTTTTGCACGTAACCCAGATCTTAGGTCTGGCCTTGGGCATTCCTGCCGAGAAGCTTGGATTGGATAAGAACGTAACACCAACCGAACCCCTGCTCAAAAAGATTTAACAAGCCTCCATATATTCTTCATGGTCAGGCTTAAGGGGTTTAAGGAAAGGTTACCGATCGATTTAGCTTTAAAAAAGTTTTTTGAAGAGGTCAAACTTAAGGGGGTAGGTTCGGAAGTCGTTTCAATTTTTGAGGCTTGCGGTAGGATGTTGGCCGAGGATGTGGTAGCGAGGATCGATGTCCCCCATTTCGATAGATCCGCGGTTGACGGTTATGCTGTCAGAGCTGAAGATACATTCGGAGCTTCGATTACAAATCCCTTAACTCTCAAGCTTGTTGGAGAAATCGAAGTAGGCGAAAAACCCGGCAGACTTGAGCAAGGTGAAGCTGCTAAAGTTTCAACCGGTTCGGCTTTGCCGAAAGGTGCCGATGCCGTAGTCATGCTAGAGTACACGAAGGAGCTCGATGGAAAAGTTGAGATATACAAGGCCGTAACACCTTGGGAGAATGTATCGAGGAAAGGTGAGGATGTAAAGGCCGGTGAGGTCGTGCTTAGAAGGGGAGAGATAATACAACCGCAGGATGTCGGAATAATCTCAGCTTTGGGTTACTCCGAAGTAAGGGTTTTGAAAAAGCCTAAGGTTGCAGTAATCGTAACCGGAAACGAGCTCGTTGAAGTCGGAACCAAACCCGAAGTTGGACAGATTGTAAATTCAAACGGACCGATGCTATGCTGTGCCATCAGGGAGTTCAACTGCGAACCCATTTATTTGGGCATAGCCAAGGATGACTTTGACGAGTTAATCGAGAAGATAGAAAGGGCGATTGAATTGGCCGATATCGTAATTTTGTCCGGCGGAACTTCCGTAGGAAAGAGAGATCTTGTGCCGGAGGTCGTGAATAAGCTCGGAAGGCTCATAATTCACGGGATTGCGATGAAACCCGGGATGCCCACAGGTTTGGGAGTCATAGACGGTAAGCCAATATTGCTTTTGCCTGGTTTTCCTGTTGCAACGCTCATATCTTTCTATACTTTCTTTCCAGAGATTTTAGCTGAAATCACTCGGATTAGGATCGTTGCAAGAAAGTGGAGCGTCATCAAGGCTAAACTTGTAAGGAGGATACCATCTCAGGCGGGGGTAAGAACGTTTACGAGGGTCATCGTTGAAGGGAATAAGGTTAAGCCTATCAGAACATCCGGCTCTGGAGTTTTAACATCGATGATAAAGGCAAATGGGATGGTCGTCATTCCTGAGGATAGGGAGGGTATCGAGGAGGGTAACGATGTTGAAGTAATTCTGATAAGGGACATCGTTGAAAGATCGTTGTGAGAATGGCACTTTGAAATGGAGATCACAGAAATGATACTACCAGCATGATGATGATAAAATCTAAAATTAGGGTCGCCAAAGCGTTGAGAACAACGATCTTAACACCCAACCTTCCAAATAGGGATAGATGCAAAGGTAGAGAATGTTTTACGAATCTCGTTGATAACGTTATAACGTTTCCCAAGATCAATCCAACCACAACCCACTTCGGAGCCAATATTCCCCTTTCAAGCATTCCCGCTGCCAAAACAACGGCAGCTCTAACGTTAACGAATTCAACGGCAGATATCGTTATCACATTCGGATCGAACGGCAGAAATTTAAAGATCTCTTTGAAATATTCGAAGAAGCCGTAGGCAGAGAGGAGACTTACAGCCAAATAAGTTGCAGTCATTATCGGTGTTACCCTCTTTATCGTTTTCCAGGTGGACTTTAGGGGATCGACCCTTCTGCGTACGATTTTTCTCTTAACAAACTCTCGTCGAGTTTTCCATTTTAAGGCTAAGACGAACCCTATGGCAGACTTAGCTATCGCGACGATCATTCTTAACGCCGTATAGAGAACTCCGGCCCAACCCAAGATCGGAATTACGAATGGTATGAAAAATGAATATATGTGGCTGAACGTCGCCGGAAACGAATTGAGAAAGGATGCTGCAATTACCTCCCTCTCATTGATCTTTTTCTCCTTTAAAGCTTGAGAGAGCATAGAATATGCAGCTGTGGGACTTACGAAGCATACGGCAACTGAGGCGACGGTAATCTGATCCAAGTTAAGTTTGCTTAGCAGAGGTTCGATCTTCGATGACATCCTTTCCAGAATACCTTTATTTATTGAATATGAGACCAAAAAGCTCGCTAAAGCTATTACGGGGATCGTATATGCTAGAAATCTCAACGTATCGGTCAGTACTTTCATTCAGTTAAAGGAGTGAAGAAGATTATTTAGTTCTTCCCATGGAATGAGCCATTTGAATTAGATTTGATCGCGTTTAAGCAGTCTATCTGCTCTGAATGATACATCAGGCACCGATATGTAAATCTATCAGGGTTTAGAATCGATTAATTAGACCTTCGTCGGCGATTAACTACAACGATCGCTTTAATCGATGCTTCAGATGAGACGGGTGAAAAGGGTTCGATAAAGCTATAAAGATCGTTTCAGGTGATCGAAACATGAGGCTTCCACTGATCGTCGGCAACGTACTATCTATCTGCATGCTGATCCTTGCGATCATAATTACCAAGCGGGCTTTTCTGATATATCAACCTCTCAGAATTCTAATTCTATTGATCTGCTGGTTTTTGATGCTCTACTTCTCCCACTGCCTATCTCATTACATCGTAGGCAGAATCTTGGGAATCAGATTCAGATACTACTTTCTTTCGAAATCTATGCTTTCCAAGGCGGGAATTCCCGTAATCTCTAGACTTCTCTCGGTAAAAGCTTTCCTAACACTTAAATTGGTTGAAAAGCCTAAAGGTTGGAGGGGTTTTGCTATGTTCATCGCCGGTCCCTTGGCATCAATGTTCTCCCCACTTGTCATAGTTGCATTCACTTACGGCTACGATAAATTGTCTTCAGCAATTTTGCTTATCGTAACGATCGGAAATATCGTATTTACTGGATACTACAGTTACAGATATGGATGCATAAGGAAGGCTTTGGACTCTTTGCATGGGCGATGATTGCCAAAAAATTTTAACCTCAGGTATTATCTCATAGCATGATCATCGTCGAAGAGCAGTTGAGGGGTAGAAAGGGAGAGATCAAGCTCATCCCTGAGAATTTGGACGATCTTTGGCATCTTAAGTTCATAATCGAACCGGGAGACATTGTCTTCTCTCTAACAAAGAGAGTTAGAGAGAGTTCAGACAAGTTAAGGAGCGATAAGGAGAAGGTAACCGTTAGACTTGGCATAGAGGTTGAGAAGATCGAATTCCACAGGTTCGCAAACAGGCTCAGGATCACTGGGAAGATCGTTGCAGGTGTTGAAGATTCCGGCTATCATACGATAAACATACCGGTTGGCAAGGAGCTGAGCATAATTAAGGAGGTATGGAAGGATGAGCAGCTTAAAAGAATAAGAGAAGCTGAGGAAGCTGCAAAGAGGCCAGAAATCGTGATAGTGACGATTGAAGAAGGTGAAGCGGTAATCGGAGTCGTTAGACAGTGGGGAGTTGAAGAGTTGTCGGATGTTAAGATGAGCTACGGGAAAGATTCAAGCCAGAGGATCGAGTTCTTCGCCGAAGTCCTAAGACAGCTTGAGAGCATAGAGTTCAGATATCTGGTCATCGCCGGACCGGGCTTTGCAAAGGAGGACTTTGTAGAATTTGTAAGGGATAGAAAGCCGGATTGGAACGTTATAACCTGCGACGCTTCAAGCATTGGCACAAGAGGATTCTTGGAGGTTTTGAAGAGGGGCGTTCTGAACAGGATTGCCGGAGAACTGAGATTGGCTGAGGAAGCTGAATACATCGACATACTGCTTGAAAGGATTGCAAAGAACGACAGAGTAGCTTACGGGCTTGACGAGGTAAAGAGGGCGTACGATTACGGAGCGATAGATGTTTTACTCATAGCCGATGAATTTTTGAGGGAGCAGAGGGAGAGATGGGACATCGACGAGTTTATGAAGAATGTTGAGGCTATGAAGGGAAAGGTCGTCATAATGAGTACAGAATTTGAGCCAGGGCAAAGGCTCATGTCTTTGGGTGGAATAGCGGCATTGCTCAGATTTTCGATTGACTAAAAGTTTAAATTTTGATCAGGTTACTCACCGTTATGAGAATTTTGGTGATAGCCGATATGCACGAAACCCCCGTAAGAATTCCTAAAGACGTTGATGCCGTCTTCATAGCCGGAGACTTCACAAATGGAACTTCCACGAGCTTTGCTGAGGAGGTATTAGATTCCATAGAAACCGAGGTTCTTGCAATTCCGGGAAATATGGATAAAAAGGAGGTTTTGGATCTACTTGAGGAGAGGGGAATATCGATCCATAGAAAGGTGTTAGATTTTAAGGGGTTTAAGATATTCGGCTTCGGTGGAAGTAGTATAACGCCATTCGGCACACCTTTTGAATTCGATGACGAGCAGATCGAGGAGATGATCGCCGGCTTCAAAGCTGACATAGCGATATTCCACGACACCCCAAACGGCTACTTCGACTGGATTGGAGGAAAGTCTGTGGGAAGTGTTGCCATAAGGAAGTGGATCGAAAATAACAAGCCAAAGCTCGTTTTCTGTGCTCACATTCATGAACACAGGGGAGTGGCAAAGCTGAACGAAACCCTGATAGTTAAAATTCCGCCAGCTTTGAGGGGAGAAGCCGTACTATTGGAATTCGAAGATCTGAACAACTTCATCGTGAGATTCATCAATCTATAGACCTAGAAATCTGTTTCCATCTTTTAGCAAGAAAAACGTATGCTCCGGAGTCCAGATCAAACCTATCAGATCGTAATCCTTAGCTCCCTTTACCTTTTCATGTTTTTGTGGGTAGAATATCCCTATCTGTATCCACTCATCCTCATCCTGAACTAAGACAACATACTTGTTCTCGGTCTTCTTGATTATACAGTTTCTACGCTCTAAACCGAAGTAATTTGCGTAGCCAGTATAATGCTTGCTACCCTCCTTCTGAAAGAGCAGGAAATCTGAGATCTTAATTTTACACCCCATTGATAGATGTCGATCGGAATCAATATAAGGCTTTGTACTGCATTTATATCAATATTCAAATTTTTTTTGATCACTCTAATCTATTGGTTTGATTTACATCAGGTAATACAAATAAATATACAAAAATGTTTAGAAAATAATTCCTAATATGTATATCATAAGCTATAAATATTTTTAACCTAAACTCGTCTACATATGAGTGAGGGGAAGAAGAAAGACATCATCATCTCTTTGAGGGTTCCCGAAAAACTGAAGAAAGAGATGAGCAAAGTTAACGTGAATTGGAGTGAATATCTTCGAAAGGCGATTGAGGATAGGATCAGTAAAGAGAAGATGAAGAAGATCTGGAATGAGATTGAAAGTCTAAGAGACAAGATAGAGGGATCGTAAGTTATGATAATCGACTCATCCATAGTCTTAAGTTGGCTTTTGAGAGGAGGAGAATTTGAAAAGGAATGTTTGAAGCTTAGAGAAGAATTTGAGAGAGGAAACCTTTCTCTTAAGGTTCCAGATGTAGTTGTATACGATGTGTGTATGAAACTTACAAAGAGTAACATCCCAACGGATATCGCGTCGAAGTTTGTTCATCTTGCCTCAGAATACTTGGGGTTCATTTCGGTAAAACTTGAAGGATATCAACTTGCGGAAGTTGTAAAAGTTTGTAGGGATTTGGGTGTAGATTTCGCCGTAGCCTCATGCATAGTCCTTGCAAGCCATCATAGTGACATCTACGTAACCGCAGATAAGAACATATACAGTACTTTAATAAAATCCGGATTTAAAGTTTCACATGTCTCTGATATTTTTTAAAGTTCCAGTATTGTTCCATCTTTAATTCTAAACCTTCCAAATTCCCTTATAACGTTGCCAGACGTTTCCATGCTGATTGTAAAGTTTGTATCGTCGATCATAGTATCCCTACGAATTTTGAGTATGATATCGTAAAGTTCGTTTATCATGACATCTACCGATCTTTCACTCGATTTAAATCCAATTAGGGTTATATCATCAGGAAGGATGCTAAATATTTCGAGTATCTCCCTAATGCTGGCATCACCGAGAAGCTCGAAGAAGAAACCCATACTCGAATGCATTATCAATACATCATCATTTTCGAGCTCTGTTAGGATTTTGGTTAGTTCGTAAGCCTCATCTTTAGGATTACCCTGCTCTATGAAGGCGAACAGGTTGCCAAATTTACAGTTGGGATTCTTTCCGATCTTAACTATGTTGATTTTATCTAGCATGGATTCAAGCTCAGGTGTGCTCATCAATATACTATCAATAAATCTTATAAATTTTCTATATAAAGCTTCAGAATATAAAATTAGAATATTTCTTTTATTCACGAAATACGGTAGAATTACCTGCAGAAGTATCAAATCTCTAACGAATGGGCATGTACAGACTACCCTCGTTCTCATACCTTCCAGTTTTGGAAGGATTCTACCAAATACACCCAGCATATTAATTTGTATCTCGAGATTATTCTGTTTATAACCATTTCTTACACGATCGCAAACGTATTACACTTTGTATTACAACTTGTATGTTACTCATCACTTCAATCGGTAAATGCATATTCGAACGTTAAACATGCCACGACGAACATGATGATGCTAAACCCAACGATTAGAGCAAGTGGGCTGAGTATACCCTCCAAATCTCCTCCCATCGACTTCCTAATCGCCAGTATCGTCGATGTTATTATCGGGAATACCACTGGAAATGTCAGCACAGGCAGAAGCATCTCTCTCATCTTCGACTTTACAACCAAGATCGAGAGGGACGAGACGACTATAACGAAACCGACGTTTCCCAAAGTTACGGATAGAACCATCAAAATTGGATTTGCAACATCCAAGTTGAAGAGTCCTATGAATATCGGTAGTATTATCGCCTCCATCAAAATCATTAAAACCAAATTATATAAAATCTTACCTATTAAGACGCTTGTTGGAGCCACCGGAGATATCTTTAATCCCTCCAAAGTTTCGAGTTCAACTTCCCTCAAAAAAGCCCTACTATAGCCTAACACACCTACGAATAAAAACACAAGCCAAAGCAGGGATGGAGCCGTTTTTTTAGCTAAACTCAGCGGAATCGAAACGCTGAACATCATTGAAGTCATTAAGGCAAAGAGGATCATCAGATTCAGAGTTCCCTTGGCCCTGAACTCGATTTTTAAATCCTTTCTCGCAATTTCAACCGCTTTCATAACCGACAACTCTTAAGTAAACCCTCTCAAGATCTCCCTTAACATCTCCGAAGTACACGAGTTTGCCGTTGCAGATGATCGCAAACTTGTCACAGATCTCCTCAGCCTCTCTGACGTTGTGCGTCGTGAAAATTATGGTTTTTTCCTTGCAGATCTCTGCTATATATCCTATGAGATCCCTCCGTCCTTCCACATCCAACCCGGCTGTAGGTTCATCCAAAATCAGTAAAGGAGGATCATGCAAAATTGCCCTTGCAATTGAAAGCCTCTGCTTCATCCCTCTTGAAAAATTCCTAACCAGATCATGCTTTCTATTCTTCAACCCGAAGAGTTCGAGGATTTCGTCTATGACACTTTCATCAGTATCGTAAAGTCTGCAGTAGAACTGCAGATTTTCATAGGCGGTTAAATCGTCGTACAAAAATGTGTTGTGGGATACGACACCCATCAACCTCCTAACTTCGTAGTTCTTCCAAGGTATCCTGTCAAAAACCCTTACATCTCCTTTAGTAGGCTTTAGCAACCCGCTTATGAGTTTTACAACCGTAGTTTTTCCAGCTCCGTTCGGGCCGAGCAAGGCTAAAGATTCTCCTCTCTCGATCGACAAATTGATCCCATCTAAAGCCTTAAAACTTCCGAACTTCTTTACGACATCCCTAAGCTCTACCACCTTCATAGAACTCTGCCCAGGTAGCTGAAAATTATGTTCATAAGCTCGTCCTTGCTCAAAGCCCTCTGTCCAGCTCCTTGAGCAAGTTTTGGCCTACCCCCACCACTTCCCTTTATGTGCCTCCCGATCTCCTTTATCAACTCCCTCGCATCTACCCTATCATCTCCGCTAAATGTAACAACCCTGACCTTGCCTTCCGAACTCATCAGACATCCAACACAACCTCTCTCAGCCAAGATCTCTCCGAGCTTGATGAGTTCCTTCATGTCAGCATCGACGATCTCCGCAACGATTTTGAGAGAATCGTACTCCTCGGCATCTGCAATCAGCATATCGGCCTTGATCTCTGCGATTTCCTTCTTCAGTCTTTCAATCTCCTTTCTCTGCTCCTTCCATTCCTCAAAGAACCTCTCCACAGTTTTCGGCAACTTTGCCGGTTCGACCCTGAGTATCTCACTCGCTCGTCTTAGCAAGTTCTCCTGCTGGGCTATGTAATCTAAGGCGGCCTCACCTGCGCAAAACTCAAATCTGATGACCCCATCCTGAATAGATTCGACTTTCATGATCTTTATGAGTCCTATCTCGCCAGTAGTTTTGCAGTGTGTTCCACCACACGCTTGAACGTCGTCACCAACCTTGACTATCCTTATCTCCTTGCCCGGCGGGACTCCTCCTTGGTACAATCTGAAGCCGTACTTTCTCTCAGCTTCTATCCTGTTCATCCACTCCCAACTTATCGGCTTATTTGCCAGAACCTCAGCGTTTGCAAGTTTCTCGATCTCTCTGATCTCCTCCTCACTCGGCCTCTTGTAGTGGGTTACGTCCAATCTTGCCTTAGAAAATTCCTTCCTTGCACCGGCCTGCCATACGTGACTCCCAAGCTTTTTCCTCAAAACGTGCAGGAGTATGTGCGTTGCGGAGTGGTGTCTCATATGTCTAAGTCTTCTCTCTGCATCTATAACCCCCCTAACCCTCATCCCAGTTGCCGATCTTATCTTATCTTTAATAGATTCATCCGCATCGATCTTGTGCAGGACGACTCCATCCTCCTCATACACAGCTATAACCGGAACCTTAGCTCCATCGACGATCAAGAATCCCGTATCGTAGTCCTGACCTCCGCTCTCAGGATAGAACGCGGAACGGTTTAGAATCACGTAATCACCTTCGATTCCTAAAACTTCAGCCTCAAACTCAAAGAGCTTGGGTTGATCGTAATAGAGCTTTTCTGTCTTCGGATATTCGTTCTTGAGCAACTTCTGCTTAGCCTTTCTCTCAGCCCTTGCGTGCCTGCTCGCAAGCTCCGCATAGAAGTCCTTCGGAATTTCAACTTCCACACCCCTCTCTCCAGCGATCTTAACTACAAGCTCCGGTGGAACTCCGTGAGAGTCGTAAAATTCGATAAGATTACTCTTCTCAATTCTCCTCTTCTTCCGAATGACCCTCTCAACCAGACTGATTCCCTTGGCGATCGTCTTCCTATATCTCTCCTCTTCGAGCTCCAAGATCTCATGGATTATCTCCATTGGAACTTCAAATTCAAACTTCCTTAGGATCTTTCTATGCAGTTCAACCAGATCGAAGATTGTAAGATTCAGCTCGATTTCCTCCGCAAGTCTTAGACTTCTTCTGATCATAAGCCTCGCAAGATAGCCAGCTCCAGCGTTTGAAGGAACCAGACCATCTCCGAGCATGAACAGGATCGCTCTCGTATGATCCGCCAAAGCGTAAACCTTCTCCATGGGCACCACTATACTTTCGAGCTTCTCCAAGCTTATTCCAAGCTTTTGAGCGACCTGTCTACGCATCTCCAAAAGCCTTTCTCCTCTAAGCTCTCCCATAACTCCGGCCAACTTTGAACTCTCTGCGATTATCCTCTCTACCTCATCGTCCCTCTCAAAGCCGATGTTGCTGTTGTCTATTATGGCTTCAACGACCTCTGGGAATATAGCATCGTAGACCGTTGGTGTACCTTGGCTAGCCCAAACGAACCTCTCCAAGCCGTAACCGGTGTCGACTATGTAGTTCTCCATTCTTCTGAACCTCGATCCTTTGAGTTCTATGTCTCCATTCTCATCCTCAATGAGATTCATGAAAACCAGCGTAGCAAGCTCTATTCCCCCGATTATAGCTTCCAAGCATGGCCCAGCATTTCCTCCCCCAACCCAAGGTTCCTCCTTATATACGATCTTCTCCTTTGGAACTCCAAGCTCATTCAGAAGCTCGGTGCAATACTGTACAGTTTCGTTCTTCCAATATACATGCTGATTCGGATAGTTGAAGGCATGATGTGCCATCATCTCGAACAGCGTTAGATGTCTTCCAGTCCTTCCCACCGAATCGAGGTCGTCCATCCTTATACACGGCTGGGATATCGTAAGCGGGTTTGCCGGAGGAGGTGCCACTCCTGAAGTTACGAACGGCTGGAAATCTGCTATAGATGCGATTGTAAGATAGATGTCATCTCTCCACCTTGCAATTACTGGATACCTCTCTATCCTCTTATGTCCTCTCTTTTCAAAGAAGCTTAGATAAAATTCTCTCATCTCATCTAAGGTAAATCTTCGCTTGAATATCGGATTTCCTATGAACTCGTAGCTTCCGCAGGGTGGATCTCCGCATATCTCTCTGCTCTCATCTGCCGTCCAGAAGTACTTTCCGCAAAGTGGACATCTCTTTCGAATGAAGCCGTTTTCTTTGAGGAAAGTGATGTCCAAATACTCCTCTTCAAGCATCAAGCCTTCTGAACCTTCAAATCTTTTAAGACTTTTGGATGTTGCTTGGTACCAACTTAAACGTTTAAAACAGTTTCTCAAGCTTACGGTGACCAACAGCTGGAGGTAGTGATGGTCTTAGGCTCAATGTAACGTAGCTCTGCTGTCATGAACTTGCGAATTGTTGACTTTTAATTGATACTGAATATTGGATATGTCCCGCAATCTTTTACTTAGGTGTGTAATATTTGGAGTTCGTAGTAAAGAACTTCTTTCCAACGTGCATAGGGACTCCGCAGCCTTCTAGCCATGTTTCCCTAAAGAATCGCTTATCAGCCCAAGCATACACCACCCTTGCAACTACGAGTGAATGATCCCTAAATTTCAACTCCTCCTCAACCTTACATTCCAAAAAGGCCATAGCATCCTTTACGTGAGGCGTGCCAACTTTTACTCCGTCCTCAAGACATATTCCAAATTCTTTGATCTTATCGATCTTCCTTCCGCTGGTGGTTCCAGCCTTCCATATGATGTCGAGCCTATCGATCGGTAAAACGTTTAAAGTGAACTCCTTGGAATTTACAAGAAGTTCGTAACTGTAATTCTCCCTATCTATCGCTATCGCAATTAGATCCTCCTCAACAGGCATGTGCCAGGCAAGGGTCATTACGTTCGCTTTTTCTCCATACTTAGTAACGAGCAAAAATGCAACGCTTGGATGAAGAATTCGATAGGCGTATTTCATAAACTCTACATCGACAGATCTTTCAAAAGACTTTCGATAAGCCGAAAGGTTGAGACTTATAAATCGGTGATATCTCAACGGTGGAAAATCGTACATGGCTTTGAAAAATAAAGGAGTTAAATCTTGAGCTTTCCGATCTCGAGGCTTTCATTTGTCATCTTGATGCTTTCCTCCTTATCCGCCAACTCAAGCATAGCCCTGATGGCATCGATGTTTTCTGGAATTACGATTGCCTCCTGATGTATCGCCTGAGTTAAGTAAAGCTCACCATCCACAACCGATATCGAATCTCTCCAGACGATGTTTTCGAACAGATCGTACCTCTTTCTGAACTCTCTTGCGAATTCTATTATCTTCGCAGTTGATGTAAATCCGTCCTCCTTAGATACGAGCAATATCCTCGGCTCCTTCTCAAGAACATCTATTATGTCATCGGCTTTCGCATCACTTTCAAGCTCCATCATGATCGAGTGAATGTGCATCAGGGTTGTTGGAACTTTGAAAGCCGTCGTCGTGATGTTTACATCAGGCAGAACCGTCTGAACGTCTGGGCCATGATGAGATGGAACCGCAACCGGGTCTGGAGAAATTCCATTTACAAGCCCCTTCTTGTCCTCCTTCGGATCAACAACTCTCCTGATCATAACCGCTCTAACCTTCCTAACACCGAAGTTCTCCTTTATCAGGTATATCAACCTCACCAAGCCCGTGGTGTTACAGCTAACTACTCTGACATACTGCTTCCCCTTGGCAAGATCGTAGTTTGCCAGAGCGTTGAACGAGATTTCGGCAACATCCTTCTTTTCTCCGCCCTGAAATATCGCCTTTATTCCTCTCTTCTCATAATACTTGGCCTTATTCTCAGCACCTACCTTTCCAGGAGAGCAGTCGATTACTATATCCGCCTTATCGAGCAGATCTTCGATCGTACCCTCGATCGGTAACCCAGCCCTCTCAAAAGCTTCAGCCTTCTCTGGAATCGCTACGTAGAGTTTGTACCCTCTCTTTATCGCCAACTTAGCTTCGAAGTCTGGCTTTGTTTTCGTGACACCTACAACTTCCATATCCTTCTGAAGACCTACGGCATCTGCAACCCTCTTACCGATGGTTCCAAACCCGTTTACAGCTACACGAACCTTCATTCTATCTCCTCCACAAATATTTTATGACTTATTAAGTCCATAAGGACGATTCTACCTCTAATTTCCTTCATATCACCTAAAAGTCCATAAAGTCTGAGTTTTTCATTTTCAACCTCTATTCTAACAACATCTTCCATAAGTATTTTTTCTTTTCCATTTTTTACGATTATAACTTTCGATTCACACATATGAATCTTATACAACTAATCATTAAAAATTCTTTCTACAGCAATTTTTATATTTAATTTTTATTAAATTTTTTAATGAAAAAAATTTAAACCGAAGTTATAAAAAGTTAATCGTTGGTTTATCACATATGAAATTAGGCAGATACATCCGTCAGATTCCAATAATAGGAGAGGATGGTCAAAAGAAGCTGATGAAGGCTAAGGTTCTTGTTGTTGGAGCTGGTGGATTAGGTAGTCCCGTTATAGCTTATTTGGCAGCTGCAGGCATTGGAAGACTTGGAATCGTAGATGGTGATGTTGTTGAAGAGCACAACCTTCAGAGACAGATAATCCATGCTGGAAATGTCGGGATGAATAAGGCGGAATCTGCAAAGAAATTTGTAGAGATGCTCAATCCAGACGTAGAAGTTATAGCCTATCCATTCAATATAGACCCTTCGAACGTACTTGAGATCGTTAGGGAGTACGATGTCGTTGTTTCATGTCCAGATAACTTCAGCACTAGACTTCTGCTAAACGACGCGTGCAAGATTTTGAGAAAGCCGATGGTTCATGCAGCGATCTTCGGATTTGAAGGAGAGGCTATGACAATCGTTGATACCCCTTGCTACAGATGTCTGTACACGACGTTTCCGAAGATCGAGGAAGAAATATCCACTGCCATAATGGGATTCACAGCAGGATTCTTTGGATGTATACAAGCTTCAGAGGTAATTAAAATCGTTCTGGGGAAGGATGTTTTAAAGGGCAGGCTGTTGAGGGTGGACTTGCAAACTATGGAGTTCTTCGAGATTGAAGTGTCGACAAATCCAAACTGCCCTATATGCAGCGGTGAATTAAAAAATATCTATCCAGAAAATTATGAAGGTGAATGTAAGGTCGTTAGGATGGATTAATTAAAGTTCAGAACTCTTTCTCCTCCCCAGCTTACCCGGTTGAACTATTCCTAAGTATCTTGCACACTTTGGACAGTAGTAAGCCTTTACCCTCATAAGGGATACGTTCTTCCTACCAACCATCTTGATTATGTCATAATCGAGTTTTAATCCCTTGTAAGCCACGAAAGTCTTAAATCTTGGAACTTTCCTACCACATCCATCACATCTAACCATGTAGTCCTTTCCTCTAGCCTTACTCTGCTTATACTCCCTAATGTAGGGAGCCTTTGCCATAAGTATAAATCGATCTGAGAATAAAAAAGTTTAGTGCAAAACAGAAGTAAGCTAAAAATATCAACTTCGGTCAGATCTTCAAAATTATCGATCACTTTAGTCGATTTTCGATTAAAAACAATTCATTGATAATATCATCTGTAATAATTCCTTGTCTATGAGATCCGCCCGATCATACCTAATTTTGTAGGTTTTGGAGCGAAATTCGATGTATTTTATTGAGGCATCGTATCACATGAATTAGAAGTGATCGATCATCGTTAAACATTCTAGCGTTTGAAATTGTAATTCCAAAATATTAATATAGATGAAATTAATAATTTAATTTAAATTTAAATATTTAAGTATGTCATGATGAAAAAATTTAAGATCTCCTATGCTTAGTGGCAATCCATGAAAAAGTTTTGGCATCTGATATTCCTAGCGATCGCAATTATCGTTGGCCTGTATCTTAGAATCGTCAATCCCTGGAATGATGTCTTTACTTGGACCGTCCGTCTAGGCGGAAATGACCCTTGGTACTACTTCAGGCTGACAGACAACTGTCTGCACAACTTCCCGAACAGGATCTGGTTCGATCCATTTACACATTACCCATACGGAACCTACACACATTTTGGGCCGTTCTTAGTATACTTTGGTGCAATTCTGGCAAAGATCGCTGGTGTAAGCGATCCCGAATCATTGAGAAGTGTGCTAGCGTTCATTCCAACGATAGGAGGTGCCCTTCTAGCTTTACCTGTTTATCTGTTTGTGAAGGAATGTTTTAACAAGCAGGCTGGAGTTATATCCGCATTGCTCGTTGTCATAATCCCCGGGCAGTTGCTCGCAAGGAGTATCTTGGGTTTCAACGATCATCATATCTGGGAAGTCTTCTGGATGACCGTTACACTAGCCCTCTACACTTATACGATAAACGTTTGGAGAAACGATCCAAATGCATTAAAAAACGGTAAAAAGCTAACTTTTGCAATCTTAGCTGGAATATCCTACGGAACGTACTTATTAACGTGGGCTCCAAGTTTTTATCTGGCGTTATTCATAGTGATCTACCTGTTCATTCTGATGCTGTTCAGCAGATTCGTAAGGGCAGACATAGCAAACATAACATATATAAGCCTGATCATGATCGGCATCGCAGCATTGCTCTACCTTCCGTTTGCTTTTAACTATCCGGGATTTAGTCCGACCAGATATTCACCCTTTCAACCGACGATTTTGGTATCGTGTCTGGTAATTTTAGGACTGTTTAGGGTTACAGAGATCTTGAAAGAGCGAGGATACTATGCAAAGATAGGAATCAAAGAAGAATATGCTTTTCCGATAACTGTCATCGTGATAACGGGGGTTATAACTGGATCTATACTGATAGCTTTTCCAGATTTCTTCAGAATACTGATGGGGGTTATCGGTGTAGTCCAGCCAAAGGGAGGACAATTGACGATCGCAGAAGTTCAACCCTTCTTTACGATGGGTGGCCAGTTTAACTTGGCTCCGGCGTACCTAAACTTTGGAATGACATTCTTCTTCGGATTCTTTGGATTTCTATATTTGGTTAAATTGGTTTACGACGAGAGGAGAGATATCCACATCCTAATCTTACTCTGGTCTTTAATTATGTTCGTAGCCTTAACTGGGCAGAACAGATTCGCCTACTACTTCGGAGTCGTTTGTGCCGTGATGGCTGGGCTCATAATGGATAAACTCTTGGATTGGCTAAAGTTCTATTCGGCGATCTTGGAGCGTAAGATCGATTACACAAAGGTTGCTTTGGCAGTTCTTTTGATTTTAATACTGTTCGCACCGACGTTTGCGATGGCATTCGAGCAGAGCAAGCATGCCGGAGGAATTCCAAAGCCATGGTGGGACGCCCTAGTTTGGATGAGAAACAACACTCCAAATGCTAACTTTTACGATGAATACTACTACGAACTCTACAAACCTTCAAAGAATCTAAGTCAACCTTACCCGTATCCAGAGAAGACCTACGGCGTTATGAGTTGGTGGGATTACGGACACTGGATCGAGGCCATAGCTCATAGGATGCCGATAGCCAATCCTTTCCAGCAGGGGATTGGAAATAAGTATAACAATGTCCCCGGAGCGGCTCCGTTCTTCACAGCCTTTAACGAAAGTTATGCCGATGCGATTGCCGATAAGTTGGGTGTCAGGTATGTGATCAGTGACGTTGAGATGGCTACCGGTAAGTTCTACGCAATGGCCGTCTGGGCTGAAGGTAGCTTGAGGAAGGCTAGTGGTATGTACTACGTCGGCTCTGCCATAGCATACATAACTCCTAGCGGAATGCTTGGACTTACCACCGATTACTTCAGAGTTCCTCCCGGTTCACAAACCATGGTAGTTCCCGTCCCCAGTGAGAGGTATTTTGAGACTATGGAGGCAAAGCTACACATACTCGACGGCTGCGGACTCTCACACTACAGAATGATATACGAAAGTTCTCCAAGCTTCGGAACATCTATGGGTCTTGAGGAAATAGTCTACAGGATGATATTCAACAGGTACTATGCCGAGAAGTTTGGAATGCCAAGAGTTAATCTGACACCCACAGGATACGTAAAGATATTCGAATACGTAAAAGGAGTCAAAATTACTGGGAGAGCCAATGCAGATAACGTGACGGTTTGGGTTAAAATTAAGACGAATCAAAATAGAACTTTCATCTGGCAGAAAACCGTGAAGGTTATAAATGGAACATACGATGTGATCGTTCCTTACGCCCAGAACACGACATATCCAGTTAAGCCGGTTGGAGATTATACAATCAAGGCAGGTAACATCGTAAGAACATTCTCGGTTAGTGATGAAGATGTTGAGAAGGGTAGAAGCATTGAGATCGATCTAATTTGATCGAACGCATGCGTTAAATTATTATTTTAATAAATTTATCCAATTATTTAAATTTTATTAAAAATAGAAATGTATATATGTTATTAAAATTATTGTTCTATATGGCCGTGAGAATTGCGATCGTATCTTGTAAAAAGATCAGAGAGCAAAACATTTGTCCTGGAGATGCGAAGTGTCTCGTAGCACTTATGAGAAGGGAAGGTGAGTTTGAAAGGTATAAGGACAAGGACGCGGTTATAGTGGGTATAATCGACTGTGGTGATTGTCCGGGTACTAGGGTAGTTCCAAGCTTGGGACTGCTTAAGATGCACTTAGCATCTCTAAAGGAGACAGTCGATGTCATCCACATAGGAACGTGTGTAATGGCCGTATGTCCTTATAAGGATGACATAATCAAGGCACTTAAGGAGAAGGCAGGAGTTGAAGTTGTAGAGGGTACGCACAAGTACATTCCAGAAAAGCTCTTCCCATAATACTAACCACTACTATTTAATTTTTTTATATATTTTTAATTTAAATAATAAAAAATCTAGCACAGTAAATTTTTTATTTATAAAAATATAAAAATAGATTATTTAATCAAACCAACCTCCCCGTAGTACTTCTCAGCTCCAGGATGTAACGGGATCGACATTCCATCCAATGCGGTTTCAAGTGTTATGTCCTTGGCCCTCTCATGCGCGGCAACGAGCTCATCCGTATGCTCGAATATGGCTTTAGTTATGTTGTAAACTATATCCTCTGGAATGTCCTCCCTCGTTGCAAGCATAGCCAAAACAGCTACACTTTTAACATCCTTATCCAATCCTCTGTAGCTTCCTGCTGGAATTGTATATTGAATGTAGAACCTGTAATTTTCAGAAAGCTTCTGATATATCTCATCTGGAATCTCAACGATGTATATGTCTCTAACCGATGCTATGTCCGTAACTGCAGCTGTAGGAATACCGGCTACTATGAATCCAGCATCGATCGTTCCATCTTTGAGGGCATCGGCAACCTCCTTGAAGTTCAGATATCTTATATCCGTATTACTCTCGTTGATTCCAGCGGCGTTGAGGATCTGCATAGCATCAACGGCAGTTCCACTCCCCGGAGCACCTACAGCAACCCTCTTACCCTTTAAATCATAAATCGTTCGAATTTCACTGTCCTTCAGTGTTACGATCTGTATGACTTCAGGATACAGCGTTGCGATACCCCTTATGTTCTTCACGGGCTTCTCCTTAAACATCTCAATGCCGTTGTAAGCATAGTAGGCTATATCGTTCTGCAACAACGCGAGCTCAGCCTCCTTATCGCCAAGCTTCCTTGCATTGGCGACAGATGCTCCAGATGTCACAGCTGTAGCCTCAACACTCTTCACATACTTGTTTATCACCTTAGCCATCGCTCCACCTATTGGATAGTACGTTCCAGAAGCTCCGCCCGTTAATATCGTTATATGAAACTTCTCCGCCTTCTCTGCGGGCTTAGCCTCCTTCTCTGCACATCCGGCAACTATCAAAGCCACTACAGCAAGCAAGATCAAAAGCTTCTTCATACCTTGAACTTCTTCCACTGATTTAAAACGATTGCTAAAAATCCTATCAAGCCTACAAATCTTGCAACCCAATTTGGAGAAAGCATAAGTCCTCCAAGGATTAGACTAGATATTCTCGTAACCTTTTCGCATTCTTCAAGCAGATAGCCGATGGTTGCAACGTTTACCGCAACGATTCCAACCGCTACAAATATCACAATCGAAATTAGATTGAGAACATCGAAAACAGAGTTTATGCCAATCAAAAGTAAACATGGAGCGAATATGAATACGTATGGAACCAGATACTTACCTATTCCTATCTTTGCCGCATTTATTCCCGTCCTCCAAGGATCACTTCCGGCTATGGCTGAGCCAGCGTAAGCTGCCAAAGCAACTGGCGGTGTAAGATCTGCAGCAACTCCGAAGTAGAATACGAACATGTGTGCTGGCAGAACCAACTCTGGATACATGTTCAAGAAATCTCTGACGTTCATGCCGAAGTCTTTGGCCATGAACATTATTATCGCCGGAGCGGCGATTGTGCTTGTGATTATGTAGTTCGCAGTCGTAGGGACTCCCATTCCCAAGATCAGCGAAACTATCATGGTTAAGATCAGAATCGGTAAAAGTCGATTTTGGGAGATAGATAACGCGAGAGAGGCAACTTTGAATCCCAAGCCAGTGAGGGTAACTACGCCAACGACTATGCCAGCGCAGGCGCAAGCCATCGCAACTGCAACGACACCCCTTCCTCCACTGCTTAAGGCGTCTATAAATGTTTTGGCGATATCTTTAGCCACCTCCTTCCAAGGTCTCTTAAACCTTAGATTTTCATAAATGGGCTTTAATACCATTATGACCATGACGATTGCAGTTGAATAGACTGCCGCAAGTATCGGCGTATGACCCTTCGCGAGCATGTATATCAACACCATTATCGGTATGAAGTAGAACCAGCCGCTCTTCAAAACCTCTCTAACGTTTGGAAGCTCTTCCTCGGGCAATCCTCTCAGCTTCTCCTTTCTCGCTTCCAAATCCACAGCCGTAAACACTCCAAAGAAGTACAGTAAAGCCGGGATTACGGCTGCTAAGGCGATCCTTGAATATGGAATTCCAACGAATTCGGACATTATGAAAGCAGCTGCTCCCATTATTGGAGGCATGATCTGTCCGCCTGTAGATGCTGCCGGTTCAACTGCTCCAGCAAATTCCGGTTTATATCCAACCCTCCTCATCAGCGGGATCGTAAATGTTCCAGTCGTTACGGTGTTCGCGACTGAGCTACCAGAAACTGTACCCATTAGAGCACTCGCAACGACTGCAGCCTTTGCCGGGCCCCCAGTCGCTTTTCCAGTTAAGGCTATTGCCAGATCTATGAAAAACTTTCCGGCACCGGATTTCTCCAAGAAAGCTCCGAAGATTATGAACAGGACTACGAAGCTCGCTGAAACTGCTAGGGGTGTTCCGAATATTCCCTCCTTGGTCAGATAGAGATGCTCGATTATCTCCTTCCAAGTGTACGGTGGATGTGATATGAACGGTAGATCGGCACCAAACTTTGCGTATATTATGAAGATCAGAGCTACGATAATCATCGCAGGATTTACAGCTCTTCTTGTAGCCTCCAATACGAATATTACGCCCAAAGCCGCTATCACATAATCCATCGCCGTGTAACCTATTGCAGACCTGTGAATTAACTCCTTATAGTTCAGTGCAATGTATAGACTCACATAAGCCCCGATCGCCGCCAGAACTACATCGTACCATGGGATCCTATTTGAGTGTTCCTTCTTAGCTGGAAAAAGTAAAAATGATAGGGCAACTGCAAAGGCCAGATGTACGGATTTTACTACGTCCATCTGAAGTAAGCCTGTATATGAACCGTTCACCAAATGGAAGATGGAGAATGCTACCGAAACAACCAGAACTAGGATCGCTTGCCAACCGGAAAGATTTCTTTCATAAAGAAACTTTTTCTTAATTTCTGATATATCCAAGGCATCATGCCCCCTTCTGGCCTAAGAGTTATAAGATCGCCAAAATCGTCGAGCTTTATAACTTTCCCTTTGATCTTTAACGTATAATCGTTCAGATTTGAAGTTGATATCTTAAGCTCTCTGAATTTCCTATTCATTCCAAAAACCATCCAATCGTCTTCAAACGAGAAGTTTCCATTAAAGGGTAAACCCCATCCAAATGATTTCGTTTTAGCTTTTATCAGAACTAAATGATTGGGATGAAC
>CAYMEG010000002.1:26649-32727 GCA_964389535.1 uncultured archaeon | reverse complement strand
CCGTCAACAATATTGCATCACTACCAATGTTTCAAGTAAATGTTCGGAAGGCGATCACTTGCCTTTCGAAACATCTCCATAAACTTCGAGGATCTTGGCCTTAATCAACCCCTTTCCACCGGTCGGTTCGGCCAACGTCCTTCCGCAAACCAAACACTTAACAACGGTTGAGGGATGATCAAAAATTATCTGAACGTTTTCACAGTCTGGGCATTTTACCTTCAAAAATTTGCTCTTTGGCAACCTTTCTTCCACGGCAACCACCTCACTTCTCAACCAACTCGAACCTCTTCACCCTCCAAGTCTTTCTGCAATGTGCCCTTTTACATTCCGTGCACCTAAACCTGATGTTGACCCTCTTCGTCGGCTTGTCTCCTCCAGGAACCTTGCTGAACTTTCCTAAGTTACCTACCTTTCCCCTTCTCTTCTTCTGCCTGTTTATCCACTTCAGAGTACTCTGTTTACCCTTACCCACCTTTTCAACTTCATGAATCGTATGCTTCCCGCAAAACGGACAGAACGTCCTAATCCTCTTTGGATACTTCATCTTTTCACCTCTATCTCCTCTGCTACTCCATCTTTTATTAAGGCCTTAGCGTTAAGCTCAGGTAGCACAACTACATCCTCCCTACGCAATTTATATGTTTTTCCGTCGATACCCACAAATTCGGGGATATCCTTTTTTATTCTGACAAGTATATATTTTGTTTCTTCCTTTTCTTCCCTCCTCGTATGCTCAAGTATAAACCTTTTGAAGTTCTCCAAAATCTCAACAAGCTTTTTAAACAGATTCCTTTCGGCGGTTGTCATGTTATCAAACTCCTCATCCGTTTCGGTTTCGCAAACCTTAGCCCAAGCCATCTTGATTATCTTGCTCGTCCTAGCTTCGAAGATCCTTCTCTGAATTCTCTTTAAAGTTCTGATCTCATCTTCGAGCCTCACTACCTCCTCCTCACTACTTGCGTCTTTCTTCCTCTCCTCGAGCTCGGCAATTTTTTCTTTAATTCTGTCGTATAGATCTTCATCGATCTTTTGAAGTTTTCCGCTTTTTGATCTTTCAAGTATCGTCAGAAGTTCATCAATGTCCATATAGCGCTACACCCCTGCATATCAAGAATACGGCTAAATACTCTGGAACCTTATCCTTTCCGGGATGTAGTTTAAATTCTTCCTCCATCATTCTTAACCTTATCCTTTTTAAAATCCTGACCTTAACCCTTTCCTCGCCGAAAACGACGGCATCCTTAAGCGGATCAAAATTTTCAAGCTCATCGAGCGATATAAGAGTTACCCTAAGCCCCGTCTTCCCGTGCAACGAATTTGGAAGTCTTATAAGCCTCTTTATGTCGGCAGTTACCGGAGGATCGACGTAAACTGCAAGCCTTGATTTGCATAGGTTGTACGCCCTTTCAAATAGCTCCTTTGGGATTGAAGAAAAATCACCTTCGGCAATCTTCCTTAAGTTGGCCTTTAGAATCGAAATGATCCTCCGCCTTCTCCTTTCATCGTAATTCTGAAGAAGTCTATCGATCCTGTTGTCTTTGATCGCATTTGCAATGTATCTAGCCGTGCATTTAGCGACCCTTCTCATCTGCCTACTTTTGGGATTCTTTAGACTGTTTAAGGTCAAATAGTCCACGATCTCTCTTCTTTCAGCGGATTCTAACCCTTTAAACCTCTCATCGTAGATATGAACATGATATCCCCTATGCCCGGAGAACACTATCTCGATGTTCTTCTCATCGACACCGAAGTCATCCGTCAAGATTCTGATCAGTTTAAGAACTTCCAACTTTGCAGCCTTCAAAGATCTCCTCGGTAGATGATCGGCATCTATATCAAATATCAGATCTGCTCCTTTCCATCCCTTTCTATCCATCTCTGCAGAGGGGTTATCGTAGTATGCCGATGAGTAGTAAGCGTGAGCTGGGACGTTCGATATGACGTACGCCTTAAGCTCCAAATCTGAAGAAAATGCGATATGCCTATGCATTACGAATTCTGGAAAACTCTTAAGTGGAACAAACGCCCACTCTCTACTTTCAAACTCCTTTGGAGTATACAGATCAGCGTTCGAATAGTACTCCCTAAACTTCTTAAGTAAGAAGGCTTTCGTTAGCTCCATCCTTAAAAAGTAGCACCGGTCAACGTTTTGGTTTCAACAACGCCATCTATCGTTCTTATCTTCTTTAGAACGACCTCGCTTAGATGCTCAAAATCCTTAACGACTACCTTGGCGATCAGATCGTATTCGCCAAATAGGGGGTACAGCTCCTGAATCTCCTCAAGCTCGGCGAGCTTGTCATAGACGTACCTTTCCTTCGTTGGAAACACCTTTATCAAAACGAAGCCCAACGCCATAACGATAGTTGTCAAAGAAAAGTTAAAAATTTATTCCTCTCTCTTAAGTTCAACGACCTTGAGACTGTAGCCTTTCTTGCATTCAGCTGGGGCGTCTCCTATGATCTTCTCAACGATTACGGAATCTCCATCTTTGAGTTCTACGGGATTGCAGAGGTTGTACATCTCGCAGTCTAAAACGTTACACTTCTTGCTTTCAAATCTTATCTTCGCACCTTCAACAGCCATCTTAGAATCTATCAAAGCGACTATCGGTAACTCCACAACCTCAACGGCAACAACTCCCTCATCGTGCAGAGGACACTCGTGCACGGCACCATCCCTCAAGCCGACGATCTTATACTTTGCCCCCTCTCTAAGCCTTAAACAGATGTTCCTCAGCTTGCAGTTCTCACACTCCTGCTTACCGCCCAAGAATATGAATTCGACACCGATCTTGGCCCAGTCCTTTCCACATAAAGTGATGATCTTATTTACTTCATCCATTAGCATCACCCCTTGGCAATTTTCACGACGTTATAAAATCGTTTGCCTATACCTTGGCATCATTCATCCGACAATCATGACCGTTTAAAAATATAACAGATCGTTGAAATGTGGGTAGTGATACAACACTGTTGATGAGAAATTTGAATTGTCCACAATGTGGCATCATGACTTTATTTTATAAACCAAAAAATATTTTTTTAATTAAATTTTAAATATTGATATATGGATTTATTCATGAGGATCTATGATGGTCATAATTTTGCAAGAATTCTTCGGCACAGATCACTTTGATCCCGTTAAGCATGAGTAAAGCTGAAGTGACACCGTATCCTCTCTTTTTCCTTCCACTAAAGCTTCCATCGTATATCGTTCCACATCCACAGGATGGACTATAGTTTTTCATTATCGCGATCTCAGCTTTAACGAGTTTTGCGATCTTTAAGACTTCTTTGGCACCTTTGATGAAGATCTCCGTCAAATCCTCCCCATCTTCTGTTAAAACCTTAGCATTTCCCTTTAAAACGTCGAATCCATCTCCATTAACAATTTCGCATGTCTTTCTTGGAGTTGGCAAGCCAGAAAGTTGTTCTGGACAAACTGGAATTAGGACAAACCTACCAGACCTTACGGCTTCGATCAACCTTTCATCAGCTGCATTTCCACCGTTATATCTGCAGTTTATCCCAAGCAGACATGCACTCACGATTGCAATCATTTATCAATCGATATAAATCGAACACTTTTTTTAAGCTGATGGTTTCAGTAAAATAAGATGACTTTAAGGCGTCTTGTGTTTCTCTCTGTTATAGTAGGTGTAGTTTCTGGGCTTGGTGCGTTTGGTCTTTACCTCCTGATAGAACTCTGTACTAAATTCTTTCTAACTGGTTTAGGTGGTTTTAGCCCTCCAAATGCTGGTGGAGAGCTTGAAATTGTTAAGCAAGAAATTAGGATTTTAGACCTTCCAATATGGTTAATTCCAGCCATCGGTGGAATTATAAGCGGTATAATCGTCTACACATTTGCCCCAGAAGCTGAGGGGCATGGAACTGATGCGGTCATAAGATCGTTTCACAAGTTGAGGGGTATCATAAGAGCAAGAGTACCTATTGTTAAAATGATCACCTCAGCTGTAACGATTGGAAGTGGTGGTAGTGCGGGAAGAGAGGGGCCTATTGCTCAGATCGGAGCTGGATTTGGTTCTGCGTTGGCATCCTTATTTAAGTTACCAGATAGAGATAGGAGAATACTTGTAGTGTGTGGAGTGGCTGGAGGCATCGGTAGTATATTCAGGTCACCGTTTGGAGGAGCAATATTTGCAGTTGAGGTACTGTACAAAAGGGATTACGAGGTTGAAGCCATAATCCCTGCGTTTATTTCTTCAGTAACAGCATATGTCATATTTATAGCCTTAATGAAGTTCTTGACGGGAACTCTGATGACGTTTCACATCTTCATAACACCTGAAGTAAAAGTCCACAGTTTTCTCGAGATGCCGATATATCTAATCTTGGGAGTTTTATCTGCTTTCTTTGGAATACTGTACATAAAGTCATTCTACATAACTCATAACCTCTTCAAGAGGCTAAATATACCAAATCACGTAAAGCCAGCTATCGGTGGTCTTTTGGCTGGAATAATCGGCTTCTTTATTCCTCAAGCGCTTGGTATGGGTTACGGGTATGTTCAAAAGGTTATAGACGGTGACTTGGCAATAGATGCTATAATATTGGCTATATTCGGAAAAATATTAGCTACATCCTTCACAATCGGTTCTGGTGGTAGTGGAGGTGTTTTTGGACCTTCAGTGGTTATAGGTAGCTTCGTCGGCGGAGCTGTAGGCTACATATTTCATGAACTCTTCCCAGATATCGTAATTCAGCCGGAAGGGTACATTCTGGTTGGGATGGCATCCTTCATAGCTGGAGCTTGTAAAACGCCGATAGCGGCAATACTTATGACTGTCGAAATGACAGGTGGATACGAACTGCTTCCAGCTTTGATGCTCTCCGCGACTGTCTCCTATCTCCTTACGGGAGACAACACCATCTACATAGAGCAGGTTCCAACGAGAGCTGAAAGTCCTGCACACAGAAGTGAAATGCTTGTTGATCTTCTTGAGGAGATTAAGGTTAAAGATGCAATGGTTCCAGCTGAGAAGGTCGTTACAGTCTCACCCGACGATACGGTTTTGGGTGTTCTAAAGTTGATTGAAAGGACGGGTTACATCGGTTATCCAGTTGTTGAGAATGGAAAACTTGTGGGAGTTATAACTTTCGAAGATGTTGAAAAGGTTCCAATTGAAGACAGAGCGAAGACTAAAGTCAGAGATGTTATGACAACTGACCTAATTGTGGCTTATCCAGATGAAGATTTAAGATCTGCTTTAGCTAAGATCGTCAATCACAACATCGGAAGGCTTTTAGTGGTTCCGAGAGATGATAATACGAAGCTTCTGGGGATAATCACAAAGGGAGACATAATAAAGGCGTACGCAAAGATCAGGGCTAAACTCATATCCTCATAATAACAATCGACAGTTTTCATCAACTTTGATATCCGATCGAGGAGACTTTAAGATTCAAGGGCGCTCGTAGCACTTGTATCTATAGCCGATGCTAAGGTCGTGGAACTTCACGGGTTGAAGCCCAACGAAACCTTCAGATACGAATTTTTCGTGTAGAATTTGAATACACATCAGGTGTGGCGTTTGCCAATCTCTCCGTTGGTATACAGAAATCGAAGGCCTACATCGATTACGGGGACAGAACCGTCGAGTTAAAAGCTAGGGTTGATGATACTGATGTTTACAAGAATTGGTCGCTGATGATAGATGTACCCGATGCTACGAATGCTAAGATAAAGATAAGCTACTCAACCGACGAAACCAAGCCTGAGGTGGTGGATTACGAACCGAAGGGTACGAAGGTTCCCGTCGATTCCGAGATCGTGGTCGTATTCAGCGAGGAGATCGACAGAAAGATCGAATTTAGCATCCATCCTGAGGTTGACGGTAAGATAGATCTGGAGGGCAAAATCCTCAGGTTTGAGCCGGAAAGTCTAGAATACGGAACTACGTACACCGTCCAAATTTATGCTGAGGACTTGGCCGGCAATCCTGTAGAGATGGAATTTCACGACCAAGTTTTTCCCGATCGCGCATAAGCCCAAACCCCGTTGATGAAGGTGTTACCATCATGGGGTACGGAAGGGATCTGGATGGGGAAGTGG
>CAYMEG010000002.1:0-26549 GCA_964389535.1 uncultured archaeon | reverse complement strand
GTTGATGAAGGTGTTACCATCATGGGGTACGGAAGGGATCTGGATGGGGAAGTGGGGTGATCACAGCAAAGGGCAATCATCTCAAGCTTAGGCTTGAAGATGTGGAATCTGGAACTTATAGGTTTATCGTTACGGATGATGACGGTCTAAATTCCGAAGTGACTAGCGTAAATCTTGTAGTGAGAGGGCACATTCCTTGGGAGATCGTTGGTTTAACAACCGGAGTCTTAGCCATAGCTATTGGAAGGATAATTCAACGAAAGATGCACGATAAAAGGAGATTCGGTAAAATTCGCGTAATTTCGAAACCCGATGCATGGGTCTTCGTGGATGGTACTCTATACGGCCGATCTTCGATGACTTCAAGGTTCACCGAGGGTTTACACGAGGTTAGGTTCTGGGAGGAGTTGGGATACATTGAATGTACAAAAGCAGCCAAAGTCATTCCAGGTAAGACCACGAAGGTTAGATGTAAACTCTACGAGATCCCGAAGGTTAAGCTGAAAGTTTCCGCCAAGTCCAAAAGGCCGATGGAATCGATAGATCCGTGATAACGGTTGAGATCGTCGATGGAGACGACAGACCGATAATTGTTCCGAGGGACATAAGAGTCAACATGAAAACGAACTTAGGTTACGTTAAGAGCCCCGTGAAGGTTGAAGCCGGAAACTACCTTACCAAAACCTTTATAACTTCCGATAAACCCGGAAAAGCCGTGATTGAAGCGAGCATAGAAACGAAACTGCTGACGTTGAAAGGAGAAACCGAGGTCAGATTTCTAAAATCCTAATTTTCAATTAAAAAATTATATGCTTGATCTCATCGTAGAGCTCTTGTAAAGCCTTATAGTAATCGAGTTCCCCCCTCTCTATCGCATCCATCTTCTCCTCAAGCATTCTCGTTCTCTCTTCAGAAACAAAGCCTCCGTAATTGCTTGCAAGGTATCTGTAGACTTCTATACCCCTCTTCGTCGGAATAACCCTTCCGTTCTTCTCGATCACGTAATTCCTTATGAAAAGCCTATCAACGATCGTAGCATATGTTGATGGTCTTCCGATTCCCCTCTCCTTCATCAGTTGAACTATGTCCGACTGAGTGAACAGGGGAGCCTTTGGGACTGTCCTAACCTCGGCCCTAACTCTAATCTTGCCAACCGGCAGTTCCCTCTTAACCCAGACGCACCACTTGTAGAGCTCGACAGCCTTCCCTTCCGCATGCAGAACCCTTTCCTCCTCAAACTCCTTGCCGTCGTATCTGATAAGATATCTGGCAACCCTTATGCGGTAGGGCCTGCACTGGCTCGCCATGAAACGTCTGAATATTAGGTCGTATAGAGCGAGATGTCGCCACGTGATTCCCTCAACCTGAATTACCCCCTCTTGAATTAACCTCTGCAAGGTTTCCTTTGGAATTGGACGGGTAGGTCTTATACATTCGTGGGCTCCTTCCATGAACCATTCTCTCGGCGTAAATTCATCATACAAAAATTCCTTAGCTATACGCAATCCCACATCGCTGACACGAGTTGAATCTGTTCTATGATAGGTCGTCAAACCAGACTCGAAGAGATCTTGGGCGAGCCTCATTGCATCCTTTGCGGTGATCTTCAAGATGGCGTTCGCATCTCTGAGCATCGTATCCGTGGTGTAGGGTGGGGGTGGGGTTCTCTCTTCTTCTACCTCTTCCAAAAGCTCGATCTCCAAATCGAGCTCGGTCTCTCCGATCTTGGCATCTTCATCAACTTCTAGCACCAAATCTAGATCCCTGATGATCGCAATCTTCTTCTTCTGTTTGTACTCTTTGAACCTATCGATGACCCAGCCCAACACGGGCGTTTGAGCCCTTCCGGCTGAGAGGTTTCTGTCACCGAATACGCTCCAGAGCTTCTGGCTCAAAACGAATCCTATCCAACGATCCTCGATCCTTCTGACGATCTGAGCCTTCACGAGGTTCTCATCTATATCCCTCAGGTTCTTAAGAGCCTCGCTTACAGCCCTCCTCGTTACCTCGTGGAACTCGGCCCTCTTAACAACTCCGCAACCGGCCAACAGGTTTTTGAGATCCCATGCGATCTTCTCTCCCTCCGAATCGGGATCAGTCCCAATTATGATCATCTCCGCATCGTGAGCAAGTCTTCTTAACGCGTTTATCCTCCTCTTTGAATCGTCGACGTTCTTGCTACCGCACTTCGGACATTCATCTCTCTCCTCAGTCCACTGGTAGTTACAGTCCCTACAGCGCTTTATCGAAGCGTAAATCGGAACGAATCTACCGTCCACGAGAACACCATGGAATCCTTGGTTGGTTATCAGATCCGTTACATGTCCTATGCATGCTGTGACGAGCAAGATGTGTTCAGCCGTAGGAACCTCGTACGCTACGAGCTCAACGTCGCCGTTTTCATCTGTGAACACCTTTATGCTCGGCTGTCCGAAGAACCTCGAGATCTGCTTAGCCTTGGTAGGGCTTTCGACTATGAACAGTGTAGGCTTGATCGCATCGAACTCAGTCTTCCTCCTGAACTTCTCCCTAGTTTCGTTTATCTCCCTGATCAGCCTATCGAAGTCGACCTCATCCAAGCTCTTGAATTCGATGTCGTAGTAGCTTGCCCTCTGAACGAAAGCCTTCAGAATCTCTTCATCCCTTTCAAATAGGAAAGATACTCCCTTCGTGATACCTCCGGCGAAGAGCCTCGAAGTTCTGCCTGAGCCTTGGATGTAAGTCCTAACGTCTGGAAATATTATCTCACCCTTCCTAACTACGATGTCCCTCTCCTCGATTTCCCCCTCTTCAAGCAACCTCTTAAGTATACCCCTAAGCTCGTTTAGCAGATCCTCTCTCTTGTCCAGAACTGACAGATATGGGATGTACTTCTTAACATCTTCATTCGTCCTGAAGATCAAGGCCAAAGTTCTTATTATTCCAACACTTGCGGTGTCTATGTCTTCAACCTTAACCCTGAAGATGGGAGCACCGAAGAACACTGCAAATCTGATCCTTTCCGGCAGATCCAATCCCCTTACGAGTGTTCCGTAGTAATAGGCTGTTCCGACCAGATGGTCTATCTCCCCCCTTTCAAACAGCTCGTAATCCATCTTCTTTCCGGCCGTAACAATTCCTATCTTGAATCCTCTCCCCTTCAGAGTTTCGTACAAGCTTTCAGCTTCCTCAGAAGTCCTTGCATAGATTATCCCACCCGTTCCCATCCTCCTCAGGATATCGCACAGCAGATCTATGTCCTCGCTGTTTATAGCAACATCCTCTATGTTTCTGACGGCATGCGTTGAAGTTCCAACATCGAAGTTTAGCAGCTCTCTGAACAGCTGAACCTTCTGACCCTTCTTGGCAGTGGCTGTGGAAACCATGAGGCTGCCTCTAGCCTGACCCTTCCACCTTCTCTCCTTGGCATCGTAGTAAAATCCCAGAAGCATCAGGATTCTATCTACGTTCTTAGAAGCTTTCAAAACCGAATCGACATCATCGACGAATATGAAGTCGAAAGTCAGTCCCTTAAGATTTGCGAAGTGCTTTGAAAGGAATTGTGCCGTTGTTACAAGTATATCAAAGTTCTTCTTTTCCAAAAGCTCGAAAAACTTTTCCTTTTCCTCCTTCCTCAATCCTCCATGATAGTAGATAATCTTAACATCTCCGTCATCGTCGTTTAAGCTGGGCTTGATCCCGTACCTATCACAGTACTTAACCAGATCATCAGCAACCTGCTTGACCAGAAGGGTCGTAGGTAGAATTATGTAGCTCCTCTTACCTCTCAAAGCCAAAAACAGAGCTACGGCGGAGCCGAATGAAGTTTTACCAATTCCTGTAGGAGCAACAGCGGCAAAACTCTCTCCCCTCAAAATCCTCTTGGCCCAAAAGCGTTGGATAGATCTCGGCTCACCTATTATCTTTCTGAAGAATTCAAAAAACTCTTCAACTGTCTCATCCTCTTTATACCTACACATTCTGAAGTTTTTCTTCTTGCAGATACCTTCCAATGCCTCTTCAACGGTGAAATCGTTTCCACAAACTTGACAGAGATTAGCGTAAATCGCCTGAATCATAATTGGATTGAGCTAATAAAAAGTTAAAAACCTTTTGGGCTGAGGAGATACGATGTTCTGTGTTAGGGTTGAGAGGGTAATCAGACATACCGAGAGTATAGCTACGATTTTCTTCGATAAAAGTATGTTATCCTTTCCGGGGCAATTTCTGATGGTGAACGTTTTTGGCTATGAGGAGATACCTCTGAGTCTGTCTTCTCCAAATTCGATCACGGTTAAGGCTGTTGGAGAAACCACAAGAGCCTTGGTGGATGTAGATGCCGGAGAACTTTTGGGGATAAGGGGACCGTTTGGTAGACCGTTTACTCCGGCTAGAAAAGCTCTGATAATTGCTGGGGGAATTGGAATTGCTCCAATGCTCTTTTTGTACGACTTTTTGATTGAGAGAGGGGCAGAGGTTTCTGTGATCTTCGGTGCAAGGACATCCGAGGAGTTGATCTGGAAGGATAAGTTCGAGGACTTAATCGTTGCAACCGACGATGGTTCTGAGGGGTTTAAGGGGAACGTTGTGGAGCTCATCAAAGCTAAGGACATCGATCTTTCTAAGTTTGAAAGGATATACTGCTGCGGCCCAAAACCCATGCTCGAGGGGTTACATGAGCTCTTCAAAGCTAAGAAGGTTCTCAATAAGACTGAATTCTTATTGGAGAATTATATGAGGTGTGGAATTGGATTGTGCGGCTCGTGCGTGCTTAAAAATGGCTTGAGAGTCTGCATGGATGGGGCTGTTTTCAGGGGTGACGAGTTCGAGCCGTGACCTATATATCCATCTGAGAGAACGTTGAATTATGAAGATCGTTTTTCATCCAGAATATCTGAAGGTTTACACGAGCGATCCTGCCGCCGCAGAAGGCAGATTGGAATGTATCTTGGAGGAGATTAAGGACGATTACGAGTTCGTCACTCCTGAGCCGGCTAGGCTTGAGGACATCTTACTCGTTCACACCCCATTCTACGTTGAGGATGTTAAGGCCGAAGGTCTTTACGATATCGCAGCTTTGGCCGTTGGGGGAGCCATAACGGCCGCAAAGATCGCGTTCGAAGAGCCAGCTTTTGCTTTAATCCGTCCTCCTGGGCATCATGCGAGTCCGGATAGAGGCTGGGGTTTCTGCTACTTCAACAACATAGCGATATCCGTTAGGAAGCTCATGCATGATGGTTTGATAAGAAAGGCCGTGATCGTAGATTTCGATCTGCACTTTGGCGATGGAACTGCAAATACTTTCTGTACCGATAAAAACGTCGTGTATCATCACATGCCGCAGGATGATATTGCAAGTATTGAGGATATTCTTAGATCGGTCGACGAATACGATATAATAGCCGTTTCAGCTGGTTTCGATAAGCACAAGATGGATTGGGGAAACTACTTGGACACAGAAGATTACAAGACGATCGGGCAGATAATCAAAGAGTATGCTGAAGATAGGTGCTTTGGAAGGAGATACGCAGTGCTTGAGGGAGGTTACAACACCGAAGTTTTGGGAAAGAACGTTAAAGCCTTCTTAAAGGGCTTCGAATAGTTAACGAGTTACATGAAGGGGTTCAGCGGACGAAGTCTTTGATAGACATACGCCACCTTGGGGAACATCACCCTTGAAGGATAAAACCTTCAAGGGCTTGCCCCCGTGGGTAACCCCCAAGCCCCACATTCGAAGGTTCAAGCAAGCTATAACATCTCCATCATGAATAAATCCACATTTACATTTCATTACCGATAGGCAGATGATCTGCCAGAACAGACGGGACGGGTTTTGGAAGAGTTAGCCGGGTTAACGTATTCAACTGGCAAACCGAACCACTTAAGCTTTATTCGAGCATTGATTGAAACGGTTCCATTTTGATAACTTGCGGTTCAAGTCTTTACTACTGTCAGGAATTCTATTTTTAATGTTCATCAAGTCTTCTAAAGTTGCACCATGCTTTACCGATACCGGTTCCCTTGCAATAGTGATTTTATGCATTAAATCCGTTGCACGATTTCTTTCCATCTTCGAATATTTCAGCATAAGTTCTTTAGCAGTTTTCGGCTTTGTCTTATTCTCTTCTCCTCGTAAACTCTGTGAATGTGATATAACTCTCTCAAATCTTACTAACTTTCCATTGATAAAACCTGTTAAGTTCACATCAAAAGATGCATAAGGTTTTATTGGCTCAACTTCCTTCTTGAAAGTTACGATCAATTTATTCTCTTTCAGGATTAATCCGCCAATTGAATTGTAATCTTTTGGTAAATAGTTAAATTCGGTAAAATCCACTTCTAAATAGCGTTTTCTCGGTTCTATTGTATCTTAACCTTACCGTTTCTAACCGTGAACAAATTCGTAATTTTGTCGTGCCACAAGCCAAGAAACTCCTTCCCGTACAGCCTGATTGATTTCTTGCACTGCAAGATACTAAAAACGAACATATCTAATCCTTTACTGTCGAATTGTTGTTACGGTTAACATTTGGAAAGTTTTATAAACTAACTCAAAAACCTCGGAATCAACCCCTGCATCATCATGCAGTCCACGATCACCAAGGCCACCATCGCCTCAAGTACGGGAATGGCCCTCGGAACTATGCAGGGGTCATGTCTACCTTTTATCACGATCGTTTCCTCTTGCATCGTTTTGTAATTCACTGTTCTCTGAGGCTTTGAGATCGACGGTGTCGGTTTTATCGCAACCCTGATCACTATATCCTCACCGTTCGAAATTCCGCCCAAAATTCCTCCCGCGTTGTTTGAGGCAAATCCGATCTTACCATCCTTAATTACTATCGGATCGTTGTTCTCGCTACCTCTCATCTTAGCAACCCTAAAGCCGGCTCCTATCTCAACACCCTTAACGGCTGGAACGCTCATGACGGCGAAAGCCAGATAGGCGTCAAGCTTAAGAAACACTGGCTCACCCAATCCAGCTGGAGGGTTCTTGACTATTATCTCCGCTATACCCCCAACGCTGTCTCCCTCCTTCTTCGCGTTCAGTATGGCCTCCTCCATAAGTATAGCCTTCTCCTCATCTGGGCATCTAACCGGATTACTCTCAGCCCTTCTGATTATCTCCTCGAATTCCATGTCTGAAACATCGCAGCTTATCCCGGCTATCTCCTTCGTGTATCCCCCTACCTTAACTCCAAAATGCTCGAGGATCTTCTTCGCTATGGCTCCGGCCGCCACCCTGCTGACCGTCTCTCTAGCTGAGGCTCTTCCCCCACCTCTCCAGTCCCTGATTCCAAACTTGGCCCAGTATGTGAAATCGGCGTGCCCGGGACGGAAGAGATCCTTAATTTCCTCATAAGGCTTTGAATCTACATCTACATTCTCAACGATCATAGAAATCGGAGTGCCTAGGGTTTTTCCTTCGAAGACACCGGAGAGTATCTTGACCCTATCCCTTTCTTTCCTCGGTGAGGCCAATCTTCCGCCGGGTCTTCTCCTATCCAACTCCCTCTGAATGTCCTCTTCACTCAGCTTCAACCCAGCTGGACAACCGTCAACGACACATCCAACTGCCTTCCCATGGCTTTCCCCCCATGTCGTAACTCGGAACAGGTAGCCGAAGGTGTTCCCGATCATGATCAAAGTTTCGGTCTTACCCTATAAAATCTTTTTAAGCTGGGCAACGTCTTTGCTTAAGTGGAAGATGTCGAGAGAAGGGTTGGCATAAGGACGTACATAACGAAAACGGAAGGAATAAATGGAGTTATAAAGGAATCAGTTGAAGATTTCTACGTTGAGGAGATTGCAAGGCTAAAGATCGATGATGAGGGTAGATTTACGATTGTAAAGGTCAAGAAGGTGAACTGGGATACCCTGAACTTCGTTAGAGCCCTAGCAAACGCGTTGAGGATAAGCCAGAAGAGGATACATTACGCAGGAACTAAGGATAAGAGAGCCGTGACTATCCAGTACTTTGCAATAAGTGGTCTGAACGAGGAACAGATTGAGAGGTTGAAGAATTTGAGGATCAAAGATGCCGAAATCGAGATATTGGGTAGGTCGAACAGAGATATCCAATTGGGAGATCTCATCGGCAACAGATTCAGAATAGTCGTTAGATCGATAAGGGACGGTGATAGGATAAATCAGATCTATGAAGAACTGAAGGAGAAGGGGACACCTAACTTCTTCGGACTTCAACGCTTTGGCTCGATTCGCTTTATAACGCATGAGGTTGGACTGTACATACTCAAAAGAGACTACGAATCTGCGTTCTGGATCTACGTCGCAAAACCCTTCGAAGGGGAAAATGAGGAAGTTAGAAAGGTGAGAGAGGAGCTTTGGAATACGAGGGATGCCAAGCTTGGATTGAGGGAGTTGCCGAAGTATCTGAGATACGAGCGAAATCTACTGCAGAAGCTCAGAGAGGGCAAGAGCGAAAGGGATGCTTTGCTTTCTTTGCCCGAAAATTTAAAAACGATGTTCATCCATGCTTATCAATCCTACATCTTCAACAAGGTACTGTCTGCGAGGATCGAAGAGTTTGGGAACCTTAAGATCGTTGAGAAGGGAGACTGGGTTGATTTCGTCGAATTTGAAAACGGCTACTACGGCTTTGCGGAAGATCACGTCAGAGTAAGAGATCACAACCTTGATAGGGTCAAATTTTTGATTGAGAAAAGGAGAGCATCGCTTGCCATACCTCTGCCGGGCTATGAGCTCGAACTGGGTGATGATTGGACGTCTCAAAAGGTTAGAGAGTTTTTGGAGGAAGATGAGGTCGAGCTTGAAGATTTCAAGCATGAGTATAGAGAGTTCTCATCTAAGGGCAGTATTAGAGCTGCTGATTTGTTGATAGAATACACTAAATTCAATTTTGAGATAGACGATTCCGTTACCTTCGATTTCTTCCTACCCAAGGGTTGCTACGCTACGATCTTCTTGAGAGAATTCGTTAAGAAGCCTTTGGCCTAATCTCTCTTTGGCAACAGCGATGATATCCATCCTACGTACTCCGATATAGATCTGGTCTGAATCCAGACCTTTCCCTGCCCTCTAAACTCTGCCACGAGTCCTTCTCCACTCAGCAATGTGGATTTCAGCCCGCCGACCTTCGAAACCTTAAAATCCAAGCCCTCCTCAAACGCGACGATGTGTCCTGTATCGACGACGAGATTGTCTTCTACATCTATCGCTTCGATTCCACCGAACGACGAAAGAAAAACGTCCCCGTGCCCTTCGAGCTTCAGCAGAAACAACCCCTCTCCGGCAAAGAATGTCCTACCTCCTCCCCATTTGGTATCTATCTCTATCTCCGGAGTTGAGGCCAAGAATGCCCCGCTTTGAGCGTAAAATCTACCGCTTACCGGGATGTGAACTATGTCACCCTGATACTTTGGAGCCAACCCCAGAATCCCCTTCCCCCTTGAAACGAACCTGTTTATGAAGAAGGATTCACCACCGAACAGTGACCTCTTCAAACCCTTGAGCAGACCTCCCTTAACTTCTGTTTTGAGCTCGACATTTTTCATGTACACCATGGCACCCGTTTCCGCAATGACCTCCTCCCCATCTTCAAGCCTCAACTCCAGTAGGCTGTAGCTCGGTCTGCAGATGATCCTATACTCCATAGATCAAGATGGTTTGGTACTAAAAAAATCTTTTGTTATCATTCTGACATCTTGATGGATAGCATACTATTAGTTCTTCAATTCATGTCGTATCTGTTAAGTATTTTTATCAGTGGTGATGAACACCGTTGATGATGTATTTAAAACTTCCACAATGTGGTTTCACAACCCCTCCAACCCTGCAATTCTTTCATCTATATCCCTTATCAGCTCAACCGCCACATCTTCAGATATCAACCCCTTAGCCAAAGCCGATCTTATCGCGTACTTCTCAGCATTTAGAATCTCTCTGAGTAACCTCCTCTTCATCTCATCCCTCAGATCTTCGGACAAAACGAGATCAAGCTCGGCTTTAGCTCGTTCAATATCCCCTCTAAGCTCCTCTGCAATGACCTCTGCTACGGATTCGACGACCTCACCTCTCTCGATCATTCTTCTAAGCTCAAACTCGGCCTGCCTTAAGGCCAGGTATCTGCCCAACGCTCTCTCAAGATTCTCCCTTCTGAAATCTCTAAATGCTCTTCTGACGAAGAACTCAAGTGTTAAGCCTTGAAAAACCAGTGAGAACAGTACGACTCCAAAGACCATGCTGCTCAGCAGATCTCTGTAAGGTATACCGCTTAGGCTTAAAGCCAAAGCGACAGGTATCGCCCCCCTCAGACCTCCCCAAAACACGACGAACCTCCAAGAACTCGGAACTTTGAATATCGTTAAGGTAGGATAGACGATCAAGGCTCTTGCAATCAAAACGGCAACGATCGCAACCGCTATGGCATTTAAATACCTAAACACACCCAGCTGGGTATCTATCCCAATGAGCAGAAAGATCATCGAGTTGATGACGAACACGACGAAGCTCCAGAAATCCGTTAAGACTATCCTCGTCGATGCCGACATGGAGAAAAGTTTTCCGTAGTTGCCGATTATCAGGCCGGCACAGACAACGGCGATTACACCCGATAGATGCAGACGTTCCGCAAGCAGGTAGCTCGAATATGCTAAGATCAACGTTATCGATACCTCTATGAGGTGATCGTCGATGAAGGCCAAAAGTCTGTACGTCAGATAGCCCAAGGCGAAGCCGACTACCGCGCCGCCAAAGCAAACGATGACGAATTCTGTGAATCCGTGCAAAACATCGAGTCTTCCGTGCATTATCATCTCGTAGATTATTCCAAAGATGACGACGGCTGTTCCGTCGTTCAGTATGCTCTCCCCCTCAACTATAACGGTCAACCTCTTGGGGACGTTTAAAGTTTTAAACGTGGCTAGCACCGAAACCGGATCCGTGGGTGAGACCATGGCACCAAACAGCAGTGCTATCTCAAGTGGTAAGCCGAGTAAACGATGCAGTATCAAACCGATCAAAACGGTTGAAGCTAGAACACCCAAAACCGCAAGTATTCCAACGATTTTGAAGTTCTCCCGTAGATGGCTTAAATCCATGTTTAAAGCTGACTCGAACAGCAGTGGTGGTAGAAATATTAAAAAGACGAGCTCCTTTGTGAGGGGTATCCGTGGAAATCCCGATAAGCCTACGAACAAGCCGACCAAAACCAACGCGATCGTGTAAGGTAATCTGACGTACTTCACAGCAACTCCAACGCTGCAGGCGATGAGCAGCAATGCTATGAACTCTATCAGCGGTTCCACAGTTCGAATCTAGGAAGAGACATATGAACTTTTGGTTATATGACGGAGACATTAAATTTACATGCAAGTTATATCGTTGTGCAAGTCCCGAATCAAAAGTTCTGAACGTGGGTAACGTCGGCTGAAAACCAATGTAGCCAGGGATGAACGCAAAAACCTTATAACGTTTTATACAAACATCCCGTATGGCTTTAGAATCGTTAAAAGAAATAGTCAGGAAGATCACAAGATCATCAACGATCGATAGGAGGTTCGTTGAGGAGATCGTCAGGGATATTCAGAGGGCGTTGATCAAAGCTGATGTCAACGTCAGGCACGTCAAGGAGATAACCGATGCGATAAAGAAGAGGGCTTTAAGCGAGGAGATAATCCGCGGATTGAATCCTAGGGAACACATAATCAAGATAGTTTACGAGGAGCTGATGAGGGGTATAGGCGAGGGACTTGAAATCCCGCTTAAGAAATGCAAGATAATGCTTGTTGGATTGCAGGGAAGTGGTAAAACAACTACAGCGGCAAAAATCGCAAAATACTACAAGGACAAAGGTTTAAGAACTGCCGTCGTATGTGCAGACACTTGGAGGCCGGCTGCGTACGAGCAGCTGAAGCAGTTGGCCGAAGCGTACAAGATAACGTTCTACGGTGAGAAGGACAGTAAGGATGCGGTTGCAATTGTAAGAAACGCTTTGCAAAGGCTGAGGGATTACGATATGATAATAATCGATACAGCCGGAAGACATGCGCTTGAAAAGGAGTTGATAGACGAGATGATCGAAATTGCAAAGGCAGTAAATCCAGATTACAAGTTGCTCGTGCTAGATGCTGCAATCGGTCAGCTTGCGAGCAAGCAGGCTAAGGCTTTCCATGAGGCCATCGGAATAGACGGCATAATAATAACGAAGTTCGATGGAACTGCAAAGGGGGGAGGAGCTTTATCCGCAGCTAGGGAGATAGGTATACCCATAGCCTTCATCGGAACGGGTGAGAAGGTGGAAGATTTTGAAAGGTTCGACCCGGCCGGATTCGTTTCGAGGTTGCTCGGAATGGGAGACATCAGGGCACTGCTTGAAAAGATAGAAAGAATAACGAGGGAGGAGGAACTCGATCCTGAGAAGTTCCTAAAGGGAACCTTCACTTTGAAGGACGTATACAAGCAGATCGAAGCGATGCAGAAGATGGGACCGATAAGCAAGATATTCGAACTCCTTCCGTTCGGTCTAAGCTTGAAGGTTGATGAGAACATCATGGAGATGACTCAGGAGAAGATGAAAAAGTTCAAGGTCATCATGGATTCTATGACAGAGGAGGAGCTTCTCAATCCCAAAATAATAGATTCATCACGGATCAGAAGGATCGCGATAGGAAGCGGAACCACCCCACAGGATGTCAAGGAACTGCTCAGATATTACAAGACGATGAAGAACGTCATGAAGAAGATGAAGAAGCTTGAAAAGGGAAGGTTGCCGTTTAAGTTGCCGAAGTTAGGGTTCTGATGAAGGTTCTTATAGTCGGTCTTCTACCGTTCGATTCGGGTAAAACGAGCGTAGCTTTGTCGTTGATCGGCGAAGCTATTCAGAGGGGATTTGACGTAGGGGTTGTTAAGCCGGTCACAGCTTTCAGCGGCTGGTACCATTATCAAAGCGTTAGGAGGAGTATGGAATTTGGAAAACTGATCGGAGAAGACGTATACAAGCTTCATAACCGTGCAAAGAATAGGGATCCGATAGAGCTTGAGAGTCCCGTGGTTTTGATGCACATGCCTCCGGATCCGGAGAGGGTAGATTGGCAGAGCTCATTCTTTACAGCCTTAAACTTAAGCGAGCAGATAGTGGCTTTGAGACTCACAACTCCAAACGAAACGAGACATTACTACGCTCCTGCAAACCTAGAAAGGCTGACAAGGGTTTTGAGAGATGTAGCAATTGAGTTGATATGTTCCCTAAATCCGAAACCCATGGAGATCGAAAATTTGAATAAGATCTTGCTAAACGTCGGTAAATTTGCAGACGAATGCGTTAGATACATCTCCTCAGAACACGAGTTGACGATCATAGAATCTTTCAACAACGCCTCAGCTCCAACGGAAAGTTCCGCCGATTCCGATGTTGTCCTGCTTGTGGCTCCGTCCAAGGTTGCGATATACAGTGGAGAGAGGTATAAGAAAGCGGTAGACGTACTTCTAAAACCACCTTGGCTGATTTCGAGTGAGGAGATAACGTCTCTACTAAGGCCAATTAAAACTGTTGAAACCAAGCCGACAACAGACATAAGCGGTGATTGGGCGGAGGGTCTTTTGGATGAAGTTCTAAAGGTTCTCTAATATCTCATCGAGGGCTTTGTAATATACCTCACCACCCTTCCTGATCTCCAAAGCATCGTACGGACATGATTCAGCGCAGAATATGTATTCACAATCTCTGCAAAATCTAACATCTACAATAAGTTTTCTTCCGTTTTTAACCATCGACTGGCATTCGATTGCATTATAGGGGCATACTACAACACAGTTTCCGCATCCGATGCAAAGCTCCCCTCTAATTATCAGTGCAAAATTCGTGAGGCTAAACTTTGCGTTCGGCTGATAGAATTCGTCTATGCTTATCGTGATCAGATCAGAGAAGTGCTTTAGAGCTGAGAGCATCCTTGAGAGGTATGCGGGTGTGAAACCCATGAAGAGGATCAAATCATATCTCCCCTTCCCATCGAAACCCCTCCAAGATTCGTCCAAAAGGTATTGGGTTATGTAGTGGAGAGATCTTGAAGCTGAGAGTGGTCTAACTCCCTTTTCGATAAGTGGCCTACTCGAAGCTCCAGTAGCTACGATCGGGATACCCTTTTTATAAAATTTAACGGCATATTCGACAAGTTTTTCATTCTCTAGGAGTTTGCCACCCACTATGAGAAGAGGTCTTCTTGCAGATCTTATCATCGCCGCAATTATCTTTGGCTCAACTATTATTCCATCTCTGCACTGTCTGTCGGATATCTCGTATTTTGGAATGTAGTAGACTTTTTCAACTTCAAGCATCCGATCACCTTGCTAACTATAGCTGTATTAATCACACCATTTAATACTATTTTCGAATTTGATATTAAACTTATTGATTAATCGTTAACAAAAACCGAAATAAAAACCTTTCGGTGAGTCTAAAAGTGTGGCCTGAATTCAAACGGAGAAAGCTTGAAGGCTACTTAGAAGCTAAAAAGAGGAATGAGGTTGATGAGGATATAATCCCTCTGCTCGATCTGATCAACTCATTTGAGGATTTTGTGACACTTTCGAGTTGCTCTGGAAGGATTGCGGTTATGGATATGCCAGAATTTGGAGATAAGGTTGAAGCTAAATTTTTAGGCAAGTGGCATCGCTGTGTGAGTTTTGAGGAGGTTTTTGAGGCCATAAAAAGGGGAAAGCAGACTACTTGGCTTATGATGTTCCCACCGATCATCCACGTTGCATGCAGAGATCTTGAATCGGCCGAAAAGCTGATGACCATTGCAAACAACGCCGGATTGAGGAGGAGTGGTTTGATATCCTTAAAGCACAACGTGGTTGAGATAAACTCCCTTGAGAGGCTTGAAGTTCCGGTTGCCATTGAGGGTAGGATGATCGTCGGAGAGGAGGGACTTAGGGTCATGGTAGAATTTGCGAACAAGAAGCTTAAGAGGAGTAAGGAGAAGCTCAAGAGGTTGTATGATCTCTTGCTTCGGTTATCGCCTCAAGGATCTCCAAAACTCTAACTATATCACTCCTCGAAACTATACCCACAAGCCTTCCGTTTTCAACAACCGGAATCCTTCCGATACTATTTTCGCTCATGAGCTTTAGAGCTTCGAACGCGTTTTCATCTGGAGATATCGTTACTATCCTTTTGCTCATAACCTTCTCAACCACATCATCCTCATCTGCATTCATGACGTCCTTGAGCGTAACTATTCCGATCAGTTCTCCGTCCTTGACGACCGGATAGCCCAAGTGCTTGTACTTGAGCATCAGAGCGATTACATCTTTTACCTTTGTTTCTGGAGTTACGTAGATCGGATTTGGAGTCATTATATCTCCAACCTTAAACCTTCCGAGCAATCCCTCAAACGTCACGAGCTTCTCCTCCTCACTCGCACCTATGTAGATGAAGAGGGCTATCAGTATCAACCAGAGACTTACGAATATACCGCAGATGGCCATTATTATAGCCAAGATCTTCCCTATCTCAGCCGAAACCTTCGTAGCCTTCACGAATCCCATACTCCTCGCGAGGATACTTCTCAGAATTCGTCCACCGTCCATTGGAAATGCGGGAATGAGGTTGAAAAGTCCTAAGATGAGGTTGAAGTATCCCATCAAGAAGAAGAATTGTTTATGAATTGGGATTAGCAAAAAGCAAATCGATGCTATAGCCATGCTTGCCAAAGGCCCTGCTAGAGCCATTAAAAATTCTTTCTTAGGTTCTCTGGGTATCTTCTCGATTAAGGCCACACCTCCGAATATGAACAGAACGATACCTTTAACCCTTGAGCCGTACTTGATGGCGACGAGAGAATGGCTCAGTTCGTGAATCAGGATACATATGAAGATAAGGATAGATGCGGCTATCGATAGTGCGAACCTTTCAAAGCCCTTTAAATTTGCGAAGCCGAACGGAGGTGGATTTACGTAGAAGACGTAAGTTAAGAGTAGTAGGATGAATACGAGACTGAAGTGAACGCTAACATCGATTCCGAATATCCTGCAGATCTTTAAAGATAGTTTCATACTGATACTTTCCCGTTAAAAATTTAAATTTGACGACCTAAATTCTGCATGCCCCACAGATTCAACCACAGACATTGGCATATACTTGAATCGGATTGGAGAAGGCAAATCCTACCAGTTGAACCCCTCATAGAGAAACTCGAAACCTTGCAGAGGAGGGATGTAGCCTTTGACATCGGTGCCGGAACCGGTTACTTTACCGTTCATCTGGCAAGGTTGTTTAGAAAGGTTTACGCGGTTGAAGTAAGCTTGGAGATGGCCAGAATTTTAGCCTCTAAAGGTTTGAAGAATGTTGGAATAATAATCTCCGAAAAACCCCCTCAGATCGATTTTGAAATAGATTTCGTTCTATTTGCAGATTCGTTGCATGAGATAGATTGTAGGGAGGAGTACATCGAGTGGTGCTGTAAGCATGCGAGAAGTGTTGCCGTGATCGATTGGAATATGGACTGCGAGTTCGGGCCGCCGAAGCGTGATAGGCTGGATGAAGACTACGTCAAAGAAATGCTCGAAAGATGCTTCGACGTTGAGAATATCAAAGCTTACAGATGTCACTTCTTCCTATTTGGGCGGAAGTCGTAGCTCAACTCCTCTCCTTCTGAAGAACTCCTCGTACTCCTTGAGTCTGCTCTTCACGACTTCTACTATCCTCCTTATTATCTTCGTCGACGAGCAGTACTCGCACTCCTCCTTGACCTTTATCCTAACGACTTTGGTGTTCAGCCCTCTCTTCCTGAGTTCCTCCTCAAGCTTCTTTTCATCGAAGTGTTGATCGTAGCCCAAGACAATTATATCTGGCCTAAGCTCCATGATGGGCTTAAAGATGTCGTGCTCATCGCCTAAAATAGCCCTATCAACGGGCTTCAAAGCTTCAACGACCCTTCTCCTCTGCTCCTCCGGTATTATCGGCTTAGGCTTATGTTTAACGTTTTTCTCCCTTGCTACGATTACTATGAGCTCATCTCCAAGTTTTTTAGCTTCCTCAAGAAATCTGATGTGTCCCGGATGAATTATATCGAAGGTTCCGGTTGCTACGACCCTAACCATGCATGCAAAGTTGGCATGATTTGAATAAAAGCTTTACATTAACGAAGTTAGATTACTTCTAATGTCTAAAATTGCTCCAATTGTGTTCTTACTTAGCCAGGATCGATGGAGTTAAGAGATAACCATTCAAAATCGCTGAAGGATTTTATGGCAAGTTAGTCGAAGGCTCTCAACGGGACGATCCGAGCATCTGAAGGGTCATCAAATGTTCTCGAATTGATAGCTCCCTTTGTACGGCTCAGCTTCTCCGCTCAACTTTATGAAAACCAACTGCATTATTCTGGCGTTCTTTTTAAGCCATATCCCATCCTCGTTGTAAACGACCAACCCAACCTCACTTCTTCCCCTATAACCAGCATCCCAGACAGCGGTAAGAACGTTGGCCCCAGCCCTAACTAAAGTCGATCGTGGCCTGCCGAGAGCCATCAGATTTCTTGGAAGGTTTATGATCTCGTTCAGATAAGCTTTGTAGAATCCTTTCGGTAGAAACACCCAGCCATCATCATCGAACGGAATCTCCTCAACTTCTGGCAACTCCTTCGAATGGAAATCTATCCTTGCGGAACCTTTTATCCTCGCGACCTTTCTAAGTGTGCAGTCAAAACCGTTGGGCTGAAGCTGGACTTCAAGATCTATGTAATCCTCTACGAGCCTATCGTGAATTATCCTCTTGCGGATGTCGTCCATACAAAGTACGCTTCCAAACGGCAGATCGAACACCTCCGCGTAAGGCTTTATATCCAAAACCGGAGAACCTTTGAGAGCATCCAGCCCCTGAACGAACATTCTTCTGCCTTCAATCTTAACCAGTCTTACGGCCGTCATCCCGATTCTGTTCGGCCTTCTCGGGGATCTTGTAGCAAACGCTCCGGCAATTTTTGTTTCATCGCCGTGAGGATGAACCAGCAATCTCTCATCCGCTTGATGAAAGTGATAGAGGATCCAAATGAGCTTATGCTTATTCAAATCCTTTAACGCCCGCTCAAATTCAGGCAGAATTTCGATGACATTCTCATCGATCACGTAGCCTATGGGCTTGAGGGTTATCTCCATAGAATCATGGTAGAGTAGCTGTTAGATTAACCTTTCTCATATTCTTCAATCTCAAGCCCATCCATTATGTAATTTGGATCTGTGTATCGTCTGATCAACCTTTCAAGCCAGAACTCAGCTCTATCAACGTCAACTCCGAAGAACTTGAAGAACTCCAGTATCTGTCTCTTTGGCCTCATTTCGTAGAAGTTCAAGGCTCCTGAGGTTAGGATGAATGGAACATCGAACTTCTTTATAATTCTGATCAGATCTATCATCTCTTCAATCAGTCTGAGTCTTCTAAAGCCTTCAGCGTTCAAAAACTTCGAAAGAGAGATTTCGATCGCAACGTCCTTCTCCTTTGCCATCTTAATCGTTACGTAATCCAGCTCCCTCTCTGGGAAGTCCAATATTATATCCACCCTTCTCCTCATCACAGCAGACTTCAAAACCTTTAAGTTTCCAACGACTCCGACGAACCAATCGTCCTTAGCCTTCCTAAGCTTCGAAATTAGATCCCTTCCACTCTCAGCTTTGACTATGTACCCCTTGAGCACAGAATCGGGCAAACTTGATGGCTCCTCAGAAAAAACCACAAATCTCTCGTATCCAAGCTCGTAAGCATCCCTATCCGGTACGAACCTCAACAGATCGACGTTAACGATCTTCATCTGTACCCCTTCTCAATCAGTTGTCTTGCCGCTTCAATTATCTTCTCCCTCTTCGCTGGATACGTGACGATCTTCGTCTTTACGACTATCGCATCCCCCCCTTCGGTGAGTTCAACCTCACCCAGGTATGCTTTCTGTTTGTCTATTCTGATGTGCAGAACACCCTGATCGTCGATCTTCTCTTCAAGCATGTTTAGCAATGTCTTCTTCTGATCACCCAAGAGATCCATGAGGTTGTTCCAAAACTCCTCTATCTGTCTTTTCTTGTTTATCTCAACCTCTAGGTAGAGTAGTGGATTGCCGTAGTGCCCGGTGGCTTCACTGACTGTGATCTCGAATTCAAACGGGAAAAGTGTTGCCATTGCCTCACCTACCTTTTCCTTGTTCTCTGTTGAATAAACAACTGCTGCGACGACTATCCTTTCGATCTTTACGTTCATGACAGAACAGTTTAAAGTTAGAGGTTAAATATACATTTCGCAGAAGAATGCGGGGGGTGGGATTTGAACCCACGAACCCCTACGGGACGGGACCCTCAATCCCGCGCCTTTGTCCTGACTCGGCAACCCCCGCCCAATATAATGTGAATCTGATGGATATTTTACACTTGTGGTCTACCTTAAACCCCTAGCATGGCTTACTATGTGTTTAAGCTGGGGTTTTATCAGTTTTATACCCAATCTTACGGCGTTTTCCGATCCGGGAAGACAAAATATCACCTTGTTCCTTGAAATTCCCGCAAAAGCCCTTGTAAGCATTGCAGCTTCGCCTATCTCTTTGTAGCTCAGTAATCTGAACAACTCCCCAAAACCCTCCATCTCCTTTTCAACAACCATCTTAACGGCTTCTATAGTTACATCCTTAGGAGATATACCCGTTCCGCCAGTGGTTACGATGACATCGATGTTGTTGTTAAGCATATCTAAGATGGCCGTGATGATCTTAGATCTGTCATCTGGAACAAGCCTATAGTCTACGCAGTTCAGTTCTTCAGCCAAAATCCTACCTGACTTGTCCTCCCCCGGAATGTTCTCAACACCCATGACATCTCCAAACTTCTCCCATCTAGATGTGGAGACTGTAATGACCCCAACCCTAACGTCGATATCGACTTCGTGCTCCTTCATATCATCACCTCAACCAAACCACCTTTCCAAAGTTAACTGGCTGGCCTTAAGCCCAGCCTTAAGCTTTTCAACAGCCTTCTCCACTCTATCCCTACTAAAATCGTGCTCCTCGCAAAGAAATTCGATTATACCGTCCTCATCAGGCTTACCGAACTTTATCTCATAATCATCCGTAACTGGTGGATTTAAAAAGAATTCTCTTATCTCCTCAATCGGCTCCTTTGGCTGAACCTTTAAGACCCTCAAAACCTTGAATATGTCGCCATAATTCTTGATATACTTGTAAGCCTTCTTTATTCCGATCCCCTCAACTCCATCGTTGTAGTCCGTCCCTATTAGCAAAGCTATGTCTACGAGTTGCTCTCTCGTAATTCCAAGGTTCTTAAGGTTCTTTTCAAGTTCTATGATCTCGGGCTTTATTTCAACGTAAACGTCCTTCCCCGGCAACTTTCTCTTCCCCGTTATTGCCAGATTTCTCGCAAGCTTCGGACTTCCAAACAGTAGAGAATCGTAATCCTGACTGCCGGTGAAATCGACATCGCCCCTCCTAGCCATGTAAGCTGCTTGAGCCTCTCCCTCGCTAGGTGCCTGAACGATAGGAATTCCCATGAGATTGAGGAGAGTTTTGGCGGATTCTACGATGTACTCGTCAACTCTCGCAGACGCTTGAGCGTACTTTCTTGCTTCCTCTCTCAAGCCAAGCTCCAAAGCTCTCTTCCACTTCTCCTCAGCCTCTTCCCTAGCTCTCCTTCTCTCTTCAATTTCAGCCCTTTTGAACTCGGGCGGCCTTCCATCGAATACGAAAATAGGCTTCATACCTACCTCGACCATGTTGGACACTCTGTAAAGAATTCCAGAGAGATGAGAAGTTACTCTGCCCTGAGAGTCCTTGAGTGGGGTTCCATCTGGCTGTCTTATCGTCGCGATGAATTGATAAAGGGTATTCAGAGCATCGATCGCAATCTTTTTGCCGGAGAAGTATTCGATCTCAACCTCTTCTCTTTCGAGCAATTCACCGATATCTGCTCCCATAATTAATATTACATGATCGTGACTAAAATTTGTTTGGGTAAAAAAGGCAAAAATCGAAATGTTAGGTATGCATCTATGAAGGTCATCGTATGCGGCTCCGTTGGTTATGGAGGGTACGAGGATATAAGAAGGGTTCAGAAGTTTTTAATGGATAGGGGATACGAGGTCTTAGATCAGCTTAAGTTAGACTACAGCGATGTCGATGATTTCAGAGACAAACCCGAGCTTTGGAAAGAGATCGTTAGGAACGATTTGGAGTTTTGTGAGAAGGCAGATGTGATCGTCTTTCTTGTGACGAAGCCTAGCTTTGGAGCCATGGCAGAAGTTTTGATCTCTTCACTCAAGGGAAAGCCGATAATAGCGTTTTGTCCCAAGGCTGTGAAATCGCCATGGCCTCTATACTTCTCCACGGTAGTGGCAAGGAATGAGGATGAACTTGTTGAGGCTTTGGAATCGATTAAAATGAGGAAGATCAGGACTATTCCAAACGTCTACGGTGAGCATGAGGCGGAATTCATCTATGAAAACTTCACATGCATATGCCCGGTTACGGGCAGGAGGGATCACGCCGTGATAAGGATCAGATACAGGCCTAAAGATAGGTTGATAGAGTACGAATCGCTCGATGATTACTTTAAGGAGTTTAAGGATAAGGTTATGCATCATGAAGCTGTGGTTGGTAAGATATTCAACGATATTCTCGAAGCTTTGAAACCCAAAAGGTTAGAAGTTGTTGCAGAGTTTGAGGAGAGAAGCGGAGTTAAGGCGATAGTCAGGCGTTCAACTGATCAGTCCTGAGAGTGCTTATCGCCATGAAGGGAGGTTGTAGGGATGACTTCACACGATGATGGACATGTCAAGAGGGTGTTGAGATGGGCGATCCATCTTGCAAGGAAAGAAGGAGCTAACGTTGAAGTTGTTAGAAAGGCAGCTGAACTCCATGATATAGCAAGGGATAGGCCAAACCATGCTGTTGAGGGAGCTAAGATCGCAAGGGAGATCCTAAAAAAGCAAGGGTACGATGAAGAATTCATAGAGAGAGTTGCACACTGCATCGAGGCTCATTCCTTCTCATCTGGAATCAAACCAAAAACTCTGGAGGCCAAGATTCTGAGCGATGCCGACAAGTTGGATGCGATCGGAGCTATAGGAATCGCAAGAGCCTTCATGTTCAGCGGTGAACACGGAAGGAGCATCGAAGATACTTTAAAGCATTTTGAAGAGAAACTGCTAAAGCTCAAGGATCTGATGTTCACAGCTACAGCCAGAAGGATCGCTGAAGACAGACACAGGTTCATGCTCGAATTTTACAAGAGACTTAAGAGGGAGCTTGAGGAGCCATGAACAAAAGGGTCGTAGCATTCTGCGCTTCACTGCTGCCCTTAATGATCTCCTCAGGCATGGTCTATTCCGTTCTACCGATTTACATCTCAGACGAACTCAAAGCCAGCAGGATCATAGTTGGGATGCTCTTCACGGTGGGAGCCCTAACGGGGGTATTCACATCGATTTTCATAGGTAAGATCTCAGACAGGTTTGGAAGAAGGCCATTGATATTGCTCTCCCAAATTGCATTTGCAATTGGGATGCTCATGTACTCCATCATAAACCAGTACATCTACGCGTTTCTCATTCACGTTCTTGAAGGCTTCGCCTGGGCTGCGATCGGAACGGTGGCTCCGGCATACATCGCAGATCTGTCGAGAAAAGATGAGCGGGGAAAATCGATGGGTGTATACAACACCGTATGGAGCTTAGGATGGGTCATCGGACCTATTCTGGGAGGTTTTCTTGCTGAACTCTTCGGCTTTAGACTCATGCTCAGATTAGCCTTTCTGATGATCGTAGTCGGCCTGATAGCCACTGCATTGCTATCTGACAATTCCAGATCCGATCTATAAGACTGCTTTAATACGATCAAGTTGAGCATTCGTAGACTCCCACAACTATGAGAACGGATCCCAGAATTATCCTCCTATCAAAAAATTCAATATTTCTTATAAAAATATATGAAAATATCAATGTGAAGAGGGGATATACGCTCAAGATAGGTTCCACAACGCTGACAGGATATATGCTTAGGGCGTAGTATCTTAGCAGATGACCGATACCAACAAACAGACCTGCAAGAACGAAGAACTTACCTTCAGAGATGTTAAGATCACTACTGCTAAAGATCCGACTTGCGAGAAATACCATAAAGGCTGAGAGGTATCCTACGGAGCTCGCAAGGATGGGATCGTCGTACATCTGTAGACCGATTTTTATGACTACTGAAGATAAAACTACGAATATCGCCGTCAGTAGGCCTAAGATTACACCCAGAATGTCCCGATTCTTCTTCGGATTTAATAGTAACAATATTCCGATGAATATAAGCGTCGAAGCTAAGAAAAGCTTGAACGTAACTTTCTCTCCAATCAAAATCCCGAAGATCTCCGCAAAGTAAATCCTCGTAGCAGATAGAGCTGAAGCAACGTTTGCACCAACTCTCTTGATTGAGGCGTAGAAGCATACCCTTGCAAGGACGAAGTTTAGAATTCCAGCAAAGATCATCAGAAGCAGGAAGTTTGCATTTAAATGAAATCTCAAGATCAAGATGGGTGTGAAAATCAAAGCTGTTGTTGCTATGCTGATGAAGTTCCCGGTAAGTAGATCCTCCCTTTCAAACCCCTTCCTAACCAGGATCTGATGAAGACTGAACAACGCCGGAATCAGAAGTAGGATTATCATAACCTTAAAATCTGTTTGATCATGGCCGTTCTACCTTCAACATCGCTTTTGCCAGATTTCAGTGCACTTAAAATCCCATCCATAGATAGATCGTTCGGATTGATGATCGTAATTCCGTAACCTACGAATTCAGCCCTATGTGCATCACTACCAGCGGTCTTTCCCTTTCCATACCTCCTACAGAAGTACTCAGATAGTTTGTTGAAGATCATCAAACTCTTTGCATTGAAAACCTCTATGCAGTCCACGATTTTGAAGAACTTTAGTCTGATAGCTCCGTGTCTATAAAATTGGAATGGATGAGCTAAAGATGTAATTCCACCCCATTTACGAACCAATCTCACAGCTTCGCCCATATCGATTCCAGATTCGATGTCCCTCTCTATCCCATACGCTAGAAGGTGACCGTTGGCTGTGGATATCTCAATTCCAGGTAAAACGATTATTGGCAGATTTTCTTCCCTGACGATCTCCAAAGCTTCAATCGAACCGTTTACGGTATTGTGATCAGTAATTGAAATTATATCAAGCTTTCTTCCGATTGCCACGTCGAGAATTTTCCTAACAGAGTCCTTTCCATCGCTGTGGTTGGAGTGGATGTGCAAATCGGCTTTCAATAGCATTGATCGAACTGGAACTATCGTATTGAAATGTTTTGCTGGTCGGTTAACCTGTAAATGTGAAGGCTCAGCACTCAAGACCCTCATCACAGGTCAGTGGGGCCCTTTCATCATCGCAATTGCTCGTTAGTATTCTCGGATTTTTAAGTTTTATATTACCGAAGGTTCAACTCGTTCAGATGTTGAAGATGGAGTTGAGAGAGTTCATCAGACTTAGGAGAATGATCAATTTAAGAAACCTGGATAAGTTTAACTACCCGAAGCCAGTTCTTACTTCGATCCTGACTCAAAAGATCGTTGATAAGGTTAAAGCTAGGCATCCGACCTACGTCGAAAGGCTTAACGAAATAGCGGAGCACTGGAGAGAAAAGAAGAAATTTCCAAGCTGGTTCGTCGCTCCACCTATGATCAAGGTTAAGCTTCTGATGAAAGCTTTGGGCTTCACCAAGTCTGAAATCAGGAGATTCATAGAAGATCCAAATCTGATCGAGGACGATGATCTTAGAAGGTTAGTTTGGAGGGCGAACCTAAAGGATTTCGTATATTCTCCTATTGCCACGAAATTTCATCAGATCAAGGGAAAGATGGGAGAAGAGATCATTAAGAACTGGCTCGAAAATTTTGGTATCGACTTTTCAAGCGAAGATGAGTTGAGAAGGAATGAAGGAAAAACTCCAGATTTTTTGCTTGAGAAGCCGATTAAGCTCGATGGATACGAAGTTTACTGGATCGAGAGTAAGGCCATGTTCGGCGATCCAAACGTTCATTCTCAGTATTGGCGAAGGCAGTACTACGAATATCTCAGAAGGTTTGGTAGGGGTGTTGTGATATACTGGTTTGGGCATGTGAATGGACTCTTCCTAGCCACCACAGGCTACGAGTTCGGAGGAGATCGATTGTTGAATATGAAGGCTTACTTGAGCGACGATGGTGTTGAATTGGGGGATGCCTTCAGCAGGAAATTCATAGAACACATGATGAGATTGTTGGATCTTTTCTATAGAGGCGAAAGAATAGTGATAAAGCCAAACAGATGGGCTGCAAGTATTTTAAGCAGGTTGGGTTTTGAAATTTTGACCGATGATGAACCGTCAGACTTCTGAGTTGTGATGAGGCTTTTCTGGTCTGAGGGCTTTACTTGAATATTTTAGCTTAAATCGAAGGTGATTGAATGCGAAGATTATTGTTGGCTGTGCTGGTGTTGGTTGCAATTATGCCCGCAAGTGCAAAAACGTTTAAGGTAGTCATTCATAATCCGAACGGCTATGCCTTGACGGAATATCAGGTTAGAATTGATTTGAGTGGTATATGAGTTCATCGAGCAATCTGAAGGTGACGGATTCCAACGGAAATCTGCTGAAGTTTACTTATGAACAGCCAACGGTGAGTGTAGTGTAAATCCAACTACGGTAGTTTGAGTGCCGTATCTTCCCGCGAGAAGCGATACGATTTGCGTAGAAACGTCGAGCACGAATTACGCTGTAAAGGGGGATAGCGTGTTTGATTTCTATGATGACTTTAATGAGAGATATATCGATACAGGTAAATGAGATAAGTCCGTGGGAAACACATACAGATAGTGAAACTACATTGTGGAAGATTTAAATACCCCCATCAACAGTGTTGCATCACTATCCACATATACTATAAGTAATGGTATACTCTAAACATTTAGAGATCTTTTCTCATAATTTAAGATTTGATGCTAAAAATGGATATATACTTGAGGGAAAGATTATGTATGGTAAAATAACCTACAATCTTGGATATAGTGGATCGCTTCACTTTCATTCTGATACTGACGGAGATGGATTTATTGAAAATTGTAATGGTGCTAGGCCATGTGTATCGGTGCTGATGCAGTGATACTATTTATGCGTGCTAGGGACGGATAAATAAGGACATGGGTCGGTGATGGAACCGATGTTGGGTATATTATCAATAATATTTGGTATTTACTTCGCCAATCGATAAAATATAACCATATTCAAACTTGATGTAATTGATTGGAATACAAAAAGCTTAACTCGGATCTTACTCAAATAGTATAGTGTCGCTAAATCGATGAATAGAATAACTATAGGGTATTTCTATGGTGACTGTGTTTTATATTGTAAATACACACTCCAAAAGACATGGTATGACTAGGTTCGAGTGAGAAAATACGCAGACATAGAGCCAACCGTAACGATCGAAGCTCAGGCTTCAAGACCGCAGATCAGCATAGACATTTAATGCGACACCATCATGAAGGCCGGAGAGATCAGAAC
>CAYMEG010000001.1:23728-48987 GCA_964389535.1 uncultured archaeon | reverse complement strand
ATGTACCTAAAGACTGAATGGAAAGCTGTGGAATACGTCATAAACGAACATCCGGATGTTTTTATAGGGATTGGAATACCGTACAACAAAGAATTGATATCGTTGGAGGAGATCAGAATGATAGGAGAGAGGATTCTAAAGATCAGTGATGATGTACAGGTCTGCGTTCTCGATTACCGTCCAGAGTTCAGAAGTAAGATCAGGAGACCGAGCTATAGGGAAATGAGAGAGGTTTGGAAGGTACTGAAGAATGTCGGCTTAAAGGTTGTGGTATGCCAGACCGAATACGGTTACATCGATCCAGACGGTAAGCTTGCATGATGCTTAGGAAGAAGTTTTAATGCTCGTTGCAACGGGATTTATAGTATTTAAACGTAAGCTTGATGATGAGAAGAGAACGATAGAGTTACCAGAACCAAGGTTGGTCGGTACCATCTCTGTTGAGGAGGCCATAGCCCGTCGTCGTTCCAGGAGATCTTACAGCGATGGGCCTTCAAGCTTAAAAGATCTATCTCAACTCTGTTGGGCTGCACAGGGAATAACAGATTCAATTCGAAAGTTTAGAGCTTCCTATCCACTTGAACTGTTCTTGGTTGTCGGAAATGCTGAGATCGATGCCAGAGTGTATCAGTACATTCCGTTTGACCATAGTCTTATGCTGATAAAGAAGGGTGATTATAGGGAAGAACTGTACAGAGCCGCCTTGAGGCAGGAAGCTGTTAGGGAGGGGGCTATTGATATGGTAATTACGGCAATCTACGAAAGAACTACGAGTAAGTATGGGGAAAGATAAATCAGATACGTTCATATGGAAGCGGGGCATGTAGCTTAAAACGTATACCTGCAAGCTGAAGCGTTAGGATTGGGAACTGTCTCAATCGGAGCCTTTTACGACGACATGGTTAAGGAAGCACTATCGTTACCAAAGCACTATGCACAGCTGTACATCATGCCCATCGGATATAGGCAATAAACCTTAAATAGCACTTAGCAATAAAATCTTACGAGGGCTCGTAGCTCAGCCTGGTAGAGCGCCGCCTTCGCAAGGCGGAGGCCGCGGGTTCAAATCCCGCCGAGTCCACTTTTTTGCAACAATCCGTGCTCCACAAGAATAATGTACTCTTCGAGCTTAGTTTCTATAATAACATAACATAACATTATTTTAATTTAAATATAATTCCGAATTTTTAATAAAATTCAGAAGTTAAATCCTATATAATTGTTCTTAATATTTTATAAGTAATATCAATACTTACTTAGTATATAATATAATTAAAAATATGTAATAATATTATTTTAAAAATCGCCTAAGCTTGCTGAGAAAATAATAAAGCTCAGCACATTATTATTTATTTTAAAATACTTTGCAGTAAATTTTGAGAAAGACATTTACAAACTGCTGTGAATATTATATTTAAATTTTATGAAGCAATACTTAAAAGCATAAAAATAGATAAATTTATATACTACAATATCGAAAATAGGGTGATTGAGATGAACATCGGTGTAATTGTCTGCACGTGTGGTAATACTCTGAATGTCGACATAGATTGCATTGTTGACCATGCAAAAAGCTTAGAGGAGGTTACAATCGTTAAAAAGGTCGAAACCTTCTGCAAAAACTATAAGGAGATCGTTCAAGATTTAAAGGATAAGGTAGACAGAGTTATCTTCGTAGGTTGTTCAGAAAGGAGTTCCCTAACTTTCACGGAGGATAAAATCGCTCAAATTCTTGACGAGATGGGATTGGACAGAGCGATGTTCGAAGTTGCGAATATAAGAGAGCAGTGTGCATGGATACATGAAGACAGAGAGAAGGCTACGAGAAAAGCTTTGGACTTGCTTGAGATGGCCTACGTTAAGCTGAGAACGAATAAACCAACGCTGCAACCGATTAAATTGGAGAGAAGAGTACTTGTGATAGGTGGAGGAGTAGCTGGGCTGAGATGCGCGATAGATCTGGCTAGAGCTGGGATAGATGTAGTGTTGGTTGAGAGGAATTCGTACTTGGGTGGGCATACTGCGCAGATACCTATGCTTTTCCAGTGCGAGGGGTACGCATCGATTTGCGCTAGTGAGTGTATAGTTCCAGTGATAGCGAAGGAGGCGACGAGTTACGATAAAATCAAGATCATTACGAACGCGGAGGTGAAGGAGGTTGAGAAGGTTAACGGTAACTTCAAGGTAAAGATCGAACAAAAGCCTCAGTTCGTAGATCCAGATAGATGCATAAGCTGCGGCAAATGTGCAGATGTTTGCCCCATAGAAGTGCCCAACCAGTTTGATCTAGGGTTCAGCAAACGTAAGGCCATCGATAAAGCCTTCCCCTTGGCAATCCCAGACTCATACGACATACTCGACGAACACTGCGATAGATGCGGTGAATGCTTAAACGTATGCCCGACAAATGCCATCAATCTAGATGCTAAGCCTACCACGTACGACTTTACATTTGGTGCTGTGGCAATCGCTACAGGCTTCGAAGGCTTAGATCTGTCAAAGATCTCAGAACTGAACTACACACATCCTAATGTTATAACCAGCCTGGAGTTTGAAAGGTTGCTTACGAAAGGATTCAAACGGCCTTCAGACGGAAAAGCCCCAGAAAGTCTGGTGTTCGTTCTATGCAGTGGCTCGAGGAGTGAAAACGGAGGAGTTCCGTACTGTTCAAAGATCTGCTGTCCAGTTATAATGAAGCTAGCGAATAGAATTGCGACTCTATACCCCGAAACGGAAATTACAGTAGTTTACAGAGACATTAGGACTTCAGGAAAGGCTTTCGAGGAATTCTACAGGATGGTAGAAAGGATGGGTGTTGAATTTGTAAAAGGAGAGGTTGAAGAGATTTTGGAAGAGAACGGAAACCTTAGGGTTGTAGTTTTTAAAGATGATGGAAGTAAGGAGGAAATTCAGGCGGATCTAGTAGTTTTAGCCGAAGCCTTAGTCCCAGCTGGAGTTCAACTCCTTAAAAAGTTCGGCGTTCTGACAGACAAGTTCGGGTTCCCGATCGAATTCCAGCCTCGTATAATTAACCCGAACGAAACCTATGTAGACAGGGTCTTCGTCGTCGGAGCGGTTAAAGGCCCAAGCATAGTCCAAGATAGCGTTGAAACTGGAAGTGCCGTTGCGATGAGAATCATCGATCTACTTAGGGATGGAGAGAAGAAACTTCAGAAGTTCGTTTCTTACGTGAATAAAGATCTCTGCTCAAGATGTGGGATGTGCGCTTCGATGTGTCCGCATGATGCCATAAAGATTAAGGAGGACGGTGCCGAGGTTGATGCCGCATTTTGCAGGGGATGCGGTCTGTGCATGTCAGTTTGCCCAACCCATGCTATTCAGCTGATCAACTTCGAGGACAGGCAGTTACTCGATCAGGTCGAGGTGGCATTCAAACATGCTAAGCCGGGAGAACCGAAGATCCTTGCGCTTCTCTGCTACTGGTGTTCCTATGCGGCAGCGGATCTGATGGGTGTCAAGGGCTTGAAGCTTCCGGCAAACTTCAGAAGTATCAGAATAAGATGCTCATCATCTGTAAACGCTGGAATCCTTCTTGAGATCCTTAAGAGGGTGGATGGAGTTTTGATAGCTGGTTGTCCGCCGAAGAACTGCCATCACGGCTGGGGCAACTACGTCACAGCGAAGAGAGTTAAGCTGATGAAAGAAGCTATGAAACAGCTTGGAATTAACCCAGAAAGGCTAAGATGGGAGTTTATAGGTGTTGCGATGTGGAGTCAGCTTGCTAAAGCGATTAAGGAGATGAACGAGAGGTTGAGATCATGAAGGTTGTTATAGATTGGCTCGCCTCATGCGGAGGTTGTGACGTTTCGATTCTGGATCTGGATGTCAAGATCCTCGATGTGATCAAAGAATTTGAGATCGTTTACTGGCCAGTGGCCTTGGATTTCAAGAGGAAGGATTTGGAATCTCTACAGGATGTCGACGTTGCCATCGTAAACGGGGCAGTGAGGACATCTGAACAGGAGGAGGAGTTGAAGCTCGTAAGGGATAAAGCCAAGATCTTGATAGCTTACGGCTCATGTGCATGCTTCGGTGGAATTCCGGGCTTGGGAAATCAATTCAGCGCTGAGGATATCCTTAAGCGAGCTTACATTGAAACACCCTCAACCACAGATGGCAAGATACCGCAAACGGTCACAAATCTAAATGGAATCGAGCTAACACTTCCCAAGTTTTTGGATGATGTCAAACCGCTCGATGAGGTTGTAGAAGTGGATTACTACGTTCCCGGTTGTCCTCCTTCAAGATCTACCGTGGAGGAGATGGTCGATCTACTGCTAAGGCTTAAGAGAGGAGAAAAACCTGAAAAGAAGGTTTTAGCATCAGATAAATCGCTGTGCTATGAGTGTCCTAGATTTAAGGAGTTCGTTAGGCCTCCAACGATAAACCGCCCACACGAAATTGTGGCAGATCAAGAGAGATGTTTCTTGGAGCAGGGAATAATCTGCCTAGGTTTCGTCACAAGAGGCGGATGTGGGGCCAGATGCATAAAGGCAAACATGCCATGCAGGGGTTGCTATGGAAAGATTCCAACGGCCATCGACTTTGGGACCGAAGCCATTACAGCCATCGCAATGGCGGGAACTGGTGAGGATTATTTACCTCCGATGAGGATTACGGAAGCCGTAGACAAGATTAAAGATGTTATCGGGCTGATATATCAGTTTAGCTTGCCAAAGTCGAAGTTGGGTGATCTCAAATGAAGAAGATAAGTATAGTTCCGAATACCAGGCTTGAAGGGCATGGAAAGGTCGAGATATTTTTGGATGAGGATGGGAACGTTAAGGACGCTTACTTTCAGGTTGTAGAGTTCAGGGGATTTGAGAAGTTCTGCGAAGGTAGACACGTTGAAGAGTTGCCGAGGATAACTCCAAAGATCTGTGGAGTTTGCCCTGGAGCGCATCACATGGCCTCAACTAAAGCCTGTGATGCTGTCTTTGACGTTGAGCCGACAGAAACTGCAAAGAAGCTCAGAGAGATATTCTACAATGCACACGTAATTCACAGTCACATACTACACTTCTATGCACTTTCACTCCCAGATCTACTTCTGATTTCGGAGCCAAAGGATAGAAACGTATTTGGGCTTATAAACGTCTTGGGAAAGGAGGTAGTTGCTGAAGTTTTGCAGTGCAGAGGTTTTGCACAGAAGATTCAGGAAATATTGGCCGGACATCCGATATATCCTGTTTTTGGATTGCCCGGTGGTGTTTCAAAGCCGCTTGAGGAAGATGAGAAGAAGGAGATTGAAGAGATGGCCAAGAAGCTTGTAGAGTTTGGAAAGAAGGGTTTAGAGATATTTGAAAATTACGTTCTCAAGAATGAGGAAATACTTGAACTCATAAAGAAGAGGGATGTCTACTACCAGGAAACGAACTATCTGGCAATGGTCGATGAGAATGGACACGTAAACTTTTACGATGGAATTTTAAAGGCCATAGATCCAGAAGGAAACGTTATCTGCACGTTTGAAGGTAAAGATTACCTCAACTATATTGCGGAGCATGTTGAGCCTTGGAGTTACGTCAAGTTCCCGTATCTAAAGCCAATCGGTTGGAAAGGTCTTGTAGATGGAAAGGATAGCGGAATATACAGAGTAAATGCTCTAGCAAGGTTAAACGTTGCCGATGGTATGTCCACTCCTCTAGCAAATGAAGCTTACAAGAACATGTTCGAATTCTTCGGCAAAAAGCCTGTTCATAACATCTTAGCATATAACTGGGCAAGACTGATCGAAATCCTGTATGGAGCAGAGAGGATACTGGAACTCATCCAAGATCCTGAGATAACGAGTAAGGATGTCAGAAATCTGCCCAAGAAAAAGCCAAATGAAGGAGTTGGGGTTGTAGAAGCTCCCCGTGGTGTTTTGATTCACCATTACGTTACCGACAGCAATGGAGTCGTTAAGGAGGTAAATCTGATAGTGGCTACGGTTCAAAACAATCCGGCCATAAACCTTTCGATAAAGAAGGCTGCACAGAAGCTTATAAAGAATGGGAAGGTCGATGATAAAATTCTGAATATGGTTGAGATGGCCGTCAGGGCTTACGATCCATGTCTGGCATGTGCAAGCCACGCTTTGCCAGGAAGTATGCCGCTGATAGTCGACATACACTGGAACGGAGAGTTATATAAGAGATTTATAAGAAACAGTTAATTTTATACTTTTTTAAATATACATCTGAAGCGAGCTAAGTTTTTATGCTGAATCGCGAAGCTATAATTGGGATGTTGATAGGTTTTTCTGGAGCTTGCAACTCAGGTAAGACTACTCTCGCAAATGCTTTGGCTGAAGAATTGAGAAGAAGAGGTTACAAGGTTGAACTAGTTGGTGAGGTTGTTAGAGTTGTTTTTAAGGAGTTTCAGAGTAAGTACGGATTTAAAGATTTAAGAGAGCTGAGAGAAAGTAGATATCACTTCCAATTTCAGTTCGAGGTTTTAAAAACACAGATAGAAAGGGAAAACTCCGCTTTGACTAGAGCTGAAATAGTTCTGAGTGATAGAACCGTATACGACAATCTCTTCTATACCATATTCTGGAACTCCATGGACTGGAGAACTTTAAGGGAGTACGTAAGCCTATTCAAGAGTCTGGGGAATAGGAGGTACGACATCATCTTCTTCTGCAAGCCTTTAAGAAATAATTCTAAGGATGGCTTTAGAGATTACGACTTGAACTATGTTGAGATCCAAGATCTGGTCATAAGATTGTTCATAGAAAGAGAGAACGTTATAGATGTTCCCGAAGCGGATTTAAACGAGAGGTTGAAGTTTTGCTTAAGAAACTTGGAGCAGATCATTTGATTCTTTTCTTGAGTTCTTTAAGCTTCCTTTCGCAGAACTCAAAGATTTCTCTTCCCTCCTCCTTTGTAAGTTCCCCACTTGTTATGTATGCACCGATGTGTGGATATATTATGTTGTCAAGCTCCCATTCAATCCTTTTGACATCTATATCCTCTTGCTCCATGAGTTCATCAAAAAATCTCCTTAAAGCTGAAAGAATCTCATCCTTTATCATAATTATTTCTCAGCGGGAAAGCTTATTTACCGTTTGGTTTAACATCAATACTGTTAATGGAAGTGTTTGTGATAGATTCAAGTGTGATATTCCTTAGGAAGGCTTATTATGGAAAGATGGTGACGATTCCAGAGGTAGTTGACGAAATAAAGGATGAAAATTCCCGCCTTTACTTATCGCTACTCAATTTGAAAGTTGAAGAGGCGTCGGATGAGAGCATCAGAAGGGTTATCAAAGTAGCTAAAAGGACTGGCGATATCCATAAGCTTTCCGATACGGATATAAAGCTACTTGCAAAAGCTCTCGATGAAATGAAGAAGGGAAACGAAGCCATATTGGTTACCGATGACTACTCGATCCAGAACGTCGCAATGTTTTTGGGTCTGAAGATTGAAAACATCATACAGCCCACGATATCCAAAGTGTTTAAATGGGTTAAGGTCTGTAGAGGATGTGGGAGAAAGATCGAAGGAGATGTATGCCCAGTGTGTGGTAGTGAAGCTGTATTGAGGAGGGTTAAGAGGTGATTGAGGATCTGATTGAAAAGGCTAAGAAGTTGAAGGAAAAGGGACTTACAACAGGCGAAATAGCAACTGAGCTGAACGTTTCTAAGGAAACTGCAATGTGGCTTCTTGCAAAGGCCAAGAAGGCTGAAGCTCCACCTTCGGATGTTTACGTGGATCTCAAAAACATCTCAAGTCCGTTTAGGATGAGGTGCATCGCGAGTGCTATGACAGACATGATAATGGAGTGTATCGACGGTAAGCCCGACGTGGTTGTTGGAGTTGCAACGAGTGGTATTCCGATCGCAACGCTCGTTGCCGAGGAGCTTGGAGCTGATCTGAGCATGTACTATCCGAAGAAGCTAAAGTGGGAAGGTAAAGAGCAGAGGGTCGGTGGACTTTTCAGCGAAAATTTTGCGAAGGTCGATGAAAAGAGATGTGTAATCGTTGATAACGTAATAACAACTGGAAGTACGATTAAAGAAACTGCAGAGCAAATTAGGAGCAAAAATGGAAAGGTTCTGTGTGCGGCCGTTATAATAGACAAGAAGGGTATCGATGAGATGGAAGGATTTCCGGTTTTGAGCATATTCAAAATAGTTAGACTGTAGCATGGATGTATGCATTCTTATCCCGACGTTGAATGAGGAGAAGAGTATTGGTGACGTGATAGATCGCTTCATCAAACTCGGATTTACAAACATATTTGTCATCGATGGGCATAGCACCGACAGAACAGTTGAAATAGCCAAAAGTAAAGGTGCTAAAGTTGTTCTCCAAAGTGGAAAGGGAAAGGGTCAGGCAATAATAGAGGCCTTCCAAATTTTGAATGACGATGTAGTTGTGATAATCGATGGAGATGGAACATATTTGCCAGAGGAAGTTCATAAACTCCTCGAACCGATAGAAAAGGGAATCGCTGATCATGTAGTCGGAAACAGATTTGCCAATTTTGAGAAGGGAGCTTTTACTAGGTTAAATTTAATCGGAAATAAGATTCTGAACTTTCTCTTTAGGGTTATCTATGGCATCGAACTTCACGACATCCTTTCAGGATACAGAGCCTTAACAAGGGATGTTTACAAGAATGTAGAACTTAAGAAACATGGATTTGAGATCGAAACCGAATTGACGGTTGAAACACTCGCCAAAGGTTTTAGAATTGTCGAAGTTCCGATAACATATAAAAAGAGACATGGAAGAACTAAACTGAAACCGTTCAGGGATGGGATAAGAATTGCCCTAACGATATACGAGCTTTTGAGAAGGTACAGCCCCGGAAGATACTTCTACTTTTTCGGAATGATTTTAATTCTGCTTGGTGTAGTCCTTGGAACCATAGTCGTCTACGACTGGTTTAGACGTGTAACCCACTACCTGCTGGCGATACTCACAGCTTTACTTATCATCTCCGGCATGCAGGTTTTGATCTTTGGAGTCATGAGTGACTTCGTATTCAGAAGTAACGCGGAGATCAGAAAGGAGCTTATAGCAGTTAGAAATGAAATCAGAAAGTTAAGAGAACGGATGAAAGATTCGATTCGATAACTTTTAATTCCCAATTGTTTCAGTGTGTGGTGTGGACTCCAAAAAAGATTGAAGAGCTATTTTACACGGATCTGCACGAGTTGGGAATTAGAGCGAATTCTATGAACGATGACATCGTTACGTTCGTCATAAATAGACATATAAATTATACAAATGTCTGCGTATCCAAATGTCCGCTCTGTGCTTTTCACAGGGATCCACATGATGAGGATGCATATCTGATGTCGGTTGAAGAAGTTGTTAGAAAGGCTGAAGAGGCTGTGAAGTTGGGAGCAAAGGAGCTACACATCGTAGGCTCACATAACCCAGAAGTTACGATAGAATACTTCGAGAGGATGTTTTCAGAGATAAGGCGAAGATTTCCGAACGTAGTTATCAAGGCTTTAACGGCCACAGAAATTCATTTCTTAGCTAAGAAGGAGAAGATGAGCATTAGAGAAGTTTTGTCAAGGCTGAAAGATGCGGGATTACATGTTATGCCCGGTGGGGGAGCTGAGATACTTGTGGATGACGTTCGAAGGAAGATATGCCCAAACAAGGCCAAAGCAGATGAATGGCTTAAGGTTATGGAGATCGCCCACAGCTTGGGAATTAAGAGCAACGCAACGATGCTATTTGGACATATCGAAAGCTACAGGCATAGGGCGATCCATCTTTACAAGCTCTGGAAATTGCAAGAGAAGACCGGTGGCTTTTTGGCATTCATACCCTTGGTTTTCCATCCCAAGAATACGAAGCTTGAGAGAATTGTTAGAGAGAAAACGAATCCTGTGGATATACTGAAGACGATAGCGATTTCAAGGATCGTCTTAGATAATTTCAGGAGCATAAGAGCGTATTGGGTCATGCTTGGAGAGAAACTTGCCCAGATTGCTCTAAATTACGGAGCAAACGACATAGATGGAACGTTAATGGAGGAGAGGATAACACATTCGGCTGGAGCCGAAACACCCGTTTATCTTCCAATTGAAAAGATACTGAGAATAATAAAAGGTGCCGGAAAGATTCCAGCTGAAAGGGATACGTTTTACAACATCTTAAAGATCTATACAGATGCTGTGCATAATAGGTAAAGATTTAGCCCGTTTTCTGAGTTCATGCATGTTGATTTATGAACGTACCATTAAAATGCAATAGATGTCAAAGGATGCCGTATGGAAAAACGATCATTTAAGTAACGGCAGATTTCCGGTGATTCTATCGATCTTCTTAGCCTCATCTGGACCAATCACAACTGCCGTAATTGTTCCCGGCGGAACTTCGGTTAGACCAGCATCGACTACGACTCCGGTTGGCAAGCCAAGTTTTTCGGCCTTCTCCTTTATCTTCATGAGTTTCTTTAAGTCTGGAACCTTCAAAACTATCTTCTTCTGCCCTTGCATCTTCCAAGCTTCAACTATATTTCTATCTGCCGTCTCATATCCTATTATTGCCGCATGAGCTACTTGAACCGCCAACTTTCCTCTCGAAAGTTTTAAATCTTCTCTAACGACTATAACCTGCTTATACTCTTTCATAACCTCTTATAAGCTCATGGGCTTAGACTTCTCAACGACCCATCTCTCACCGACTTCCTTCGCAGTCCTTTCATCGAAGTTAGATACGTATATCCTTTCGGTCTCGACTTTAATTATCTTCTCCCTTGGAATCGCTATGAAATCTCCACCAACCTTAACGATCAAAAATCCCTCAAAGACATCTATGCTTTCCCCAATCGTTTTACCATTTCTTATGACGTATTTGCATATAAGATCGTCCATAACCGACACTATCGTTGTCAAAATATAAGGTTATCCCTACCTCACTAAAAAGTATTTCAACTCCGAATCAAAACTGATGATATGTCCGAATGGTATCTGGACTTCGTTCAAATTGGATACGAGTCAAAAGAAAACGAGCTGATATGTATCTTTAGAATTGAGCCTGACAGTATCTCGATGGAAGAAGCCGCTGGCAGAGTTGCATCCGAAAGTTCCGTCGGGACGTGGACGACCCTAGCCAAGTTGCCGGAGAGGATAAAGAGGATAATGGCCAAAGTCTTTGAAATCGAAGGGGATATCGTTAAAATAGCGTATCCGCTCGATCTTTTTGAAGAAGGAAATATACCCCAGCTCCTAAGCTCGATAGCCGGGAACATCTTTGGAATGAGAGCCATAAAAAATCTCAGGCTTGAAGATGTTATATTTCCAGAGGAATACGTTAAGCAGTTTAAAGGCCCCCAATTTGGAATCGAAGGTGTTCGAGAGAAGCTTAAAGTGAAGGATCGACCTCTCACGGCTACGGTTCCGAAGCCCAAGGTCGGCTTCGATGTGGATGAATACGCCGAAGTTGCGAGGGATGCCTGGATGGGTGGGATAGATCTACTCAAGGATGATGAAAACCTAACGGATCAGAGTTTTATCCGCTTTGAAAAGAGGTTGGAAAGGGTGATGAGAGTCAGAGATGAGGTTGAGGCCGAAACTGGAGAGAGGAAAAGTTACCTTGTAAACATAACTGCAGAATGCAGAGAGATGATTAAAAGAGCGAAGCTCGTAGCAGATTACGGCAACGAGTACGTCATGATCGACATGATAACCGCTGGCTGGTCGGCCTTACAAACGGTGAGGGATGAATGTGAAGATTTAGGTCTCGCAATTCATGCTCATAGAGCTATGCATGCAGCGTTCACGAGAAATCCTAAGCATGGAATTTCATTGGATGTGATCGTGAAGCTTGCAAGGCTTGTAGGTGTCGACAACATGCACGTTGGAACCGGGGTTGGAAAGATGGTTGGGAGGGCTGAGGAGGTCAAGAGACTTACAGATATTTGCAGAAACAAATGGTACCATCTTAAACCCGTATTTCCCGTATCATCAGGTGGATTGCATCCTGGACTGGTGCCGGACATAGTAGACATGTTCGGTATCGATGTAATAATTCAGGCTGGAGGAGGAGTCCATGGACATCCCAAGGGCACGTATGCAGGAGCAAAGGCGTTGAGGCAGGCTATAGATGCAACGTTGCAGGGGATAAGTTTGGAGGAATATGCTGAGGGACATAAGGAACTCAGAGAAGCTTTAGAAAAATGGGGTTATTTAAAGCCTAGATAGAATCTAAAATCTCTATTTTTAAATAATTCTTATCGATCAGTTTATGTTTGCATTCGCAGAGCTGAGATAGGTAGTTTAAGATTTCAGATACGCTTGGGAATCTCTTAAACTGTGGTATCAACGAATAGTAAAGTTCAAATAGCTTGGCCTTCTCAGGCTCCAAATCTGAAAAAACTTCGGAAAATATGGCTATAACACCATTTTCACCTAAAGCCTTAACAGCATTTCTCAAAACAGCCTTAACATCTGCATACTGTAAGATGGATGAACAGATGACGTAATCGTATTTTCTGCGAAATATCAACCTTGAATCTACGTATTCCTGCCTTAAATTGACCCAATCTAAGCGATTCTCTCTAACCCTCACCTTCGCCAAATTCAGAAGTGGTTTTGAAAAATCTATTCCCGAATACATTCCGTTTGGCCCTACGATCTCGCCGTAAAATATCGGTGAATAGCTTCCACAACCAAAATCAACAACCTTATCTCCGTTCGAAAGTGATAGGATTTCTGCAACTCTTTCCCTAGCGGTTTTGAATATACCCTCTCCCAGCCATAGATCCCAAAGATCTGCATCCTTAACAAATCCCAACGTTATGTTGGGATGTTCCTTATGAATTAGAGCGAAGTAAGATGATCTATCCAAACAATCGAACAGATTCAGACAGTCCGAAGATGGAGGTTTAGATATCAATTTAAAAGCCTTTTTGAGGAGTAATTCGAAGTTGACCCTGCTGCAAAATTCTCTCCAGCGTTTTGTGTATTCCATATTCGGATAATCGTTCTTCTCAACGTTTGTTTTTATCTTGAAGAAGTACGACTTTAAGATCATGTATCCGTATATGAAATCCATATCGCATGCATTCGTGTTTTTAGGCATGGATTATCCCTCTGTACATCTCTCTCACATGCTTTGCTACCTTCCTGCCGAGTTCGGTTATCCTGTAATACTTATAGCCATCCCTTTCGATTATCTCCACGAGCCCGAGTTCTATGAGTGAGCTGTTTCCGTTGTACCTGTTACCCATACCTTTCAAACATCCAAGCACGTTTGAAGGGTCGCTACCGATCATTCTAGCGATGTTCGTAAGGTAGTCAGCGTTAGGATAAATGGAGTCCAAATATAATAGAACTTTTTTCCTGAGCGAACTCTTGTTTATAGACCTCAGAATGTGTGGATCTATGGTCAGTATGCACGATTCAAACATAATCTACACCTCATGATGATTATGGTTATTACCAGTATAATTTTATGGATCATGTGCCTTAAATAACTTTCGATCGATCTTAATGAAAAATTAAATTATATACCTAACAGGTGCGTTATCACAAGTTGAGATACGTGACCAGAGATCGCCGCAAGCCAGATCATTCCAACGAGGTGCATAAAGCCACTCATCCACCTTCCGCCATCCACAAGCTTTATAGCTATGGAAGCTATCACCGCATGAAGGAACAGAATAAACAGAATTGCAACATTCAGATACGCCAGATCCAAGCCGGATATCGTATGCAGTAGGCCTTGTAAGAACATGCCTGGAACCTTGAGAGATAGATATATCTTGTTCATAGCTTCAACCACTCCAAAAGACACGTATAATGAAAAGGCAATGCCGATGATAACTCCATAGCAGATTCCTACGAACGAGCTGGCACTTCTATCCCTCCTTTCCCTTAAGCTGTTTATTATCGCGAAGTTCTTCGAAACTATCTCTGCTACCTCCTTTGGATCGCTTCCCAGCATTATAGCTTCAACGAACATATCTATGAACCTGTAGATCAGATTGCTACCCGTATCTATGCTGAACTTTTCCCAAGCTCTTCTCTTGTTTATCCTCGTGCAAAGCCTCTTGTAAAGGGCTCTTATATCCTCGGTCAACGATCCAAAATCGTGAGCCGTTAGGAACTTTAATGATTCGAGGACATCTCCTCCCCTTGCAGATGCAGATGCTCCCAAGCTCATTATGAACGATGGAGCGTTCTTATCCTTATCTTTAATTATCGTTTCCTCCTTTTTAGACAGGTATCCGGGAATCAGGAGGGGAGTTACGGATAGGGCGATTATAAACGGTGGTGGAATTTCAAAGATCCCCCAAGCATATAGGATAAGTGTGATCGTAAAGACAACCAAGCACAGCATGCAAGAAACGTAGAACGATTTATAGAGTTTCCAATCGGTCTTGGTAAGTTCTCCTGAAGTCTGCCATATCGGATCAACGGGCACGACAGCCTTCAGATATATCAAAATTGCAATCTCAACTATAGCAAAAAAGATTATAATTAAATTTAAAACTGTTATAACACTTAGACCGGTTAGGAATGGAGCTATGATTGCAAAAGTTGCGAAGAAAGCTAACGAAAGAATCAAGGATACGTAGACCTCCTTAAAAACGTCAACGCTGTATAGCTTACCCTGATAGAGGTTTGAGAAAGCGTTCATAACGGTTTCTTGCTCCCTCTTTATAAATTCCCTGAAATCCTCACCGCTATCAAGTTCGTGTGCCATCCTATCCAAGAAATCTGCGAGTATCTTGCTTGGAGTTCTTCTAGCCAAAAACCTACACGCCTGCGCAAGGTTTTTGTTCCACTTCTCCATGAGTAGATATATCTTCTTGGTTTCTTCAGCTAAAGCCTTGTATTCCTTCCTTTCAGAAAGCATCCTCATCATTTCCTTCCTGCTGACTTCCGATGTTGCGAGTGCTCCAAGGTGTGTTATGTAGAAATGTATGTTGTCCTCGATCTCCCTCCTAATCTTACCTTTTACGATCCTAGGATAGAGTAAAGCTGTAAGCAGGATGAACATAGGTATCATGTAAAGCAGAATTGCAAAGAGACCCAAAGAAACAAACAGAGATCTCAGGATGGTTAGTAACAGTAGGAAGTATATCAGCGTGAATAGGGTTGATGGAAGCAGAACGAACCTTACATACTTCTCCGCTGAAACGTACATGCTCATCACCTCACAGCTTAAACGGCAACCCCTGCAATCCCTTCTTATAGAAGGACCATATCACCTTGGTAACCTCGTAGTAGTTAAAGATCTTTAACTCGACCATCCTCTGCAATATCCTAGCCCTCAGAAACATCTCCTCGTATATCTGCCTTGGATCTTCAAAACCAGCAGTCTGTGCGATCTTGTTTTCTAATATGTACGAGTTGTACAGACCTCTGAAGATGTGTTTGTCCGTTACGGCATCCCATTCGAAGACAGTCCTGGTAACGACACCCCCAACCTCCTCGTAGTAACCTTCGATCTCCTCAACGACCAGACACCTCCTCAGGAACTGACCCTTTCTGTAAACGGCTTGCTGAACCAGAACAACGTTGAGGTTGTCTATGAACGTGATCGGAACGTTTATCGGCTCTCCTGTGAGTCTCTGAATTAGCTTCTTAACACTACCCGCATGGAAAGTTGCCAAAACAGGATGTCCTGTCTGCATAGCCTGAAAAGCCACAGCTCCCTCCTTTCCTCTAATCTCACCTACTATGATGTAATTCGGTCTACTCCTCAAAGCGGCCTTAAGCAGATCAAACAGATCTACCTTACCTTCGGTACCCCTTTCCCTCGTACAGAGCTGTTGCCAGACGGGATGCGGAACCTGAACCTCAGGCGTATCTTCAGCGGTGTATATCTTTGACTGGGGCTTGATGAAAGGGATCATAGCGTTGAGCGTTGTCGTCTTACCGCTTGCGGTCTCACCGCTAACCCATATGCTCATACCGTACTCCAAGCATAGCCATAGGTAAGCAGCTATCTCAGCCGAGAGTGTACCCCAATTTATGAGCTGAGTTATGCTTAGAGGAACTGCTGTGAACTTTCTTATCGTAAATGAGGAGCCCCTGAGACTGACATCCGTGCTGAATATTATGTTTATCCTGCTTCCATCAGGCAATGATCCGTCAACGATCGGATTTCTTTCACTTACAGGCCTACCGATCCTTTCTCCGAGGTTCTTTAGATATTCGGCCATGTATATCTCGTCCTTGAAGTCTATGTTGGTGGGAAGCATGTCGAAGATCTTGTGAACTACATGAGTGTTGCGGGGACCTATCACATGAATGTCCTCGATGTAAGGATCTCTGATGAGGGGCTCAAGGGGTCCTACACCGATGACATCTCTCTTTATGAGATATCTGAACTTGTAAACCTCCTCTTCGGTAAGCTTTAACTTCTCAAATCCCAACGTTAGGAACTTCCTCCTCCTTTCCAGAGGAACCTTCTCCGGCACAATTTCAACTATCTTATCCATGAGGGCATCTATGAGCTGACTAAGCTCTTCATCATCCTTTGGGATCTTTTCCTGCGGAGCCAGTTCGAGCATCTTGTCCATCAGAGCCCGATACTTCGGTTCCTCATCAGGCGTAAGTCTCGGCTCTATCGCTATGTATCGCTTGTTTCCCTCTCTGTCTGTGTATATGTGAATGAATATCGGATCTCCAACCGGATAGATCAGGTTGGGTCTTGGGAGGGTCTTCATATCCCTACTCAGAGCTGGGACAAAGGTCGGGACTACACCCTCCTTCCTCCTGAACTCATCTATATACCTCTTTAGGTGCGGATTCCTCTTTAGGGCATCCTCAAGCGTATCGGACTTAACGACCTTCATGCTACCGCCGCGATCTCAACTACAAAGCCTATCCTCGGCTCAACTCTGAACGCGATCTGCTTCGAATATTGATCTGCCGCCAAATTATATTTCTTTATAATCATTATATTCTTTAAATCTGTCCCAAATTTCTTTATAGTAGTTTCTGCTATGAATGAGCATACGGATTCTACCTCTTCAGTTATTCTCCTTTCAAGCTCATCCTCCAATGCCGTCAAAATTATGGCTTTGCCGAGTGCTGAAATCCTTTTAAAGAATCCCATGAGCCTTATCGCCGAATTTGGATCGATATCGAACTTTATAAGTGATGAGAAGCAGTCTATTATTATCACATCGTTTTCAAACAGCTGTCTTGCATTCATCAGCTTTTCAGAGTAGTCCATCCTCTTCTTCGGCTCCTGCAGAAGGGGATAGACTGGAATGAACATCAACCTCTTCCTGATTATGTCGCGGGCGATGTCGTAGCCCAACGATGACATCTGCTTTATGAAATCTATGGTCGTGAGCTGTGTTGAGATGTATGTTACCGAAACGTCGTTCTTCAATAAGCCGTAAGTCATCCTCTGGCAGACTATCGATTTACCGCTTCCATGCCCCCCCTTGATCAATCCTATCGTCCCGGCCGGGATACCTCCACCGAGCTTTTTGTGAAATTCATCGTTCGCAAGTTGAATCGAGAATATCCTCGCCATATCTTACCACCTCAGATGGTAAAGTCTAGAGAATCCGACACTCCGTTCTCAAGAATCACGGTGATCCTGTGATTACCCGAGCTCAACGAGACGATGACATCCAACTCACCGACATCTCCAGGGTTAAGTACTGATGGATCCGTGATCACGTTCTGCTTAGAAACTATCTGCCCGTCTATCAGAACCGTTAGCGTCTCATTCGTAAATGCAAACGATGTACTTCCTATGTTCTTTATGTAGAAGACGTAAGCCGTGTCTGTTCCTATCGTCTTCGTCGGTATGTTTACGGGATCGTTTATTATCTCAAAATCCGTAGATAAAACTTCCTTGATAAATTCACCCTGATTTTTTATTTCTATAGACATCTTCTCTATGGTAACGATCATAACGGCCGAAACCGAGCTTGCGATGAGTATCGTAGCTATGAAAAGTATCATGTGTGCTGCACTCTCGCCGGCCATGTTAACCACCTACTACGAACGTTGTATACCTCTCGATCCCGTTGTCTGAGACTACCTTCAGTCTGTGTGAGCTTCCGACGTTTCCATCCAAATTTCCGGCAGTGAATTTCGCATACTCAAGGGGATAAAGCTTTGAAACGTTGCACGTAGCGTTAACGATTACTCCATCGACCAGAAGTGTGAACTTCGTGCAGTCGAACGTCGTTGAGCCTGTGTTGTTTATTATCACCGTCAGATTGTACGTAGTTGCTGTGACGTTTATCGCCGTTACATTCACAATTTTAAAGTCCGAAGATCTCAGTTCAACTTCTTCCTTATTCTTAAGTTTTATAATTTTATTTATTTCTTTAATTTCGCTAGTGACGACTGTCGTTACAACTCCAAAAGCTATCAACCCGGCTATGAAGAGCAACGCAAAGCCAGCGGTGGTACTAAATCCCATGAATCTCTGCTACCTCCTTTTTTATCTTGTAGATCTCTCTCTCCACCTCCAAAACCAACTCCCTATTGAATCTACCGGTTCTCAGAGCTTCTATGAATAGCAACGACGTTATGTGATCTTGGACGTTCATGTAGCCTATGGGTCTCCAGTCCGAGTTTTCATGATATAGCTTAATTCCCTTGGCATATCTAAGAACCGTGAACAGAACGTTATCGCTGATCCAGTTTATGTCGACGTAGTAGTTCAGAAGATCTTCAAGCCCGTCGTAGCCAACCCTTTCAATCATGAACTCGATCCACTTCAGTAATATCATTATGCCCTTAGCATCGTTCGGAATCTGCTTAAGCCTAGGTTCTGATGAACATGGCACGATTTCTAACTCGATCGGATGCGATGGCTGTTCCAAAATCTGATCAAAAGTTTCAGATTTTTGCGTCTCTTGAGATCTTTGAACGTCATACGACGGTGTAGCTTCGACCTTACTCTTGGACTGTTCTTTCACCCTCTGTCTCAGTAGAGACTCTATATTCTCAAGTTTTTTGAAGATATCATCGATCTTCCTAGCATTCGTTAGGTTTTCTTCGATATTCCTTACTATCTTATCGACCTGCTCCTTCGTTACGTTCTTACCCTTCAGCTTGTTGTAGAGATCGTCCAGCAAAACCGAAGGTATCCGTCCTCGGAACTTGTTCAAATATTCCTTAAGCTCGTTATCATCAAGCTTATCGATCCTGATTATATTTCTGTTGTCAGCAACAGCCTCCAAATCACATCACCTCCCCGTAAAGAATTTCATCAATTATTTTATCTAGATCAATATTTATAATAAGCTTTAAATCTTTTTCAAGGTCATCAACCCTTCTCTTCAGCTCACCGACATCTATAATGCCGGAAGAGGATATGAACGGATTTATCTGAGATGAAACTACTTCATACAGAACCATAACATCCTTAAGCGTGTCATCCACCTTCTGCAGTTTCGACTTGATGTCATCAAGTTCCCTCTTTAAGTTATCGATCGATACGTCTATCCTTGGTATCCTATTTTCGATCTCGTTTATCCTTTCCATGAGTTTAGTCGTAACATCCGACTCCTCTTTGGATTCTTCTTTCTCCCTCTTAATTTCTTCTTCAAGTTCTCTTTCGATCTTTTCTTCCTCCTTCTCCTCTTCCTCCTTCTTTTCCCTCTTTATTTTGATTATCTTCTTAAGCATAAACATCACCTCTGTTTTTATGTAAAATTATTAAATTTTCTTATGTTATTTATGAAAAAAATAAGGAAAAAATTGAGGTTACTGCAACTCAATTACATTAGTCGGGTATGCTGGTGGTGTTGTGAACTCGATTATACCTGGAGATCCAAGCTCTGGTCTAACCTCTCCCGTCACCTCAACCCTGTTGTCAAGACCTCCGAAGACGGCTGTTGCATTGACTATTAAGATTACCTTATCTCCAGTGTTCATCACCGGCTTGTCATAGTTGTCCAATGATCCGTCAGCGTCTTGCATAACGATAACTCCAAAGTCCGTGCTACCGAGGAATTCCCAAGTATTATTTGTCTTATAGCTAGGATTATCCGATAGCACATTTCCGAATATATTCGCTATGTTTGTAGAGTTATTGTAAGCTTTGTTGTTGTACTTCAACTGCACAATTTTATTACCATCACTAAGTACGATCTGCACCTGAGTTAGATCTATATCCTGACCTCCCGTGTTTGGCTCAACGTATATTGCCAACTTTTGTATCTTACCAGAAATCGGCGATGGCGTATACCCCGTAACTCCGAGCACCTTGATACCGCTGGCAACTTCTTTGGTGGTTTCTCTACCTGTAGCTGTAGCCTTTTCCTGCAGATAACCGACTGTCTGAATGAGCACAGCTGCACTCACTGCAGCTACCAAAACAATCGCTATGAACACTATCAGTATCTCAATGCCTATCGCTCCTCTTTTATCCTTCAAAAACATTCTCCTAACCATCCACACCACCTCACTGCAGCTGATAAACGGCCTTAGTGTAAGCTGGAGGAGTAGTGAATTCGATTATACCTGGAGCTCCAAACTCTGGTCTAACCTCTCCAGTAACCTTCGTTCTTTCTGCAATTCCATCCACACCGCTTGTATCATCGTTATCCAGGCTAGCTGCCGCATTTATCGTTAAAACGACCTTATCTCCTTCGTTAAGAACTGGATTACTTGAAGTAAGGGAGTTATCGTTATCCTGCAGAACTAAGATTCCAAACTTTGTCTTGTTTTTATTATCTGGCCATACTCCGCTGTAGTTGAACATGTCATCAACTTGCCCCTCACCATCAGCGAAGAAACTTGAGTTATATACGTACTGAACTTGAACCTTTCCATTAGATAGGATTACTACAGTCTTGCTAAGATCAATATCCTGACCTCCAGTGTTTACAGTGATAACGATTCCCAACTTATCAACAGCTCCTCCTGGTATTGGTGTCACGTTTCCGTAAACTCCGAGCACCTTGATACCGCTGGCAACTTCTTTGGTGGTTTCTCTACCTGTAGCTGTAGCCTTTTCCTGCAGATAACCGACTGTCTGAATGAGCACAGCTGCACTCACTGCAGCTACCAAAACAATCGCTATGAACACTATCAGTATCTCAATGCCTATCGCTCCTTTTTTGTCTTTTTTCAGCCCTTTTAACCAGCCCAACATCTCACCTCCTTGCCAAAGATCGTTGTGAATGGGATTATATTTAATTATTTTTTGTGTATACAATTCTATTTATCAATGTAAAAGAATAAGCTGATACCTATGTAGGTACATATGTTACTACATATATATATAAATATAATATAAAAAATAAAAATAAAAATTAGTGTATCAAACCACCCCTAAGCTCTCTCAGTTTTTCCTCAAGATGATCTATTGCTTCTCTTCCATATCTTCCAATTATGTCGACTATTGCACTCCCAACAACCACCCCATCGGCTCCTGCTTTAATAAGATCTCTGACGTGCTCCGCTTTTGAAACGCCGAAACCTACTGCCAAAGGCTTCGTACAAATCTTTTTAGCTCTATTGAGCAATTCGAACGCAAGCTTAGAGAGCTTATCTCTTGCACCGGTAGTCCCGTATAAAGATATTAGATAGACGAAGGCTGAGCTGGCTTCATCTATGGCTTTAAGTCTGTCATCCAGCGTATTCGGTGCCGCTAAAAAAACCGTGCCCATGTCGTACTTCTCGCAAACGCTGAGATATTCCTCAGCCTCTTCAAGCGGAAGATCTACGACTATCATGGCATCTACACCGCTCTCCTTAGCTTCAGCGATGAACCTTTCAACACCTCTCCTATACACCGGATTGTAGTAAGTCATCAGCACTATGGGAGTATCGGAATACTCTCTGAACTCCTTAACAACGTTGAAAACATCCTTAACTTTAGTCCCGGCTTTCAAGGCTCTAACGTTGGCCTTCTGAATTGCCTTCCCATCGGCCATCGGGTCGCTGAAGGGAATTCCTAACTCTATAACATCGGAATACCTATCAAGCGTTAGCAGAAATTCGAGCGTAGCCTTTATATCTGGGTCTCCGGCCGTGATGAACGTTATCAAAGCAGGCTTGCGGAACATGACAGAGCCTCCATAACTATTCCCAAATCCTTATCACCCCTACCAGACAGATTGACGACAATTATCTCATCCCTATCCATCCCCTTGGCGAGTTCCATGGCGTAAGCCAAGGCGTGAGCGGACTCAAGGGCTGGCAAAATACCTTCAGTCCTTGAAAGCTCTAAGAAAGCTTTTAAAGCTTGCTCATCCGTAACGGCCACGTACTCAGCCCTCCCAATTTCTTTAAGCCAGGCATGCTCAGGGCCGACACCCGGATAATCCAAGCCGGGAGCAATGCTGTGAGTCGTGGCTATCTGACCATCCTCATCCTGCAAGAAGTATGAGAGCATTCCATGCAAAACTCCCTTTTCTCCAGCACAGAGCGAAGCTGAATGCTTTCCAGTCTCGATGCCTTTTCCAGCAGCCTCAACGCCTATCAATCTGACCGATCGATCTTCAATGAAAGGATGGAAAATTCCTATTGCGTTGCTTCCGCCGCCAACGCATGCAACTATAACATCCGGTAGAGTGCCTTCGATCTCAAGGATCTGTCTTTTTGTTTCTTTGCCGATTACGGACTGGAAATCTCGGACGATCGTTGGATAGGGATGCGGGCCTACGACAGAACCTATTAGGTAGTGGGTGTATTCGAACGTTGCAACCCAATCTCTGAGAGCCTCGTTTATAGCATCCTTAAGAGTTCTTGAGCCACTTTCAACAGGATGTACTTCAGCTCCAAGCAGTTTCATTCTGAAGACGTTCATCTTCTGCCTTTCAACATCCTCGGCACCCATGTAAACCTCAACCTTCAATCCGAGCAAAGCTCCAGCTATCGCCGTGGCTACACCATGCTGTCCTGCCCCGGTTTCCGCTATAAGCCTAGTTTTACCCATCCTCTTGGCGAGCAAGGCCTGTCCTATGGTGTTGTTTATCTTATGCGCACCGCTGTGCAGTAAATCCTCACGCTTGAGATAGATCTTAGCTCCTCCCAGCTTCTTCGTCAGATTCTTCGCAAAGTAAAGCGGTGTAGGTCTTCCGGCGTAGTTTCGCAGATAGTAGTCCAATTCCTTTTTAAATTCCTCGTCATCCTTCAGCTCGTTGTATGCCTTCTCCAATTCCTTCAGCGGCGGAATCAGAACTTCTGGAACAAACTGTCCCCCAAACTCTCCAAATTTCATCTGAACTCCTCCAAAGCCTCAACAAACTTTTTAATTAAGTTCTCATCCTTTCTTCCGTTACTCTCAACACCGCTCGAAACGTCCACACCGAAAGGTTTGACAAACCTAACAATTTCGGCCACATTCTGCGGATTCAAGCCACCGGCCAGAACCACATCAAAATTCTCAGCAACGATTCTGCTAACTCTATGATCGTGGGTTAAGCCTGTGCCTTTTCCGGTGTCGAGCAAAATTCTGTCAACCTCAAAGCTTTCGATTCTCTCCATCAATCTTTTGGCATCCTCTTCTGGATCATCGCTGTGCCTTGGAACCTTAAACGCCTTCATTATGTGTACATCAAATTCAGACTTTAACCTTTCAATGTCTCTTGGATCGATCGAATCGGTATGTATCTGAACGAACTTCGCTTGAGTTTTTTCGATGATCCTACTCCACCCCTCAAAATCGCTCAACGTTGAAACCACGTAAACCGGAATTTTTGCAACTTCAATTATTTCCCTTGCTCGATCTAAGCTAACCTTACGCTTCGATTCACACTCCACAACGACACCGGTAGCGTTTGCATACCTTTCAACAATTCTCAGATCTTTTAAGTCTCTGATCCCACATATCTTTACGAACATATGATCACCTGCCGATCACAATCTGCCTTTGCATAGATCTACGAAGTTCTTTATTATCTTGAGACCTTCTTTACTGTGATACTCCGTTAGGACGCTCTCGGGATGAAACTGAACACCTTCGATCGGCTTAACCTTATGCCTTATGCCCATAATTACCCCATCGTTCAGAGAGACCGCTGAAATCTCAAACCCCTTAGGAACTTCCAAAACTGCCAGTGAGTGGTATCTTCCAGCCTCAAGCGGATTCTTAACTCCACTGAAGATCGTTTTACCATCATGCCGTACAAGACTAGATTTGCCGTGCAACGGCTTAACCCTTCCAACCCTTCCTCCAAAGACATGTCCAATGATCTGATGACCTAAGCAGACCCCCAAAATTGGGACATCCATCTCAAGCACTATATTCGGACTGTTGCCAACATCCCTTTTACTTTCTGGTGAGCCAGGGCCGGGTGAGATTATTATTCCATCTGGATCTATTCTTTTGACTTCGACAAGAGATATCGTATTTGGAACGACCTTAACTTCATCAAACATCGATGCATATTCCGCTAAATTCCAAACGAAGGAATCTCTATTATCCACGAGTAAGATCATTCTACCACCTCCAGTCCCAATGCCTTAAGCACGGCAGACATCTTTCTTTCGGTTTCCATAAACTCCTTCTCCGGCTTAGAATCTGCCACGATGCCAGCACCAGCCCTAACTCTGCACACATCGTCGATCTCAACCATCCTGATCGCAATGGCCATATCCGCCCATCCGTTAGCTGAGAAGTAGCCGACACAACCACCGTAAACCCTACGTTTCGATCTCTCAAGTTCATCGATTATCTCCATCGCTCTAATCTTTGGAGCTCCGGTTAAAGTTCCAGCCGGGAATGCAGCCTCCATCGCATCGAATGCCGTCTTATCATCTTCGAGCTCTCCCACAACTTCGCTTTCGATATGCTGGACATGGCTATACTTTATCACATCCATGAACATCGTAACCCTAACGCTTCCAGCCTTGCTGACCCTTCTTATATCATTTCTCGCCAAATCCACGAGCATCACATGCTCAGCCCTTTCCTTCTCATCTGAAAGTAGAATCTCGGCTATTTTTCGATCTTCCTCATCATTCTTTCCCCTTGGAGCAGTTCCAGCGATCGGATTTATCTTAACGATCTTACCCTCAACGGAAGCCATGGTCTCTGGGGATGCTCCAACGATATCCTTTCCAAATTCAAGAAGAAACATGTACGGACTTGGATTTATCGATCTTAAATTTCTGTAAATCTGGAAGGATGAAAGATCTGCATTTACCTCATACTCCCTTGAAAGAACTATCTGGAAGGCATCCCCGTCAAAAATGTATTCCTTAGCCTTTAAAACCATCTCTACAAATTCATCCTTATCTGCATCGCATCCTAAAATTTCAGATCCTCCTTCCTCATCATCAAGCTCAATTCTCTTAGCTTTTTCAACGATCTTCTCCGGATTTACATCCGACTCATCA
>CAYMEG010000001.1:17928-23628 GCA_964389535.1 uncultured archaeon | reverse complement strand
CTCAATTCTCTTAGCTTTTTCAACGATCTTCTCCGGATTTACATCCGACTCATCAAGACTTAGGAAGTAGAATCTACCAGCAACGTGATCGTAGACGAATACGTTTTCATAGTACCCAAATACAGATTGTTCATCTATGCTACCTCCGATGAAGTTGTGAACGGCATCGTAAGCTACATATCCCACAAAACCACCCATAAATCTCTCACCCTCAGCTCTAAGTTCAAATAACTCTTTAAGAGCCTTGAAAGGGTTTGTTTCCTTAGAAATTTTCTTTCCATCCACCTTTGTACCTTTACCGTCTATCTTAACCGTAAACTTCGGATTTGCAGAGATGTAAGTGTACCTAGCCTTTCTCTCATGCTTTCCGGCCGATTCCAATATGAATGGGAAATCACATTCATCCCTAACAACCGCGTAGAGCTTGAGCGGATCAACGTAATCGAGCTTTCGGACATGCATTTATGATCTCCTCCAGCTTCCTCAAAGCCTCTCCATTCAAAACAGACTTGACGAGCTCGACACATTCGTCCAAATCTGCAACATCGGCAGAGTACAAAGCCAAGCTTGCGTTTGCAATTATGAATACACTATCCTCCTCCCTGCCCTTGCCAGCAAACACAGCTCTAATCCTTTCGGCACTCTCCTGAGGAGATTTGCAAGGAACTACCCTTGCCGGCTTAAGCTTAAAGTCTTCCGGCTTAAGTTTATACTTCTCGATTCCATTACCAACTTCTGCAACGATCGTTTCGGCTTTGGGATTTACCTCGTCGAGTCCACTTCCATGAATTACCAAAGCCTTCTTAACATCCAAGAAGCTCAGAGCTTCCGCAACCTTATCGATCAGATCCAATGAACTGACACCAACGATCTGATACGATGGTTCGGCAGGATTTGCCAAAGGTCCAAGGACGTTGAATATTGTTCTGATCTTCAGTTCCCTCCTAACCGGCATGATCCGCCTGAGCGTTGGATGGTAAAGAGGAGCAAACAGGAAGGCAAAGTTCGTTTTCTCAATTACCGATTTAACCTCATAAGGCTTCAAATCGATCTTCATACCAAAAGCATCGAGCACGTTTGCAGAACCGCTCTTAGAGGTTATCGATACGTTCCCATGCTTCGCAACCCTCTTAAAGCACGAAAGGATTATGGCACTTGCAGTGCTGACGTTTATCGTTGAAGCTCCGTCGCCTCCAGTCCCGCATGTATCGCAAACCTCACCCAATTCAACCTTTACAGCGTTATCTCTCATAGCCCTTGCGAATCCAGCCAACTCCTCAGCCGTATACCCCTTAGTTTGCAAAGCCGTCAAATATCCAGCTATTCTGACATCGCTCTCCTTAAGCAGTACGTTGTAAAGCTCGTAAGCTTCTTCAAAGCTAAGGTTTTGCCTTTCAACGATCTTACTCAACATAATTTCGCCTCCACAAACTCTCTAACAATCTTCTCTGGATCCTCAGCTTTCATAAAAGCCGTACCAATCAAAGCAGCGTCGGCATAGCTCAAAGCGATCTTCAGATCTTGAAGCGAAGTTATTCCACTCTCACTAACCTTTACAAACTTATTTGGGATGAGAGGAGCCAACTTCTGAGTAAGCGTGATGTTTCCGTCATCTCTCTCCAGTCTACCGATATCCCTGTTGTTTATTCCAATCATGGTTGAATTCGTTTCAACTGCGATTTTGAGATCCTCGATGGTATGAACTTCAACAAGAGAATCTAGCCCATGTTCCAACACGAAATCTACAAACTCAGCGGTTTTATCTTTTAAAATTCTAGCTATGATTAAAACGGCTGAAGCTTCAGCTTCTGCCGTTCTCTCAATTTCCTCTTTGTTTGTTATAAAATCTTTTCTTAAAACTGGTAGATCCGTTTCTTTGCAAATCCTCCTGAACAATTCAAAATTTCCGTTAAAATACTTTGGCTCGGTGATGTAGGAAATTCCTACGGCTCCTGCTCTTTCGTAAGCTCTCAAAATTCCGATTGGATCTCTCCCTCTGAGGAGATCTCCATATTTGGGAGAGTAAACCTTCACCTCAGCGATTATCGCATTTTTCTTACAATTCCTAATGGCTTTGCTCAATCCAAAATCCATCACCTATCTTCACCATACAAGCCTGATACCATAATCTGCATTTAAGCATTTCTATTGAGATCGATTCCATATCATGGGAACGATCCTAATAAAAATTTGGTAGAAAGCTTTAAGGCCCACGAAAAAGATTTATATCGAATAGCCATCATTAGCCTGAGGGCTCGTAGCTCAGCCAGGTAGAGCGACGGGCTTTTAACCCGTCGGTCGCGGGTTCAAATCCCGTCGAGCCCGCTAATACCCTAATACTATTCGGTGGTAGATATGAAGATTAGATTGCAGGATCACATACTTGTACCAAAGCACGAGGTTTTAAGTAAGGAGGAAGCTGAGGAAGTCTTGAGGACGTTGGGAGTTAGACCGGAGCAACTTCCAAAGATCAGGGCGGATGATCCCATAGCTAAGGAGATCGGGGCTAAAGTGGGAGATATAGTGAGAATAATTAGAGAGAGTCCAACGGCTGGTGTTTCAATAGCTTATAGGCTTGTTATTCCCCCTTCAATAAAGTCTTCCAAGTTTATAAAGGAGGAAAGGGAAGAGGTTGAAGAGGAGGTTGAAGAAGAGGAAGAAATATAAAATTATGAAATGCGACAATTTTGGACGAATAACTTTAAATTACCAAGCTTTTAACTTAGCTTGCTTTAGGTGGTGGTCATGCTAGATAGAAGGGTTTTGGCTAGAGCCTACTTTACCCATGACAGACTTGTCAGGCATCAGATAGATTCGTTTAACAGATTCCTAGATGAAGGTTTGCAGAGGGTTATCGACGAACAAAGGATAATTGAACTTGACATCCCAGACACCTACGTAAGACTTGGAAAGATCTGGGTAGGTAAACCCATAGTTAAAGAAGCTGATGGTTCAAGGAGAAAACTCTTTCCAGCTGAAGCAAGATTAAGAAATCTAACTTATGCCGCTCCCATTTACTTAGAGGCTCAGATCATAGATGAGGGCAGAGAGTTGGAGGAGGAGGTCGTTGAAATCGGTATGCTTCCGATAATGCTGAAATCTAAAGCCTGCAATTTGAATAATGTCGATGATGTGACGAAGGTTGGAGAAGATCCACTCGATCCGGGAGGTTACTTCATAATAAACGGCAGCGAGAGGGCGCTGATGACGCTCGAAGATCTCGCTCCAAATAAGATCCTACTTGAGAAGGAAGAGAGATACGGAGAGGAGGTTGAAGTTGCAAAGTGCTTCAGCCAAAGGGCAGGTTATAGAGCATTGGTGGTTGTTGAGAGAACTAAGGGTAACATACTGGAGGTTACGTTTCCACAGTTGCCCAAACCGATTCAATTTATCGTTTTGATGAAGGCTTTGGGTGTTGAGACAGATCAGGAGATAGTTGAGATGGTTAGCACTAACCCAGAGATCATGAAGTTCATGCTCGAAAACGTTGAGGTTGCCGAGGTTGAAACGCAGGAGGAAGCTATAGAGTACATTGGAAGAAGAGTTGCCCCGGGGCAGAGCAGAGAGTACAGAATTCAAAGAGCTAACCAAGTTCTTGACCAGTACTTCCTACCACATTTGGGCGTTGAACCTGAGGCTAGGAGAGCTAAAGCTTTCTTCTTAGCGAGGATGGCTGAGATGGTATTTGAACTTCACTTAGGATTGAGGAGGGAAGACGACAAAGATCACTACGCAAACAAGAGGTTGAAGTTGGCTGGGGATCTGATGGAGGAGATATTCAGAGTAGCTTTGCTCAGGCTAATTAAGGATGTCAAGTATCAGCTTGAGAGAGCCAAAGCTAGAGGAAGACTGCTTAAGATGTCAACAGCAGTTAGGGCTGACGTTCTTACTGACAGGATAATGCATCCCATGGCAACCGGAAACTGGGTTGGAGGAAGGACCGGTGTTTCCCAGCTTATCGACAGACACAACTACATGTCCGTACTCTCCCATTTGAGGAGAGTTATATCTCCGCTTTCAAGATCACAGCCTCATTTCGAGGCGAGAGATCTCCATCCGACCCAGTGGGGTAGAGTCTGCCCGAACGAAACCCCCGAAGGGCCGAACTGTGGTCTGGTTAAGAACTTCGCTCAATACGCAGAGGTTAGTGTTGGAACTAATGAGGATGAGGTTAAGAGGATCCTGTTCAACTTGGGTGTCGAACCTATAAGGGGTGGTTGAAGTGGAGAGGAAGTGTAGGGTTTACGTTAACGGAGCCTTGATAGGTTTTCATGAGGATGGAGCAAAGTTGGCTGAACAGATAAGAGAATTGAGAAGGCAAGGTAAGATCTCAATTCAGGTTAACGTCGCTTACTATCCAGATTCAAATGAGGTTAGGATAAACACGGATGCTGGAAGGGCTAGAAGACCCCTCATCGTAGTTAAGGATGGAAAACCGCTCGTAACCGAAGAAGATATCGAGAAGCTTAAGAGGGGAGAAATAACTTTTGACGATCTGGTGAAGCAGGGAAAGATAGAATTCCTAGATGCTGAAGAAGAGGAAAATGCTTACATAGCAGTTAATGAGGAGGAACTGACTCCAGAGCACACCCATCTTGAGTTGGATCCAGCATTAATTGCTGGGATATGCCTGGGTTCGATTCCGTATCCAGAGCACAACGCATCTCCGAGAAACACTATGGGTGCGGCGATGATCAAGCAGAGTTTGGGATTGCCCTACGCCAACTTAGCATGGAGGGCAGATACCAGAGGTCATCTTTTGCACTATCCTCAGATCCCGATCGTAACCACAGATACGCAGAAGGAGATCAAGTACGATGAGAGACCCTCAGGGCAGAACTTCGTTGTTGCTGTTTTGAGCTACGAAGGGTACAACATCGAAGACGCCCTCATCTTTAACAAGGGAAGCATAGACAGAGGTCTGGCAAGATCACACTTCTTCAGAACTTATGAGGCTGAAGAGATAAGATATCCCGGTGGGCAAGAAGATAAATTCGAAATACCTCCAGCTGACGTTTCCGGCTACAGAGGTGCCGAGGCTTACATGCACTTGGATGAGGATGGATTAGTATTTCCAGAAACCGAAGTCGGCCCAGATGATGTTCTGATTGGAAAGACTTCACCGCCGAGGTTCCTTGAGGAGCCGAAGTTGGGCATAAGCCCACAGAAGAGGAGAGAAACTTCTGTCTGCATGAGGAGCAACGAAAAGGGTATCGTAGATGCGGTCTTCTTGATGCAATCGGAAAGCGGTTCAAAGCTTGCCAAGGTCAGGGTTAGGGATCTAAGAATTCCAGAACTTGGAGATAAATTCGCTTCAAGGCATGGACAGAAGGGTGTGATCGGTTTGATCGTGCCGGAAGAGGACATGCCTTGGACTGAATCTGGAATTGTGCCAGATATGATAATCAACCCGCATGCGATTCCATCGAGGATGACTGTAGGACACGTTTTGGAGATGATCGGAGGAAAGGTAGGTTGTTTGGAAGGAAGAAGAATCGATGGAACGATCTTTCATGGAGAGATGGAATGGGATCTGAGAAAAGCTTTGGAGAAGTTCGGATTCGTTCACACTGGTAAGGAAGTCATGTACGATGGAATTACCGGAAAGAGGTATGTCGTAGACATCTTCGTTGGTGTGATCTATTACCAGAAGCTCTACCACATGGTTTCGAGCAAGATCCATGCAAGGAGCAGGGGGCC
>CAYMEG010000001.1:0-17828 GCA_964389535.1 uncultured archaeon | reverse complement strand
ACCAGAAGCTCTACCACATGGTTTCGAGCAAGATCCATGCAAGGAGCAGGGGGCCGGTGCAGATCCTCACAAGACAACCCACAGAAGGTAGAGCGAGGAAAGGTGGCCTAAGATTCGGAGAGATGGAGAGAGATGTACTTATAGGACACGGAGCGGCTTTACTGCTTAAGGATAGGTTGCTTGAGGAATCTGACAAGATCGAAGTGTACGTCTGCGGAAACTGCGGACACATAGCTACGTTCGATTACAGAAGGGGAGTAGCTTACTGTCATGTTTGTGATGACGACAGCAACATACATAAGGTTGAGATGAGTTATGCGTTCAAGCTGCTTTTGGATGAACTCAAATCGATGATGATAGCTCCAAGAATAATCTTGGGAGATAAGGCTTGAGGTGGGATTATGATTCCCAAAAGGATTAAGGCCATCAAATTTGAGGTTTTGAGTCCTCAGGAAATTAGAAGGATGAGTGTGGCAAAGATCATAACTCCAGAAACTTACGACGATGACGGATTTCCCATTGACGGAGGTCTAATGGATCTAAGGTTGGGTGTAATCGATCCGGGTTTGAGATGTAAGACCTGCGGTGGTAAGGCTGGTGAATGTCCGGGACACTTCGGACACATAGAGTTGGCCGCTCCAGTCATCCACGTCGGTTACGCTAAGCTCATAGCTAAACTTTTGAACGCAACCTGCAGGGAATGTGGAAGACTCCTGCTTAAGGATAAGATCAGAGACAAGTTCATCGAAGAAATAGAGAAGAGAAAGAAGCTGGGCCAGGATTACGAAGAGATCGTAAAGGAGGTTTACAGAAGGGCTAAAGCCGTGAAGAAATGTCCTCATTGTGGGGCTGAACAGATAGAGATCAAGTTTGAGAAGCCGACGTTCTACTATGAAGGTGAGCACAGGCTAACACCCAAAGATATCAGGGAGAGACTCGAAAAGATTCCCGATGAAGATCTTCCAGCTTTGGGCTTGAATCCGAAGGCTGTCAGGCCAGAGTGGTTTGTGCTTACAGTTTTGCCCGTTCCGCCAGTTACGGTTAGACCTTCCATAATCTTGGAGACCGGCCAGAGGAGTGAGGACGACCTCACGCATAAGCTCGTAGACATCATCAGAATCAACCAGAGGTTTTTGGAGAACAAGGAAGCTGGAGCTCCTCAGCTGATTTTGGAGGATCTTTGGGAACTGCTACAGTATCACGTAACAACGTATTTGGACAACGAGGTAAGTGGTATACCTCCAGCGAGGCATAGGAGTGGAAGACCCCTTAAAACCCTTGCTCAAAGGCTAAAGGGTAAGGAAGGTAGATTCAGAGGGTCTTTGTCTGGTAAGAGGGTGAACTTCTCCGCAAGAACCGTCATAAGTCCAGATCCATGCTTGAGCATAAATGAAGTTGGAGTTCCAAAGGTAATAGCTGAGGAACTTACTGTTCCGTTGTATGTGACGGAGAGGAACATAGACGAGGCAAGAGAGTACATTCTGAGAACCGAGCATCCAAAAGCGAACTACGTAATCAGGCCAGATGGCAGAAGGATCAGAGTTATGGATACAAACAGGGAGAAGCTGGCTGAGGAGATCGAACCTGGCTGGATTGTGGAGAGGCAACTCAAGGATAGGGATATAGTTCTTTTCAACAGACAGCCTTCACTGCACAGAATGAGCATCATGGCACACTACGTCAGAGTTCTGCCTTACAAGACCTTCAGGCTAAATCCGGCCGTTTGTCCGCCTTACAACGCCGATTTCGATGGAGATGAGATGAACCTTCACGTTCCTCAGAGCTTAGAGGCACAGGCTGAGGCTAAGATTTTGATGGCCGTTCAGGAGCACATACTATCGCCAAGATTTGGTGGGCCCATAATAGGAGGTATCCATGATCACATATCCGGCCTATATCTGCTTACGAGGGGAGAGAGGAAGTTCACGAAGGAGGAAGTTATGATACTCATAAGACCTCTGAACATCAAGAAGCTGCCACCACCCAAATACGTTGAAAACGGAAAGGAGTACTGGACAGGAAAGCAGATATTCAGCCTCATTTTGCCAGACATCACACTCGAATTTAAGGCTGAGATCTGTCAGGGCTGTGATGAATGTAAGAAGGAGGAGTGTCCATACGATGCGTACGTAATCATAAGGAACGGTGAACTGATCAAGGGAACTATCGATGAGAAAGCCGTTGGAGCTTTCAAGGGTGTTATAATCGACGAGATCGTCAGGAAGTATGGAACAGATAAAGCGAAGGAGTTCATAGACCAGATGACGCATCTTGCAATAAGAGCCATAATGTTCACAGGCTTCACCATAGGCATCGACGATGAAGATATCCCCGAAGAAGCTATAGAACAGATAAAAGAGGTTATCAGAGAGGCAGAAAAGAGAGTAGAAGGGTTGATCAAAGCTTACAGAGAGGGTAACTTGGAGCCGATGCCGGGTAGGAGCTTGGAAGAAACTTTGGAGATGATGATCATGAGAGAACTCGGTAGGGCAAGAGATCAAGCCGGTAAGATCGCTGGAAAGTTCCTAGGTTACGATAACCCGGCCGTAATCATGGCCGTGAGTGGTGCTAGGGGTTCAATGCTCAACCTGACGCAGATGGCAGCCTGCATCGGACAGCAGTCCGTGAGAGGTGAGAGGATCAAGAGAGGTTACGCTTACACGAACAGAACATTACCACACTTCAAGCCCGGCGATTTGAGCGCTAAGGCAAGGGGATTCGTTGAGAGCAGTTACAAGAGAGGTTTGAACCCGATCGAGTTCTTCTTCCATGCGATGGGTGGTAGGGAGGGTTTGGTTGATACGGCCGTTAGAACATCGCAGTCAGGTTACCTGCAGAGGAGACTCATCAACGCTCTGCAAGACCTGAAAGTTGAATATGATGGAACGGTTAAAGAGCAGACTTCTGGAACGCTTGTGCAGTTCAGATACGGTGAGGATGGAGTCGATCCGATGAAGAGTTTTAGAGGTAAGGCCGTCGATATCGATAGAATCGTTAAGGAGGTTTTGGCTGAAGAGAGGAGGTGATCCTTTATGAATTACGATGATCTGCTTAAAGACGTTCCCCTTCCTTTAAAAATTAAAAAGGAGATAAAGAAGAAACTTGAGGAGATCAAAGCAGATGAGAAAATTGCAAAGAAGATAATCGAAAGATGTGTTGAAACATATTTTAAGAATCTGATGGAACCGGGAGAGGCTGCTGGCATAGTTGCGGCTCAATCCATAGGAGAGCCCGGAACACAGATGTCTCTGCCGTATGAGGAGAAAGTCATAGTTAAGGAGGGAGAGAACGTAAAGATAGTTGAGATAGGTAACTTCGTAGATGAGTGTATAGAGAGGTTCGGATGTATCAAAGAAGGCATTCACGAAATTTGCGATTTGCCCATTGATATCTACGCTTTGAGCTTGGATAAGGATGAAAAGATCAGGTGGAAGAGGATAAGGAGCGTTATAAGGCACAGATTCAGCGGTAAGCTTATCAGAATTAGGACGAGGTCTGGAAGAACTATCACCGCTACGCCTTACCATTCGTTCGTGATCAGAAAGGATAACGACATAGTTCCGATAGAAGGCAGAAAGCTGAGAGTTGGAGACAGAATTCCGGTAATAAGGAATATGCCACTCAACTGTATCTCCACGATAGACCTTTCAGAGTTTGTTAACTATCCGATCGCTGGAGATTACATTATGCCTATCAACGGTGAATCTATTCCGAGAGAGATCGAACTGGACTTCGAGCTCGGATACTTCTTAGGAATTTATTTGGCCGATGGCTACTCCACAAAGCACTTCATATCGATTTCAAACACGAACGATGAAGTTCTTAAGATCGTAAGATCGGTTGCAAATAAATTCGGTTTGAGCTTCGCTGAATATGAGAATTCCAGTGGCTTTGCTTCTAGCGAAGATATAAGGATATACTCAGCAGTTTTGAGTGAGTTCGCCAGAAACTTCGGAACGAACGCCAAAGACAAGAAAATTCCGGAATTCGTTTTCAGTGCTGATAAGGAGTTCGTTAAAGGGCTACTGCAAGGGTACTTCGACGGAGATGGAAGCGTAAATGTCGATAGAAAAACCATCCGAGTGTATTCGTCTTCAAAAGATTTGATCGATGGGATAACGATTCTGCTGACGAGGTTTGGAATATTCAGCGTTAAGAGGAAGATGAAAGGACAATACGGGCTGGAAATATCGTACCGCTACGCTGAAAAGTTCGCCAAAGAAATCGGTTCTTCGATTCCAGAGAAAGCTAAGAGGTTTGAAGAATTGGTCAACACCCTTAATAAAGATAGGACGTACGATCTCATAGACGTAATTCCTTCGATCGGAAACGCTTTGCTCGAAGCTTCAAGAAAATTGGAATATCCGTTACATATAGCGAGAAAGTTCACAAGAAAGCAGAAGATTGGAAGATCAATACTTCAGAGACATCTAAGGAAGCTTGAGAAGTTAGCTGGTAACGCTAAAGTTAAGGAACTTGAGATTTTGAGAAGGGGTGTGGAATCGGATGTTGTCTGGGATGAGATCGTTTCGATTGAAGAGGTAGAATACGACGGATATGTCTACGACTTCTCAGTTGAGGGACTGGAGACTTTCACGACAGCTGAAGGTATAATTACCCACAACACGATGAGAACGTTCCACTACGCTGGAGTAGCCGAAATCGACGTTACTTTGGGTTTGCCAAGACTAATCGAAATCTTAGACGTTAGAAAACATCCTTCAACACCGATGATGACCATAAGGTTACTGCCAGAGTATGCAAAGAGCAGAGAGAAGGCAAGAGAGGTTGCAAACAGAATTGAAGCTACATACATACTCGACATCGCAGACGTAACGACGGACATAACTCGTCTAAGAATCATCATAAATCCAGATCCAAAGGTACTGGAGAGGAAGGGACTAACGTTGAATGAAGTCAAGAAGAAGCTTGAGAAGAAGCTCAAGATGGAGGTGATCGAGGAGGACGGAAAGCTTGTAATTCAGATATCGCCAGATGAAGAAAAGCCCTACAAGAAGTTGATGGATACATATGACAAGCTCAAGAAGGAGGTTATAGCGGGAATCAAAGAGATCAGAAGAGTGATAATAAGAAAGGAGGGCGACGAATACGTGCTGTACACCGAAGGATCTAACCTAAAGAAGGTGATGAAGGTGAAGGGCGTAGACTTCTCAAGGACTCTGACGAACAACATATACGAAATATACGAGGTTCTCGGTATAGAAGCTGCGAGGAATGCGGTGATTAGGGAAGCTGTGGCAACACTTGAGGAGCAGGGTTTGGAAGTAGACATCAGGCACATAATGCTAGTGGCGGATGTCATGACCGCTGATGGAGAACTTAGGCAAATCGGCAGACACGGTGTCGCTGGAGAGAAGCAGAGCATTCTTGCAAGGGCTGCATTCGAAATGACTGTAAATAATTTGCTTGAAGCTGCAGTTAAGGGTGAGGTTGATGAGTTGAAGGGTATCACTGAGAATATAATTGTAGGTCAGCCCATAAAGCTTGGAACCGGTGATGTGGAACTCGTAATGAAGTTGGGGGGTAGGAGATGAAGGTGGATCTGGAAAAGGCTCTGAGGAAAGCCCTAAAGACTGGGAAGGTTTATCTGGGAAGTAAGAGAACCATAAAGGCTTTGAAGAGGGGAGAAGCTAAGATGGTCATAGTGGCTATGAACTGTCCAAAGGAGATCAGGGAGAAGATTGATAAGGTTAACAAGAACAAGGTGCCAGTTTTGGTTTACAACGGAACGAACATGGAACTTGGAGCGATATGCGGTAAACCTTTCAGCGTCGCAGCTTTAGCAATAATCGAAGCCGGTGAATCCGAAATCTTGCAAGGCTGAGGTTTGGTATTATGGAGGTGAAGCTCTCGGCAGAGAGCATTCGTTATCTAACCCTTTTTGAAAGTTTGACTGGCGCAAGCGTTAAGGACTGCATCGTGCAGGAGGACAAGGTCATCTTCGTCGTGAAGAAAGGAGATATGGGTATTGCAATAGGAAGGGGAGGAATAAACGTTGAAAGGGCAAGAGAGCTCATAGGAAAGAAGATTGAGATCATCGAGCATTCTGATGATCCGGTTGAGTTTATAGCCAATATTTTTAAACCCATCAAGGTCAACGTTAAGATAATCGAAAGAGGAGGTAGGAGGATAGCTCAAGTCAGTGTAAATCCTCAATATAAGGGTTTGATAATAGGTAAGGGTGGGAAAAATATTAATAAGGCTAAGGAGTTGGCAAGAAGACATCACGATATCGATGATATAATAGTGAGATAGGAGGTGACGATCATGGGTAGAGGTTTGTTCGCTGCGAGGAAGCTGATAGAGAATAGAAAAAAGTTCAGGTGGAGTGATAGGAGGTACGTTAGAAGGGTACTTGAGCTTAAGGAAAAATCCGACCCGTTGGAAGGTGCTCCGCAGGCGAGAGGTATAGTGCTTGAGAAGATAGGTATCGAAGCGAGACAGCCGAACTCGGCCATCAGAAAAGCTGTCAGGGTTCAGCTGATCAAAAATGGTAGGCAGGTTACCGCGTTCTGTCCAGGAGATGGTGCCATAAACTTCATCGACGAGCACGATGAGGTTATAATCGAGGGTATCGGTGGTAGGATGGGTAGATCGATGGGTGACATTCCCGGAGTGAGGTACAAGGTAGTAATGGTCAACGGTGTATCTTTGAAGGAGCTTGTGAGAGGTAGAAAGGAGAAGCCAATCAGGTGATACCATGAAGTACGGATTTACGAAGGATGAGTTACTCGTATTCGGAAAGTGGGATCCCGAGGAAGTTGAGATCAGGGATCCTGCATTGAAGAACTACATATGCTTGGAGCCGAGGTACGTTATCCACACACACGGAAGACATGCAAAGACTCCATTTGCTAAGCAGAACGTGTTCATAGTTGAAAGGCTCATAAACAAGGTGATGAGAAAGGGTAAGAACACCGGAAAGAAGCACATGGCTTACGATATCGTCAGAGAGGCATTTGAGATAATTCACAAGAAGACCGGCAAAAATCCATTGCAAGTACTTGTAGATGCGATAATAAACGCTGGCCCAAGAGAGGAAGTAGTCAGACTTAAGTACGGTGGTATAGCTGTGCCAAAGTCTGTAGATACATCATCGCTCAGAAGGGTAGATGTTGCGCTTAGGAACATAGCGGAGGGTGCTCGATTAGCTGCATTTAAGTCGAAGAAGAGTATTGCAGAGTGTTTGGCTGATGAGATCATCGCAGCTGCTAACAACGATTCGAGAAGCTATGCAGTTGCCAAGAAGGAGGAAGTAGAGAGGATAGCCAAGTCCGCAAGGTAACCATTTTTTAATGCTTATTTTTATTTAATAAATTATATATGAGGTGATGATTATGGTAAGGGCGAAGAAGATGGTCGATAAGATTAAAGAGTTGATGTGGAAACCCGAGCAGATAAGAAACATGGGTATAGTTGCCCACATCGATCACGGTAAAACTACTCTGAGTGATAACCTACTGGCTGGAGCTGGAATGATCAGCGAAGAATTGGCTGGACAGCAACTCTATTTGGACTTCGATGAGCAGGAGAAGGAGAGAGGTATCACGATAAACGCCGCCAACGTTTCGATGGTTCACGAGTACAAGGGTAAGGAGTACTTAATCAACCTCATCGACACTCCTGGCCACGTAGACTTTGGAGGAGACGTGACAAGGGCTATGAGGGCTGTAGATGGAGTTATAGTAGTGGTAGATGCTGTAGAGGGTGTGATGCCTCAGACCGAAACCGTGCTAAGACAGGCGTTAAGGGAGAACGTTAAGCCTGTTCTGTTCATAAACAAGGTTGACAGACTTATCAAGGAACTCGAGCTGACACCTGATCAGATGCAGGAAAGATTGATGAACGTAATTCTTGAGGTAAACAAGCTCATCAAAGCCATGAAACCTGAGAAGTACAAGGAATGGATGATTAGAGTTGAGGATGGAAGTGTAGCATTCGGTTCAGCATTGTACAAGTGGGCTGTAAGCGTTCCGGCGATGAGAGAGACCGGCGTTGGATTCAAGGAAGTTTACAGATATCTGAAGGATGATAACTGGAGGGAGCTTTCAAAGAGATCACCACTGCATAAGGTCGTTTTGGATATGGTTATAAGGCATCTCCCAAGCCCGATCGAAGCTCAGAAGGAGAGGATCAAGACGATTTGGAAGGGTGATATAAACAGCCCAGAGGGACAGGCGATGGTAAAATGTGATCCTAAGGGGCCAGTAGCGCTGATGATCACGAAGATCATCGTAGATCCTCACGCCGGAGAGGTTGCCGTAGGTAGGCTATTCAGCGGAACTCTCAAGCCGGGAATGGAGCTCTACATAATCGACAGAAAGACCAAGAACAGGATTCAGACGGTCGGACTCTTCATGGGGCCGAAGAGGATCGAAGTACCAGAGATACCGGCCGGAAACATCGTCGCAGTTGTAGGTTTGAGGGATGCCGTAGCCGGTTCGACTTGCTCAACGCTTGAAGATTTTGAGCCGTTTGAGGAGATCAAGCACATAAGCGAGCCCGTGGTTACGATGGCCATCGAGGCTAAGAATCCGAGAGATCTGCCGAAACTCATCGAAGTTCTGAGACAACTTGCCAAGGAAGATCCAACCTTGCACGTTACGCTCAATGAAGAAACTGGTGAGCATCTGATCAGCGGAATGGGAGAACTGCACTTAGAGGTTAAGGTTGAGAAGATAAGGAGAGAGAAGGGTATCGAAGTCATCACATCACCGCCGATTGTAGTTTTCAGAGAGACCGTAACTATGAGTTCACCGGTTGTAGAAGGCAAATCGCCGAACAGACACAACAAGTTCTACATAGTAGTTGAGCCACTGCCGCAGGAGGTGATCAAGCTGTTCAAGGAGGAGAACATCGACATAAGAAAGGCGGACAAGAAGGAGCTTAGAAAGAAGTTGATCGATGCTGGCTTGAGCAAGGAAGAGGCTGCTGGCATCGTGGACTACTACGAAGGTAACGTACTGTGCGATGTAACCAAGGGTATCCAGTATTTGAACGAGACAATGGATCTGATCGTTCAGGGATTCAGAGAAGCTATGAGTGCCGGGCCTTTGGCCAAAGAACCGTGCATGGGTGTTAAGGTTAAGCTCGTCGACTGTAAGCTGCATGAAGATGCCGTTCACAGAGGGCCAGCTCAGGTGATTCCGGCTGTGAGGGGTGCGATCTATGCAGCGATGCTACAGGCGAATCCAACGTTGCTCGAACCTTACCAGAAGGTGTTCATAACGGTACCACAGGATATGCTCGGAAACGTCACGAGGGAGATCCAAGGCAGAAGAGGGCAGATATTAGAGATGAGGACTGAGGGAGATCTGGTTACAATCGTTGCTAAGGCTCCGGTCAAGGAGATGTTTGGATTCGCTGGAGCCATTAGATCGGCTACAGCCGGCAAAGCTATGTGGAGCGTCGAGCATGCTGGATTCGAGCAGGTTCCACAGACGTTGCTTGACAACTTCATAATGGAGGTCAGAAAGAGGAAGGGAATGAAGTTAGAGCTTCCAAAGCCAGAAGACTTCTTACCATGACTTTATTTTTCTCAGCTCATCCTGATTACCGTTAACCAAAGCAAAAACTAATACCTCCTAAACCTAACGGTATCCAATGCAAGATTACGTTAAAATATTAAAAAGCCTTAAAAATCCCTTAAAGCGAAGGCTTGTGGGTATTTTAACGAGAGAACTTGAGAAAAAAAATGTAATTCCCATTCTTATCGGTGGAAATGCTCTCGAACTTTATACTTTAGGTGGATACTCCACATCTGATGTGGATTTGGTCTGTTCAGATCGGAAGCTTGCCGGAGAAATTTTGGAAATGCTTGGGTTTAAAAAATTTGGAAGGTTTTGAATCAACGAGGATTTGGAGATGATCGTAGAATTTCCAGATACCGCACTTGCTGGTAGCTTGGATAAAATAGAGGTGTTCGAAGTTGATGAGTTTAAGGTTCATGTCATAGGAAAGGAAGATCTAATCGTTGATAGACTCAACGCGTGCGTTTTCTGGAAGTCTAAAGATGACTGCAGATGGGTTAAAGAATTATTTTTGCTTTATTACGATAAAATAGATTAGAAGTATCTTAAGGATAGATGCAAGAAAGAGGGAACATTAGATGAGCTATACAGGATTAAAGAGGACGTGGAGGAGATTTTAAATGAAGTTAGAGGATCTACTGGAAGAAAAGAAGGGAAAAATGTGAATTAGATGCTATCTGAAACGAGAAGCTAGAAGAAGACCTAGAGATCCCGAAAAGGAGAGATTATTGATTATACTTGATTATATGCGCTTTAGAAGGTTTATTCGGAAAGGGAGGTTTGAGATTATCGGTGATCGGAGATACAGGTTAAGGATCTAATAAACCTCCGACTCAATCGCAACGTATTTCATCTCTCTCAGATAGCCTATCGGAATTCCTTCCTGCTTTGCTTTCTTTTTCAATCTCTTATCGTTGGTGATCAAAGTACAACCGAATCTCTTGGCAGCTTCAAGCAACGCTATGTCAGTTCCAACGGCTTCGATGTCAACAACCTCGCAGAATCTTTCGATCAAGCTCAGTGCAAATCTTGCCGCCTGTCTATCTTTACCGGTTAGGGATATCGACAGATTCTTAAGTTCTTGAACGACTTTTGACGGAATTATGAACTTGCTAAAGCCCAACTCTCTAAGCTGAGTAAATACGTCGACCTTTTCCGTGTATATGTACATCAAAACGTTTGTATCCAAAACTGCACACCTTATCTTATCGTTCCTGCACCTATCAGCCTCCATCTTCCTCCTACCCTTCTACTTATGGCAACCCTCCAACTACTTTCAGCACATACCGGCCTTTTGAGCTTAACTTCGACGATACCATCTCTAACTGATGTTACGATTCCCAAAGTTACTGCAGTCCCAATTACAAGCATAAGAGGTTCGTTCATCTTTATCTTCTCGACCTTAATTTCCTTCTCAACTCCAACTACTCTTTCGAGCAACTGAACATCCATCGTAAACTCCATGAGTACATCCGGTAACTTATCCGGCAATCCGAGTACATTTCCAACCAAACCATCGCTCTTGGTCAAGGCTGGATCGAGCTTCGTTGAAACTCCTATCAATCCACCAGGCGTTGCTTCCTCAACCATCCTGCCGGAAGCCATTATGCTGACAACTTCAGAATAGAGCGGTTGCCAATTACCCCTTTCATCCTTTATACCCGGCTTTATTTCAATCTCATCTCCAACTTTAAGCTTACCCTTAGCCAAAGAGCCTCCCACAACACCACCTATCAAATTCTCAGGCTTTGTACCGGGTTTATTAACATCGAAGCTTCTCGCTATGTGCATCAAGGGAGGGGAGTTTAAATCCCTCTCTGGAGTAGGTATTGTCTCCTCTATTGCTTCAATGAGAGCATCGATGTTTATCTTCTGTTGAGCAGAGATCGGAATTATTGGGGCATTCTCGGCTATGGTTCCCTTTATGAACTCCCTGATTTCGTGATAGTTTTCGATTATCCTCTCCTTTGGGACTGTATCTATCTTATTCTGAGCTATCACTATCTTATCAACACCTATGATCTCCAAAGCCATTAGATGCTCTTTAGTCTGTGGCCTTGGGCACTTTTCATTGGCTGCAATAACTAAAATCGCACCGTCCATCAGAGCAGCGCCGCTTAGCATCGTAGCCATCAGCATCTCATGTCCCGGGCTATCTACGAAGCTCACAGTTCTCAATACTTCCGTCTTTACTCCATGAATCGGGCAGATCCTTTCGGTCGTATAGGCTTGAGGAGGCTCGCACTCTGGACATCTCCTAAATGTTGCATCCGCATAACCCAATCTGATCGTAATACCTCTCTTGATTTCTTCACTGTGCCTATCTGTCCACACACCACTCAAAGCGGCAACAAGTGTAGTTTTACCGTGATCAACGTGACCAACCAATCCTATGTTAACCTCAGGAAGTGGAGCATCCTCGTCTATCATGATAATTTAAAAAATCCGACGATGTATTTAACTTTTTGCGGCCATCTGGGAAGATCATGAACTTATAATTTTATAAAAACACATTATATCTAATTTCGTCATCGCTCAAATAACAGTCTGGATCATCCCCCCACAAATCGCCAGCTCTCAAAGCTCTAAGTCTAAAGCCTCCACAAACACCCTTATAAGCACATCTTCCACATCTACCTCTAAGATACTTCAGTTTGTTTCTAAGCATTGTTAAAAGTTCATCTTTTGGATTCAGCCAGATTTCGCTAAACTTCTCTTCTTTAACGTTTCCACATGTATGATCCCACCAGAACTGATTTGGGTGGACATTACCGAACATGTCTATATTTGCAAGCTGAGATCCGCTTCTATCTCCACCCCTATACTTCAAAAACTCGAACGCCTTAAATGCTAAATCCTCATCGATCTCCTTAAGCTTCAGGCAGATGTAAACTCCATCGCATGGGTTGTCAACTGTCAGAATTTCAGTCTTACAGCCTTCATCGTGCAACTCGATAGTCTTATCAAATAACCAGTCGATTAGTTCCCTTCTTTCCTTTAAGCTTATATCGTAGCTGAAATCAGCCCTTCCAGAAGGAACCAAATGATAAAGGCAGAACCTCGGGATATCGTTTTCAGCGAGTAGATCTATAACAGCTGGGATGTCCCTCATGTTGAACTTGGTTACGGTGAATCTGATTCCTGTTAAGAGTCCGACATCCCTAGCGTTGATCAAACCTTCGAAGGCTTTTTCAAAGGCTCCTTCTACACCTCTAAATCTATCGTTCGTTTCAGGCATACCGTCTATGCTAACCCCGACATAGACGAATCCAGCTTCCTTAATTCTTTCAGCAATTTCCGGCGTTATCAGTGTTCCGTTCGTCGATAGAGCACATTTAACACCTTTAGATGTTGCGTAGCTCGCGAGCTCGAATACGTCCCTTCTAAGAAGGGGCTCACCACCGCTGAACAAGATTAGAGGAACCTTAATTTCGGCTAGATCATCTACAACCTTCTTGCACTCATCAGTATTAAGTTCTCCAGCCGAATGTGGCTCAGCTGAAGCGTAACAGTGGATACATTTGAGGTTGCAGGCTCTGGTAATATTCCAAACCACTATAGGCCTAAGACTTTTGCTTAACTCTACAAGCTTTTTGGGAATACAACTTCCATCACCTTCATAGGTTATCCTTTCAGAAACTGTAGCTTCTCCAGTTACCATCTTTGTTATGCTGATCATGCCAAGCGTTTAATCTTAAGATATTAATTGTTTGCTACGTTCAAGCTTAAACATGAATTCAGCCAAATTCTCAACCTCGGTAATCTCCCTACCAACTATTGAGAATATTCTTCTCCTAATCTCAACGTCTGGAATAACTCCCCAAGAAGAAAATTTCATAACCAAATCGTTCTTTAGAGATTCTCCCTTCTTATCCCAATCTGTCATTATGATTACTTCCCTATGCCCGATGAAATCGACGAGTTCAGCGTTGGAATGATTTGATGATGTGATGATCTCTCCTTTAACGCCCAATCTCCTCAAAGCCTTTACGTCGTTGAGACCCTCAACTACTATCACAGCACCGTTTTCTGACCTTTCAATCAATTCATCTATGGCAGCTTTGAGCTTTAAGTACGCTTCAAGATTAAGCTTCATATCAGCTCATCAAGCTTTCTAAGACTCTCTTCCTTTCCGATTACGAACAAAATATCTCCCCTCTCAAGCTTTATATTTGGATCAGGCAGTAGTAATTCGCCGTTTCTCGCTATCGCCACAACCATGCATCCTACCCTTCTTCTCAAATCGATCTCCTTTAAAGTTTTTCCTATGAGTTCCCCCTTCTCAAGTACTATCTTTTCGAGCATGAATGAATCCCCCCTTCTTCCCATTATCGTCTCTATGAACTCTATAGTCGCAGGTCTCATGAGAGTGGCAAACACCTTCTTTGCAACATCTCTGTACGGTGAAAGTATGAGGTCAACACCGACCCTTCTGAGCTTGGTCTCAGCATCTGGATTTCTCAAAACAGCGATCGTATATATGTTTGGATTCAGATCCTTTGCAGCGAGGAGGGCGAAAGCGTTGCAAGCGTCTGTCATGCATCCGATTATAACCTTAGCCCTTCTTACTCCTGCTTTTTCAAGAATGGTCTCATCTGTTGCATCTCCATGGATCGCTATGTACCCCATCTCTCTTGCGGTGTTTACCTTGTTGATGTCGCTGTCGATTACAACGATCCTATCCTTATCGAGCTCCTTGGCTACCTCCCTCCCCATCAAACCAAATCCACAGATTATGTAGTGATCTCTAAGTTTTTCAAGCATCTTCTCCCACCTTCTAATCCTCCTTTCAACAAGAACCGGAACCAAGATGTTGATTGTGTACATGAAGATTCCGACACCAAAAAACATTAAGAACATAGATAAAAATTTCCCATAAATTCCCATTTCTCCTACTTCTTTATAGCCGGTCGTCGTAATCGTTATGACGGTCATGTAGAGACAATCAAAGAGTGGCCAACCCTCAACCATGTGGTAAGCTAACGTTCCAAATATGATGATTCCGACAAGAAGAACGATGATCCTAAGTACACTCGACCTTATATCCCCATGCACAGATAAGAGTCTGTAAGCCAAAATAAATCTTTAATGCTTAAATCAAACCGGCTCTCTGTAGCAATAACAGATCCTCTGTTTCGATCTTCTCGCCTCTCTTGAACATTTCGTATATCTCTTTCGCCTTCTTGATGAGTTCTTCTCTCTCCTTTTCCTCCTTGCTCTTTGCCATCCTCGCCTTCAAAGCCTTTATCACCTTATCAAGATCCCTGATATCCCTTCTAAGTCTAAGAATTTCCGCATGACATCTATCAGCTTCTCTCCTGCTCTCAATGAACTTTTCATGCATCTCATCTGCAAGTTTTCTCTTCTGATCAACCTCGCTGAATATCTTTACCATCTCCTCGTGATACTTGTCTGCCTCCTCAACGTACTTCATCATCTCCTGATGTATCTCCCTGACCTTTGCCTTTAGCTCCCTGATCCTCGCGATTAACCTCTTGAACTCTTCATGCTTCTCAAGCTGCTGCTTCCTTTCCTCAAGCTCCCTCCTAAGTCTTGCGATTCTCTCAACCAAAATCCTCTCCTTTTCGATCGTTAAAACAGACGTTTGCTGCTTGAATTCAAGCCTTCTGATTTCCCTTTCAATCTCTCCAAGCGGTCTTCCGCCCCTATCGATGCTCTTTCTGAGCTTATCAAGCTCCTTATAGAGGGCATCGATTTCTTTGTAGAGTTCATTCTTTTGAGCCTTTAATTCCTTAGCCTTTGCGTTGTATTCGTCTCTCTTAACCTTTAGCTCCTTAGCTTTGGCAATAAGCTCCTTTACCTCCTGATTCAACTGATCTCTCTTAGCCCTATACTCCTTTGCGGCTTTATTTAGTTGGTCTCTCCTTTCTATATATTCCTGAAGTTCCTTCTCTAATTGTTCCTTTCTCTCCTCTAATTTATCTAACGTCATGCTCTCACAACAGCTATTTTTTGTTCGGTGAGTTGTTGATTCAATTACCCGCAGGAATGATAGCACGAAATCAATTTAAAAACTTTTCGAGATAGAGAATATCATGAACTTTTTTGACATACCAAGCTACTTAAGGATCCTCCTTAGGATTTCCTTTGCTTTCTCTGAAAGGATATCCATATCACTGGATGCAACTGCAATTTTCCTTGCATAGAGGTAGTAGAGATAAGCGTAAAGAACTGCCGTTGCAAAGACTACTATCCTAACGGTGGCGATTCCAAAGAGTGCATTTAAGACTATTGATGCCGAGGGAACTACTAGTATTGGGATACATAACACAACCCAAGCTTCTGTTTTGCCAAACAGCTTGAATTCACTTGTTATAAATATCCACCAAATTAGATATAACACAACGTATAAGAACGATTCGTACGGAATTATGAAGTTGATCATGAACAGATAAACGCCAAAGAAGAACAACGTGAACATTATCGTTTTAACATAAAACGCAACTTTTTGAAGAACGATCGAACCTGCTGGAACCTCCGGAGCTTTCAAAACTCTATCTTCGATACTTCTGATCTCACTCTCTATTGCATCGAGTTTTGTCTTCAGCTCGTCCAACTCAGCGGTACTGAACGCTATCTGCTCGAGAATCGGTTTAAGCTTTTCATATAATATTTCATCAAACGCCATTTCCGTGAGAGCCTCGTATGCGATGACCCTCTTGTACAATCTCAAACCCCCAGCCACTATGAGTAGGCTGATGGTGAAGAAGAAGATATCCGCAATATAGTACTCAAGTGTTCTTCCAGCTGAAAAATCGTTATACATCGAAACCAACGACACAAACAGAAGAAAGAATCCTAAAAGAACAACAAACACAACTATGATCTTTTCAACCTTCATTGGAGTTAGGTCAAAACGAAAGTATTAATGTTTTATGATTTTTAATAATTGCCGACGGCTTCCGCGCTTCCCGTGCCCTCTCGGAGCACAGTACAACGCGGAACGGGATCGGGCTTAACTTCCGGGTTCGGAATGAGACCGGGTGTTTCCCCGATCCCTATGGCCGTCGGCAAATCTAGTCACCTCAATCAGATATTTAAAGATTTTGCCAAAGGGATCATCAGATTTTGACTGACAACTAAAGCATGAACCCATTCGATGAAGAAGATCATTTTAAGAAACAGCTTGCATGACGGGAGAGTTTGGATATGCACAAGTCTGTCTAGATCATGTTTTACAGATCAATTCGATTTCTGTTGCGGGAGAAAAAGACTTTAAATTCTCGAACATGAGATGAACCTCCGAGTCTATTCTCTCCGATAAGCCATTTGTTAAATCTTTCTTTATGAAAGTCTAAGCTTTTTAAGGCTATTTTTAGCGTTCACGTAGATCAGTATAGTGGTAACTATACCAAGGATCTCTTCGATAGCCCTGGCTATGAAGCTGAGTATTATTCTTATTAAATATATTACTCCGGCAGTTTTGAATCCAGATTCGACGTTTGGATCTTCTCCAAGCCTCATTAGCATTATACCGAACAGTATCGCCCCCACAATTATCAGCAATCCACCGACAAACAGCAAACCAAACGATGCAAAGATCGCCCCTCCAACGGTTGCATCAGGACGAGAGCTGGCGATTGCAATCAACAGCAGTAGTGGTATGAATATCAGAATCAGTCCAATTACCTGAAGAAGCATACCCCACCTTCCAATGCCAAGTTTTGAATCGTATCTCTTTAGGTGCCCGGTAGCTATAAAGTACATCACGAACCCGACTATACCCAGAATAACGGCGACCACCATGAGTGCTATGAAGGATCCCATAGCACTTACAGCTATCAGAAACGCCTGTAGATTTTCGGGATTAGCCATATCTACACTGCTAAATATGAGTACGACCGAAATCAATATCAGTACAACTGAAATTAGATTAACCATAGCTCCTGTCTTGAGCTTTTTCAAACCCTCAACGAGCTCAACATCCATAGTTTGTCATAAAGATGATTTTAAATTTTTAAATTTTTTATCTGTGTTTTGTCGAATAATTTTTAGATAATCACATATAAAACACAAAAATTTCTAAAAGGAATTGTATATTATTTTAATTTCATGATGAAAAAGAACTATTCTCATAACTTTAACTTGCCAAAGAAGAGTGACAATCTAATCCTCAGATGTCTGTTCGACAAAGCATCTATCTGTGACAAGAAGAGTCCAACAAAAACTTAGTTCTAATATATTGTTAAGTATTTCCTAATATCATTTAAGGTTCGATACCCCTGTCCGTAATCATAAACGTACAACTGATCCCTT